>UREG01000069.1 GCA_900546795.1 uncultured Veillonellaceae bacterium | reverse complement strand
CTCTTCCGATCTGCTGCGATTCGCCCGTTCCTGCTGACGGAAGAAGAAGCTGCGCAGGCGCCGGAAGGATTTGCCGTAAAAGATGCGATCGGCGCGAAAGGCTTGAAGTTCCGCATCACGGTATCGGTAAAAGACTGCCTGGGCTGCGGAAGCTGCGCGAATGTCTGCCCGGCTCCGAAAGGCAAAGCCCTCGTTATGCAGCCATACGGTACGCAGGAAGATAAAGCAGTTCTTTGGGATTATGCTATGACGCTTGCGCCGAAAGCGAACCCAATGAAGAAAGAAACGGTGAAAGGAAGTCAGTTTGAACAACCGTTGCTGGAATTCTCCGGCGCATGCGCAGGCTGTGCTGAAACACCGTATGCCAAAGTGGTAACGCAGCTGTTCGGCGATCGTATGATGGTTGCCAACGCACACGGCTGCTCCAGCGTATGGGGCGCCAGCGCTCCGTCCTCGTCGTATACGACAAACGCGAAAGGTCATGGACCGGCATGGGCAAACTCTCTCTTTGAAGACAATGCAGAATTTGGCTTTGGTATGTTCCTGGGAACGAGAAATGGCCGGAAAGTATTGAAAGGTCTGGTGGAAAAAGCGATTCCTGCTGCCAGCGGAGAGGTAAAAGAAGCGCTGCAGGATTGGCTGGATAATATGATGGTAAGCGAAGGTACGCGGGAACGGGCCGATAAAGTCATCGAACTTCTGGAAACGGCAAAATGCGGCGTGCCGGAATTAGAAGAAGTGTGGAAAATGAAACAATATCTCGTCAAACGGTCGCAGTGGCTCTTTGGCGGCGACGGCTGGTCGTATGATATTGGGTTCGGCGGCTTGGATCATGTTCTGGCGTCCGGTGAAGATGTGAATGTATTTGTATTTGATACAGAAGTATATTCCAATACGGGCGGGCAGTCCTCCAAGGCCACTCCGGCAGCGGCAGTAGCGAAATTTGCAGCCAGCGGCAAAAAGACGAAGAAAAAAGATCTGGGCATGATTGCCATGAGTTATGGCTACATCTATGTAGCGCAGGTAGCTATGGGTGCGGATATGAACCAGTTCATGAAAGCGCTGGCAGAAGCAGAAGCTTATCCGGGACCGTCCCTCATCATTGGCTATGCACCGTGTATTAACCATGGGCTGCGCATAGGCATGGGCAAGAGCCAGCTGGAACAGAAACTGGCTGTACAGGCAGGATATTGGGATCTGTACCGGTTCAACCCGACACTGAAAGAACAGGGAAAAAATCCGTTCAGCCTCGATTCCAAAGAACCGACTGGCGATTTCCGGGAATTCCTCATGGGCGAAGTGCGGTTCGCTTCTTTAATGAAAACTTTCCCAGAAGCGGCGGAAGCCTTGTTTGAAAAAACAGAACGGGACGCAAAAGAACGGCATGCGTCGTATGTACGGCTGCAAAAGGCATATGAATTAGAACTTGGCAGCAGTAAATAAAGGATAAAGAGATAAAAGTATATAACAGCGAGGCTCCGTCCGGATGGGCGGAGCCTTTCTTTTCCTAAACGATGCCTTGAACCAGAAATGGACAAGAGAAAAGAGCGGTTCTTTTAGCAAAGCCGGATTCTATTTTTATTCGGCAGTTAGGTTGACCGCTGTTTTTATTCTATGATACGATGACCGGGAGGAGGGACGATATGAAAAAATATTTTTTCTTTGATATAGATGGAACGCTGACTACGCTGTTGTCGAGCCAGGTACCGGAGAGCACCCGGGAATGCCTGCGACAGCTGGAAGCGAATGGGCATTTTGTAGCGATTGCTACAGGACGGCTGCAAAAAAGCGGCTGGGATATTGCAAAGATGCTGGGCATCCATAATATGGTAGCCGATGGAGGTTATAGCTTGACGCTGAACGAGAAGATCGTGTATCAGCATGGCATGGATTCGGACAAGGTTGCGGCGTATTTGGAATATTTGCAGCGGGAAGATATTTCCTTTGCCGTTACGATCTCTAATGAACTGAAGCGGTATACGGCCGACCCGCGGTATTTGGAACGGGTGCAGGAACGGTATTATATGACGACTGTTGATCCGGAGTTTGATTGGCGGGGCAAGACGGTGTATAAAATCTTTGTGGCTGCTTCTGAAAAAGAGGAACTGGCCATGGATATGCACGGGCTGCAAAGTGTGCGGTATTTTGATGACAGCATGCTGGTAGAGCCGATGGAAAAAGGGCGTGGAATCCGGGAGATGCTGCGCTGTATCGGCGGAGAAGAAAAAGATGTCGTCGTGTTTGGCGATGGAATTAACGATTTGCAGATGTTTGATCCGGCCTGGTTTTCTATCGCCATGGGCAATGCCTGCGAACCGCTCAAAGAGCGGGCGGATTATGTGACAGATATGTGTGATCGTGACGGAGTTTGGAAAGCTTGTAAAAAAATGGGTTGGATATAAACAGAGGAGCCTGGCGCCGCGGCGCTGGGCTTATTTTTTAGCCAAAAATCGAACATATGTTTGCAAAGCGAGGCCGATTGGTGGTAAGATACTAGCGAAGGGTGGGATAGTCATGGAAATAATGGAGAAACTGCGGATCTTATCGGATGCCGCGAAATATGATGTGTCGTGTTCTTCCAGCGGGAGCAGGCGAAAAAATATCGGCGGTATTGGCAATGGCGCGGTATCGGGAATTTGCCACAGCTGGAGTGCTGACGGCCGATGCATTTCTCTGCTGAAAATATTGATGACCAATTCCTGCATATATGACTGTGAATATTGCGTAAACCGGTGCAGCCACGATATACCGCGGGTAAGTTTTTCGCCGGAAGAAGTGGTGTCGCTGACGATAGAATTTTACCGGCGCAATTATATTGAAGGGCTGTTTTTAAGCTCGGGTATCCTGCGGTCGCCGGATTATACGACGGAATTATTTATCAAGATCGCCAAAAAACTGCGCCTGGAGGAACAGTTTGGCGGATATATCCATATGAAAGGAATACCGGGAACGGACGAAAAACTGATTCGGGAGCTAGGGTTGTATATCGATCGGTTCAGCGTCAATATGGAACTTCCGTCGGAAGCAGGATTAAAAAGGCTGGCGCCGCAAAAGACTAAGCAAACGATTTTACTGCCGATGCGGACGGCGCGCCTGGGGATATTGGAGCAGCAGGAAGAGAAAAAGAAACGGATTCGGATGCCGGAATTTATCCCTGCCGGTCAGACTACGCAGCTGATCGTGGGAGCGACGCCGGAACGGGATCGGCAAATTGTGAAGCTGACGGAAGCGCTGTATCAGAAAGTGGCGTTAAAGCGGGTGTATTATTCCGCGTATGTGCCGGTTATGACTGGAAAGAATCTGCCGGCCGCTGCAGCGCCGCCGCTTTTGCGGGAAAATCGGTTGTATCAGGCAGACTGGCTGCTGCGGTTCTATGGATTTTCTGCCGATGAGATTTTGTCTGAAGAACAGCCGGATTTTGATCTGGAGCTGGACCCTAAAGCGGGCTGGGCGCTGCGGCACCGGGAGTGTTTTCCCATCGAGGTTAATCGGGCTTCATACCGTATGCTGCTTCGGGTGCCCGGGATCGGCGTTTTGTCGGCAAAGCGGATTTATATGGCAAGGAAGATGGCGCCGGTCACGCCGGAGAGTTTAAAGCGCATGGGCGTCGTGTGGAAAAAAGCGCGTCATTTTATCACTTGCAGCGGAAGGTATTACGGACTGCGCAGGGAAAATGAAGCCGCCGTGCGGCATGTGCTTATGAGCGGTGGCAAATGGGGCGCAAAGACGCGGCAGATGAGTTTATTTGAAGGGCTGGCATGACCAGATGATATATGGATATGACGGAACATTTATGGGATATTTGTCGGCAGTTTATCACGGCTGGCACCAGGGATTTTCTCAGATTGAAGATATATGCCGGGAATCGGTACAGCCTTTGTTTGGCGATTGGACGAGGGTAAAAACGGAGGAAGAGTGCGCGGAGAAAGTATTGGCGGCACTGGATAAAAACTGCGGCAGAAAGGCCGTACATATATTGTATTATGCCTTCTTGACGGAAGATCCGCAGAAAGAGCGGGAGCTGCTCCTTTTTCTGCGGGAAGCATTTCGGTATAAAAAAGAAATTTTGGCGCATCGGCATATCTGCCCTGTATGGTCTGTATGCGAGCGGGCGCGGGCGGTGAGCCGCGAACGGCACCGCATGCTGGGGCTGGTGCGGTTTCGGGAACTTAGGGGCGGGCTGCTGTATGGCGGTATAGAACCGAAATATCCGGTTGTGCCGATTATGGCAGATCATTTTATGCGGCGTCTTCCCCAAGAAACCTGGGTGCTGCATGATCGAAAGAGAAAGACTGCAGTGTATTATGATGGGAAAGAAGCGGTATTGGGAACCGTGCCGGAACTGAATGAGGACATGGAGGAAGCAGGCAAGGAAAAAGAGATTGCCGCGTTATGGCGTGCATTCTATCAGGCAATATCGATACCGGAGCGGAAAAATGAATCGCTGCGGAGACAGAATATGCCGAAAAAATATTGGAAATATTTGCCGGAACTTGCGCCGGAAAAGAGCTATTGACGAGAATCTTCTTTTTATCTATCATACAAACAGAAAGCAGGTGCAGTATGATACATAAGACTCGGTATATTTGCGCGCTGGGCATGATCAGCGCAATGGCTTACAGTGTGATGCTGGCGGTGCGGATTCCGGCAGCTTCGTTTTTGACTTACGATCCGAAAGACGTAGTATTGTGTCTGGGCGGATTTTTGCTCGGCCCTGCCGGGGCGGTGCTGGCAGGCGCGGCAACGGCGGTGATGGAAATGGTAACGGTCAGCGATACGGGGATTGTAGGCGCGCTGATGAATATGATGGCTTCCGCTTGTTTTGCCGGCACGGCAGCCTGGCAGTATCGGAAGCGGCCGACGCCGGTCGGCGCGGCAGAGGGGCTTCTTGCCGGTACGCTGGCGATGACGATATGGATGACGTTGTGGAATTATTGGATCACGCCGCTGTATTTAGGATTTCCGAGGGAAGTAGTGGTGCCGCTGCTGTATACGCTGATCATACCGTTCAATCTCGTTAAAGGAACGGTCAATACGGTGCTGGTTTGGCTGTTGTATCGGCCGGTGCTTTCGGCAGTGCGGCGGTATGGAATAAAGGAATAGATAAATAAATTGCATTCTTTGGTAAACCAGTGTATGATAAAAAGAAAAACCATCATAAAGGAGAAATTGGAATGAAATTGAAAAAGTGGCTTGCACTGGCTGCGGCAGGCGTATTGGCAGCAGCGGTAGCAGCTGGATGCGGAAATGAACAGTCCAAAGTACTTCGCGTTGGTTCGGAAACGACGTTTGCGCCGTTTGAATTTGTAGACGACAACAACAAGTATGTTGGCTTTGACGTAGAATTGGCGGAAGCGCTGGCAAAAGAAATGGGCTATGAAAAGTCGGAAATTGTCAGCATGGGATTTGACGCGCTGATCCCTGCGCTGCAAAGCAAGAATATAGATATGATTGCAGCGGGCATGGTTATTACGCCGGAACGGCAGGAAAAAGTATTTTTCTCTGATTCCTACTATGATTCCGGTCTGGTGATCGTCGTTAGAAAAGACGATGATCAGATTCATGATGTACCGGACCTGGCCGGCAAAACACTGGGAGCGCAGCTGGGAACGACAGGATCGTTTTTTGCCAAAGAACAGCCGAATGCAGTGGTAAAAGAAATGGATACGATCAACCAGCTGTTTTTGGAACTGGGGAACAAAGGCATGGACGCTATGATTTTGGATAAACCGGTCGCGCAGTATTGGATGAAGCAGGGCGCTGGAAAAGATTTCAAGATCGTAGGGCCGATGGTAAAATCCAATAAATTGGGCCTGGCAGTCCGTAAAGATGACAAACAGCTTCAGGAAAAATTAAATAAAGCGCTGAAAACGCTGCGGGAAAACGGCGTATATGATCAGCTGTATGAAAAATGGTTTGGAGAAAAACCGGCTAAATAATCAATAGCAGAGGCAGGCTTTTTGTGAAGCCTGTCTTTCGTGCTGTTTAAAGGGAAAAGAGGGAATGGACATGTATCCGATTATTCGGGCGCAAGGGTTGTGTTTCATGGACAAATTATACTATCCGGACTTTTCGATTTTAGAAGGGGCGGTAGTATTGATAAAAGGACCGAGCGGCAGCGGGAAAAGCACGCTGTTTAAACTGCTCAATCAAATGTACGATCATTCTGCGGGAACGATATGGTTCCGCGGCATCGATATGGAACGGATCGATACGATAAGCCTGCGGCGGCAGATTATGCTGGCAGGGCAGCAGGTATGGCTGTTTCCGGGAACGATAGAGGAAAATTTCCGGCAGTTTCACGCCATACATGGAACGCCGGTTCCTGATGAAGCGGAAATGAGCGAATGCCTGCATATCTGTTCGCTCGATACGGATATACACCGGACAGTAGATACCATGTCCGGCGGAGAACGGCAGCGCGTATTTATTGCGATCGCCGTCAGCATGAATCCTAAAGTACTGATGCTGGACGAACCGACCGCGGCTTTGGACGCGGTGAATGCGGAAACCGTCATGCGCCGAATTAAAGAACGGTGCCAGGAACGGAATCTGACCCTTTTGGTTGTCAGCCATGACGATCGGCTGATGGAAGGTTTTGCGGATCAGATTATCCAGATAGGAGGGAACTGAGATGGGCGGAGTAGCAGAAATCACCATTCCTCGCTTTATATTAATGTATGTATTGTTGCTGATCGTGCTGACGATCATGAAACGGTACCGCATGAAGCAGAGCCGGCAGATTCTTTTCGCCAGTCTGCGCATGACTGTACAGCTTGTCTTGGCAGGATTTGTCCTGACCTATATTTTTAAAAACCCGCACCCGGTATTTACGATGGCGTATGTAGCCTGTATGATCGGATTTACCATCCACCGCATTACGTCAAAAAATCCGCAGCTGAATAAAAAATTTCGGGCGGCGATCGCTTCGTCCGTAACGCTGGCCGGACTGGCCATTATCTGCTTCTTTGTAGGGATCGTGGTGCATCATGATATATTTGATCCTCAGTATCTTATCCCTATGAGCGGCATGATTTTTGGAAACATCATGACCGGCGTGAATTTAGGCGTGAAATCCCTGTACGATGCGCTGAGCAGTGAAAAGCTTCGGATTGAAACCTTGCTCAATATCGGCGGTACGCCGCAGATGATTTTGCAGCCCTACGTAGAACGATCCCTGGAAACGGCCATCATTCCGACGGTCAATTCGATGGTAGGCATGGGGATTGTATCCCTTCCGGGCATGATGACCGGCCAGATTCTGGCAGGCTCGCTGCCGATTACGGCTACGATGTACCAAATTGCCGCGATGATTTGTATCTCGACAACGGTCTGTCTGTCCGTGTTCGGATCGCTTCATTTCGGTTATCAGACGCTGTATAATCGGAGAAACCAAATCCATATTGAAGCCGATGGAAACGAATAAAGAGAAAAGAGCGGAAATCTCGCATTTCACAACGGCGGGTTATAGATGAAACGACTTTGGCTGTGGTATAATGTAAAAATGAAAATTACCTTGTCAGAGGAGGAACGGTAGTGAATATATTCATACCTTATTTGACGATATTGGGCATATTGGTTTTATTTTTTATTTTATGCCTTGTGATGTTTTATAAACCGTCTCATAAAGAAACTGCTTCGAAACGAGCGGCACGCCGGACAGCGCGCAGTGCGTCCCGGGGAATGCATCAGACCCAGCCGATTGCTGCGGTCAAAGCCGCCGCGCAGCCGGAGCGGAAAGAACGGATAGAAGAAACGCAGTACGTTACGACAAAAGGAGAAGCGGTTCGGGAAAATGGTACGGTTCGCTTTCATGAAGCGGTACCGAAAGGAAAAACGGCTCCGCAGACGACGGCCTGGACGAGAGAGCATGTCCTGGAAGCGATGAGGAATGCTACGAGCTTGGAAGAAGCGGCCAGAGCGGCCCGGCATCTGCAGGAATTGGAGCAGGAAAAAGAACCAGCTGCGGCGAAAGAAGATAAAACGATTGTTTTAAAACCAGTCAAACCGCAGGAATCTGCGGCAGATATGGAGAAAACACAAATTGTTCCTAAGGTGCGGATACAAAAAGCCGCGGCAAAGCCTGCGGCTATAGCAGAAGAACCGCTGGCAGGCAAGGAAGTCGCAGCGCCTGCGGCAGCGAAGGACAAACGGGTCAGCCGATCTGTGGAAGAGCGGTGCGTGGAGCATTTTCTTTCCCGGTATGGCATGCTCAATCGAAAAGCGGAAGATCATGTTGCGCAGATTACAGCAGAAGCATTTCGGGCGTTGGGTGAGCTGACGGAAGAGGAAAAAGAAGAGCTTATCTCCAATTTACCGGTGCAGGAAGCGCTTCAGTCACTTCAGCACGCGTATGCCGCTCAGCCGAATGAATTGACCCGCTATATGGGAATCCGCGCATTTCGGGATATTTTGATGCATGATCCCGGCGATACGCAGTACATCGTAGCGTATGACGCGCTGAAAATCATGCAGCATCTGCAGGAAGCGCATTATAAGATTTTAGGGTTGCTGATGCTGTTTATCTATTCCCGCAACTCCCACAATGTCAATATACGGGCGTTCCGGCAGTATGTGAAAAAATATGTGGCGCCGCTGACTGAAAATATGCGGACGGACGATATGCTCTTTCACCAGCTGGCCTATTTGCGGTGCATTGTGACCGGTGCGCGGACGCGGTTTGCCGATGTTATGGCCGATTCTTATCCGCTGCTGTTTAAGTACAGCGGCTTTAGGGAAGAAGAACTGCGCCAGACGCTGCGGGGAGAAAAAATTCCGGCAGAATATATTGTGCACAGCTTCAATTCGCCGCTTTATAAAATGGCGTGTATTGATGAAGCCATGGCGCCTAAATTTTTTAAAGCCTGCGGTGTAGAAGACTCGGGCCTGCAAAGAGAACTGCTGGCTTTGATGAAAAAGCGGCCCGTCTCTCTGACAGAGCAGGAAGAAGAAAAAGTATTCAACGATTTAGATCCCGTGCTGGGAGCTTGTAATGAAATATGGAATGAAAGCCAGTTTGCAGTCAGCACCCTGTCACTGATGGGCTTGTATTTGGGGCAAGTCTATGTAGCCCAGGTGGTTGGCGAAGAATTTGATATATCGCGGTGGATGTAACCGCTGAGGCGGTTTTAGCCCCTCTGTCCGAAAGGGGCAGCGGGGCTTTTTTATATAAAGGAGGCAGTACGATGGGAGTTTTTGACATCATTGGACCGATTATGATCGGACCGTCCAGT
>UREG01000068.1 GCA_900546795.1 uncultured Veillonellaceae bacterium | reverse complement strand
TTATTATACGCTATTTCTCGTCAAAATCAACCATTTGTTGTGACAGAGCCATTTTCTTTAAAACCCTAATTCGCTCAGCCAGACTTCCGTTCGTTCCGGCCGGCTGGAATAAACGCGCCGTCCCTCTGCCATAAACGACGATGGCAGCATACGTTTTAAATCCGGCAGCGTATCTTCGAGCCGGCTTCCGCCGCTTGTACAAAACGGCACGACAATCTTTCCTGCCACATTATGTTCCTCTAAAAACGTATACACAGGCATAGGCGCTTTATACCACCATACCGGATAGCCCAGAAATACGATGTCATAGTCGTCCATACCGTTCACCGTTTCTTTAATAGGCGGGCGCTGATCTTCCTCCGCTTCTTTCTGAGCGATTTCGGTACACGCTTCGTACCGCGGCGGATACGCGCGGACAGGTACTATTTCAAACAAGTCGGCATGAACTTTTTCTGCAATCTGCCGGGCAGCTTTTCTCGTTTCTCCCGAATAAGAAAAATATGCGACCAAGATCCGTTCGCCTCCTTCAAGCGGCAGCCGCTTGGCCTGTTTGTCCCCTGCCCCCAGGCCGGAAGCGGAAAGCAGATGATGGAACCAATCTTTTTTCATAGAAAATCCCCCTTTCTATGTTCACTATACTCCTTCGACTATACTCCATGTCCATAGTAAACAGAAGGGAATTTTCACTATATCTGTCGTTTTCAGTATATCGCTTCCACCGGTCCTAAATTTTCCCCAGCGGGAAAATTTAGCTGCCCTACTGCTTGCAGCATACCAGATGGCAATGCTGTATCAGCGCTGATCGAACAAAAGGTTCAGCGGTGCCGGCAGTGTACCTGGCAGTGTGGCTTCCCATGGCATTTTCTCTATCAAGCTCCGCTCTGCCGTCATGCCCGAAGCCCCTTTCCAAATGGGTATAACTGTTCCAGACTACCCGGCGGCGTGTAATACGCAGGCATTTTGCTTCCTTTATATACCGCTGAATACGTTCAAATCCATCGTATCCAGTTGGACGTCGATTTTCTTGATTTCTTCCATCGTCAATACTACCTCTGCCGCCGCTGCATTTTCCTTGATCCGCTCCGTCTTGGTCGTCCCCGGAATGGGAACAATCCACGGCTTCTTACAGAGCATCCATGCAAGGGAAATTTGCGCGGGAGTGGCATTTTTCTCTTTTGCCAGATTTCTAATCATATCGAGCAGCACCCGGCTCTTTTCTATCTCAGCAGGCTGATACTGCGGCATAAAACTACGGAAGTCCGTTGCCGAATCATACTGATCTGCACGCCGGATTTTACCGGACAGGAAACCGTTAGCAATCGGAGAATAGGCAACAGCGCCGATATTCCGCTCTTCCAGCAGAGGAAACAACTCTTCCGTCCATCTTGCCATCATGGAATAGCGCAGCTGCACCGCAGTTACCTTACAAACCGCATCCGCCCGCTCGATATACTCCTTAGTGGCGTTGGAAATGCCCCAATGACGGATTTTTCCCTCCTGAATCAGCTCAGCGAAAACTTCCGCGACTTCTTCCGGCTCCTTCGTCTTATCCTGCCGGTGCTGATAATAGAGGTCGATGGTATCCACCCCCAGCCGCTTCAAGCTGTTCTCCACCGAGGTGCGAATCGAGGTTCGGCTGGCATCGGGAACCGTCTTGCCTCCTTCCCACCGAATGCCGCCCTTCGTAGCAATGATGACCTGATTGCGGAAAGGGCGAATGGCTTCTCCCACGACTTCCTCATTGACCGCCGGAGTACCGTCGGCAAATTTCCCCACATATATTTCAGCAGTATCAAAAAATGTATAGCCTGCTTCAAAGGCTTCATAGATGCGCTGGATCGCCACCTGCTTATCCAGTGCTATGCCATACGCATGGGAAAGCCCCATACAGCCAAACCCTAATGCCGAAACGGTTAAATCCCCTAATTTTCTCTGCTGCATTTTTATCCCTCCAAACGCATCCTTCTATATTATCAGCTATTGTGCCAGCCAACTGGCCAGCTCTTGCAACTGTGCCATATAATCTTCCCGATTCCAAATCTCACCCAAACCGGGGATTCCATCAAAGACCAGCGCTTTTGTATTCGTTGCACCCACCTGAGAAAATGATGACGCAGTCCACACAGCGTACCGCTCCATTACCTCCCGGGGACTTCCCCAGCAGGAGCAGACCAGAGCCGCTTTCTTTCCTCTTTTAGAGGTATTGCTCATATTCTCTTTCTCCACATGAAAAAATGGATAAAGCCGCTCAATAAACAGTCTGGCACGAGAGGTGACCTGATGATTATAAATCGGTGATGCCATCACAATCGCATCACACCGGTCGATAACAGGAAGCAGCGGGGTGATATCATCCTTTTGCACACACGTCTGCGTATCTTTTCCCTGACAGGCTGCACAGGCCAGACAAAAACGACAGTCATGCTCCCGCATTTTGAATACAAACACTTCACAACCATTCAGATGTCTTGCCAATGTATCTGTAACGATTTCTGAATTGCCGCCCTTCCGTGGACTGGAGTCTATAAGTAAAATTTTCTTCATTACTAACCTCCTGGAGCTTGCCTCAATCCTCAATTTTATAAGCACTCAGCAGTTTCTCCGCCACGCCCGGCGCATCCGGATCATGAACCCCCTTACCGGTATCCAGCGCCCGCAGGGAATCCATTTCCGCTTCGTTCAGCTCAAAATCGAAAAGTTCCAGATTGCCCTTAATCCGTTCTGGATTGACCGACTTGGGCAAAATGATGACGCCTTCCTGCACCTCAAAGCGCAAAATGATCTGGCCGGGATTCTTGCCGTACTTCTCGGCCAGCGCACCGATCACGGAATGAGAGAGCAGCGTTCCGTTGCCGTGGCCCAGAGGATACCACGCTTCTAGCTTCACATCGTCCTTCGCCATAATCTCCCGAATCGCTTTCTGCTGGAAAAAGGGATTGAACTCTACCTGATTGACAGCAGGCTTAGTGGCAAACTGGGGAATAAACTGGTTCCAGATCTTCGGAGTCATATTAGATACGCCGATGGAACGCAGCATTCCCTCTGCCTTGGCCTCCTCCATCGCTTTCCATGCTTCCGGCACGTCTCCGTATGGCTGATGAATCAGATAGAGGTCGATATAACCGATGTCCAGCTTTCGCAGGGAGCGGGTGAGCCCTTTCCTGGCAGGCTCATAGCCATAGTCCTAGAGCCACAGCTTACTGGTAACAAAAATCTCCTCACGCGGAATACCGCTGTCCCGTACGGCACGCCCTACATCCTCTTCGTTGAAATAGGCAGCGGCAGTATCCAAATGCCGGTATCCGGCTTTCAGCGCGGCCAAAGCAGCCTCATAAGCAGGGCCGTTGTTTGAAATCTGATAAACGCCAAAACCAACAGCAGGGATTTTATTTCCATCGTTTAAAGTGATCGTATTCATACTTCATTCCTCCTATTTTTATTTGTGGCCTTTCACCGCATTCAAAAACTCGGCAATCTTCCAATCGTAGTAATCCATGATTTCCGTGCACCTGGTTTTCAGAGAATCGCTCTCAGCACACTCAACATTAAAGATCCTGATGTTCATCGTCACAGGTTCCTTAAGAACAAGCTTAAAGATGACAGCCCGCGCAGTATATTCCAGCGAAGGACGAGAGAATTCACATTTCCTGTACCTTTATATTCTCCCCGACAAAACTTCTCCGCTCCCGATACCAATCGTCCGTTATGGATTCCATTTCTTCCATGCTCATAGCCTTGCAGTTTTCTCAGGTTTCCTATCAAAGTATTCACCAAGTGAAGCCGGCATTTCGGTACTGGTGCCACCTTGCCTATCCACATTATAGGTGCATTTACCTTGACGTTGAATAACCAAAAATGCTATGCTACATTTACTAAAAGTAAACACATCGTATAGGAGGAAATGCTATGCTGAGCCGGCAGTTTCAAATCTTTTTGCAGGCAGCGGAACAAGGAAGCTTTTCTAAAGCGGCAAAATTGCTGTTTATAACTCCCGCTGCCATTATGAAACACATCAATACACTGGAAAACCGTCTTGGCATGAAGCTGTTGAACCGCACAAATCAGGGCATCGAATTGACTGCCGCAGGAAAATCGCTTTATCAAGATGGAAAACAGCTGCTGGACAATGCAGAAAAAGCCCTGACCAAAGCCGCTATGGCCGAACGTACCGAACATATCACCATACGAGTCGGCTCCTCTTTGCTTAATCCCAGTAAAACGTTGACTGATTTTTGGCGCCCTCTGTCTGAAGAGTATCCAAAATACAAATTCAATATCATCCCATATGAGGATACAAAAGAGCAGATTATTCAGGTCATTTCTTCGCTTGGCGAACGCATAGATCTATTGGTTGGGTCCTTTAATTCCAAACGAATGCGCGAGCACGCCAACTACCTGATTCTGGGAAATTATCATCTCTGCATCGCTGTTCCCAAAGGGCATCGGCTGGCAGACCGGCAGATACTCTCTCTGCAAGAGCTGCATGGAGAACATCTGATGATGGTACAGAGCGGCGATACGGAGTTTATTGACCAGTTTTACGATATGCTGAAACGTACTCATCCTCAAATTTTTATTGAAGAAACTGGCTATTACTACGATATGGATACCTTCAATACCTGTGAACAAACAGGGCATTTACTGCTGACGTTGGACGCATGGGCAGATATCCATCCCTCGCTTATCACGATACCTCTAGAATGGGATTGCAATGTAACCTATGGAATTTTGTATTCCAAAAAGCCAACTGCTCAAATAGAAAAGTTCATAAAGATTCTTAAAGAATACGCCGAAATTCCTCAAACGAATATATGCTAATAATACAAAAAGCCATGGGCATGCATAAGTACCCCATGGCTTTTGTGCTGCTATATTCCATAATGAAAATCCTAAAACATCCATTCTCTCTTTCAAACAGCAATACGATAGACGAAAAAACGCAGGAAAGACTGCTGCCGTAAACACCGCTGTCATGTATCCCTTAACGGATGTTCGATTTTAAAATCCATCGTTTCCCAAGCTGCAACATATTCGCTGGGATAATCCCCGCCATTAGGAGAACCACGGCGGCATGACAGCAGTAAACCGATCATGGCTAGGTGCGAATCCGAATTCACAGCCTAATGGAACCGCAGAAAATATCGTTTTCCATCAAGCTGTTTACGCACACGTCCGCCGTGCCGGCTGCTGCGGATATTTTTCTGTTCCGATCCACTCCTCGAAGGAAAGAGAACCGCACACAAAAATGGGAGCGGCACCCTCGGCATGAACCAAAGACAATCGCTCCCAATACAATACATCAGCTGCATTTCCAGCTATACAGCAGTATTATTCACTATTTTAAGATACCTGATTCAAGGCACGGCGCTCACGCCGCTTTTTTCGCAGTTCCAAAAAGCACCTGGAATACTGCGCTATTTTCTGCTCAGTACTTACTTAGGAAAAATGAACGCAGGATTTCCACCTGAATGGTTACATCCATTCGGAAAATTTTTTATAATACCCGCAGAGAGTGGGAACGGCCGGTCAGAGAATGGACGCCGTCTTTTCTCACCACATACGTATTTTCTGTTCCTACCATGCCGATTCCCGGGAGGGCTACTTTCGGTTCCAAGGCAAAGGTCATTCCTTCTTTGAGCACTTGTTTAAATCCTTTGGCAATAGCCGGCGATTCGTCGATCACCAATCCCACGCTGTGCCCCAGAAATTTTCCGCCGTTCATAAACGCTTCCCCGTACGGATTATTGAATCGTTCCATCGTTTTTATATACAATTCTTCTACCGGCACGCCCGGTTTCATCATTTCCGTTACTTCCGCTTCCAGATCCAGGCACTGCTGGTGAGCGTTTCGTATCCGGTCTTTATCGGGATCCTGGTCAAAATCGCCAAAATAATAGACGACGGTTTTGTCCGTGTGGTAGCCGTCGAAACCACAGGGAATATCCAGATATACCAACCGCTGCGGCCGCAGTTTGCGAAACGCGCTGCCGATCGACTGTACAGCGATGCAAGTGCCGCCTGTACCGCCGGGGCCGTCAAATGCCGTACGCACCAGACCGCTCTTGCCAAATGACGCCAGCCCGACAGATTCTTCACCGGAAGACATGTTAAACCGCGCCGTTCCCTGCGAACCGCGCCGCACCATTTCCGCATACAGGTTGATAGCCAGCTGCGCTTCGCTGACGCCGGGCAGAATCATACTGGGCGCAATCACATCCAACACCGTCTCATGAATCGCCCCGGATATTTCCATCATCCGGATTTCATACTCGCTCTTTACACAGCGGATCGACTGCAGCACATCGTCCATCGCCGCCAGTTCTTCAAATCCAAAGTATTTATGAAACAATTGCTGCCAGTCCAGCGTTACTTTTTTCGTTTCTACATAAATGCGTTTTGGAATCCGGGCATATTCCGCCGCTGCTTCCCGAAAACTTTTGATCGGCCGGATATCATCGAAATGCGATTCATTGCAGGCCCGTTCATAACTGCGGCGCACCCAAAATATTGCGTCCTGCGGACGAATGACTAAAATGCCGTCCTGCATCGTGCCCGTAAAATAGTACAGGCTGACTTTATGATTAATCACCGCCATCTCCCAACCGCTGTGCCGGCTGTCCATTTCCTCACGGAAACGCGCCAGCCGATCTTCCAATTCTCTGGCCGGCACCGGTCTGATTTCATCTTTTAATACAGTCGTTCCTTCTAAAATTCCCATGGTATACCTCCGCCTTATTTCGTTCGTTTCTTCTCTTGTGTATTTGCTTTGGCTTTTTCTGTATTCCTGCCATCTTTTTTCGCGGCTTTAGCCGTTTCTTTTTTCTTTTCTTCCTGCTGTTTTTTCAGTTCCGCTTTTTTCTTCGCTTCTTTTTTATTCCATTCTGTCAGCGGATCGGCCACCGGCAGCGCCGGTTTGGCAAAAGATGCCAGGCGTTTCCCGATCGCTTCCGTTTCACTTCCTTCTGCCGAGAATGCCGGCAATTCCGGGATCAGTTCCCGCTCGGTAAGCGACAACAGGTTTCCTTTAGCATCATAGGCGGCAATCTCCCGATCGACAACAGCCCAACGCTCGCTGCCCGTCAATTTGCTTTCCATATAGGTCTGCCGTTTCGCCGTATATCCGTTTCGGTTCTGATACAGCACGACGGCATCGATCTGCGAAGGATCTTCCCCGGCGGCAAACCGAACCGTATCCGTTTTGGCATAAATCTTTTCACCGTTTTTCTTATCTAAAAGCAGTGTCCACTCCCGGTCTTTCTGTTCTTTCACCAGCCCGGTATACGCCTTGTTTTTTGCTTTGTTATTTGTGCTGTCCGTTTCCATCACCTTGACGGCAAACCGGGGATCTTTGCTGTTGGCTTCCGCTTTTTTGGTTATTTTTTCCACTACGGCCTGGTAAGCGTTTCCGTTCTGAGGGATTTCCCGCTTCCCATGCCATTCTTTTCCTGCAAAGCCTTTTTTGCCGTCTGAATAAAGCGGCAGGTCAACCGTGCTTACGGCATATTGTTTTTTCGTCCGCGTGTCGATGCCGAATACCTGTATCTGCTGGCTGGCTTTTCCTTCCCGATAGTGGAGCAGTGTAGTCATGACATACTTCATGCCGTCCGACTCGTCCAGTATCCGCGTATCTTCCGGATCGAAAAAGACCGCTTCTTTTTCCGCCGTGTAGGCAGGCAGCCAAAATTCATACAGAACCGTATCCGGCATGGCATACCGGTATTTTTTCCCCTGGTCTCCTTTTACTTCCCATACGGCAGCCAAGGCGGCGCCGGCCACTGTCAGTGCGGCCAGAACCAAAAGGCCTATTTTTTTCTGTATGCCCATCGCGTCCTCCTTTATTTTCTTCCGCCGCGAAAACTTTTCAAGGTTAATCCCAACATATCCATCAATTCTTCCATGGATTTGGCTCCAGTTTTGTCCGCTGCGGCCTGGACGATTTTCGCACAGACCCGCGCGTCATCGAGAGCCTGATGATGCTGAAATTCACAGCCCAAAAATTCCCCCATCGTATTGAGTTTATGATTCGGCAGCTCCGGCCATACCTTGCGGGAAATATCTACCGTGCAGGCATATTTCAGGCTGGGCCACGGAATATGATACGTCGTCAGCGTCGTGCGCAGCACCCGGATATCAAACAGGGCGAAATGGGCTACGACGATTTTACCTTCCAAATGGGCATACACCCGGTCCCATAACTGATCAAACGTCGGCTTTGCCGCTACCATCTCCGGCGTGATCTGATGAATCTGTATATTGCCGGGGGCAAAATCCATAACGGGCGGCCGGATCAGGCTGTACGCTTCACGAACGATATCATTTCCCTGCACGGTGACAGCCGCCAGAGAACAAGCGCTGTCATACTGCTTGTTTGCTGTTTCAAAATCAATTGCTACAAATTCCATGATATGAACCTCATTTACTTCCGTATGTATTTCAGTATTCTTTGTCTATTATAGCAAACCGCTCTCAAAAACAGAATCCATTTTTTACCATAGCAGGATATGTTCCCTCTTGTCCAGAACTATTGTAAGTAAACGATGCACATGACAAGGAGGTTTTATCTATGAAACATATTGGCTTTATCGGCACAGGCATTATGGGCTGCGGCATGATCAGCAATCTGCTGGCTGCCGGATTTTCGGTTACGGTGTATAACCGCACCAAAGAAAAAGCGCAGCCGGTCCTTGAAAAAGGAGCGGTCTGGGCTGATTCCATCGCCCAATGCGTCCGCGGCAAAGATGCGGTCATCACCATCGTGGGCTTTCCCGCCGATGTAGAAGAAGTATATTTCGGTAAAGAAGGCATTTTAGCTTCAGCGGCGCCCGGCACTTATCTCATCGATATGACGACCACTTCGCCTCAGCTGTCGCAGAAAATTTACGCGGCGGCCAGTCAAAAAGGCCTGCATGCCATTGATGCGCCGGTTACCGGCGGCGATACGGGAGCCCGCAGCGGCACGCTCTCTATTTTAGTTGGCGGAGACGAGGCAGATTTTCAGGCGGCGCTGCCTATTTTTCAGGCAATGGGCAAAACCATCGTCTATGAAGGAGAAGCCGGCAGCGGACAGCACACCAAACTGGTCAACCAAATCATGATTGCCGGCGCGGTATCCGGAGTCTGTGAGGCCCTGTCCTATGCCAAAAAAACAGGGCTCGATCTTTCCAAAGTGCTGGAAGCGGTTCAGCATGGCGCGGCAGGAAGCGCGCAGCTCACGACCCTTGCGCCCCGTATCCTGGCGGGAGATATGGCGCCGGG
>UREG01000067.1 GCA_900546795.1 uncultured Veillonellaceae bacterium | reverse complement strand
CTCTCGTCTCCTTACGAGCGTAGAATTTATTGTTGCCACCATGATCTGAGTGATAGTGCGTCAACATCATGTAATCCACATAATCCTTCTGGGGGTTCACTCTCAAGACATAACGAGAGATCCACTCCCCGGCATGCCGATCGGGATTAGGAAGCACCGGCACAGCCAATTTACCACGCCCAATAGCATTATGATCGCCGCAATCAAGTAGCATCGTTG
Source organism: uncultured Veillonellaceae bacterium (assembly GCA_900546795.1). GTDB lineage: Bacteria > Bacillota > Negativicutes > Veillonellales > Megasphaeraceae > UMGS915. The sequence continues at coordinate 9,073 of UREG01000067.1, read as the reverse complement.
TACCGTCGGGGAAAATCAAGAACATCGATTCCGACACCCCGGTATAAATCAGATGAATCTGGAACTGCCCTTTTTTCCATCCTTTCCATGCTTTTCCTACTTCAGCATCCTTAGCGCCCAATGCCAAAGCCTCCCTGAAATCCATCAAACAAGCAGCGCTCACAAGCGTAGCATTCTTCAAAAAACCTCTTCTATCCATCATTCTAAACCGATATTAATATTAGCCTACCCACAAATATACGGAATAAATCTTAATTCTCTTAAATACCCGGCCGAGGCGAATCCTTGCTGGCGTGCATCGTAGAAACAAAGGCATTCGGATCGATCTCTTTTACCGCTTTGCAAATCATACCAATATCTTCCGGGGATAGCGTCTTTCTGCCGCTGTATCCCCGCGACCGCTGGATCAGTACCAGTTTCGTTCCCGGCACAACCGTTTTCTTAATGCCTTCCAAATCGTAGGCATCATTTACTAACGGCACTTCCTCATACAAAACGCCTTTGCTGACAAGAGAGTTTTTCACCTCATATTCATAGCCGATTACGCTTTTCATCGTATCATACGGCGAACCGATCAAAGAAATCATTTTATCGCCTTTTCCCAGAAAAGCCATCAATACCGTTGCCAGCGTATGCGTGCCGGAAACAAAATGAGGCCGCACCAACCCTCGTTCTGCTTTAAAAACATGGGCAAATACCTCATCTAGTTTTTCCCGTCCCGCATCACCGTATCCATACCCGGTACTGCCGTGGAAGTGGAACTCTGAAACCCGGCATTCCCGATATGCCTCCAGTATTTTTTTTGTATTATATACACAAATATCATCTATATAGGAAAACTGTTCCTTACAATTTTCCAGCGCTTCCCGCTGCAATTCCTGCATATCCATATTCGCAACCTTCTTTTCGTAAAATTTCAATACATAGTATTATAACCAAACAGTCCTATCCTGACAACTCGTTTTCCCGCCCCATATTAGACTGCCGCAGAAAAAACTGCACAGCTATTTCCGGCCGTGCAGTCCTTGTACTAATAAGCAAATTTCTGGTCAATGTATGCGCCAACGGCTTCTGCAAGCGCTTTTTCGCTGGCATACGACTGTTTATCAAACCACTGGATATAAGGCATCCGTTTATACCAAGTGAGCTGCCGTTTTGCAAAATGCCGCGTCTCTTTTTGTATCTGTGCCGTCATCTCTTCCCGGCTCATCTGCCCTTCCAAATAGAGCGCAATCGTCCGGTATCCGATCGCTTTCATACTCTGACAGTTCCTGTCAATTCCCCGCGCTAAAAGCTGCTTCGTTTCCTCAATCCAGCCCGCGTCTATCATCAGCTGCACCCGCAGATCAATCCGTTTATACAGCTCTTCTCTTGGCAAGGATAATCCAATAACCGCCGCATCATACTGCAGTTCGCTTTTTTTCTTTTCCGCTATTCCTGTCCCAGCGATGCCCAATGCAATCATTTCCATCAGCCGTATCATACGATGCCGGTTATGCAAAAGTTCCGTCGTGATTGCCTGAGACTGCACATAAGGACGTACATAATCCGCCCGCTCGGAATCGCTCAGCGATTCATACAAAGTCTCCGCGGCTTTTCGGCTCTTTTCTTCCGTTTTTGGCTGTTCAAAACTATACCCTTCCAGCAAAGACTGCACGTATAAGCCTGTACCGCCTACCAGCACAGGGAGTTTTCCCGCCTCATTCAAATCCCGTATTTTCTTTGCTGCCATTTTTTGAAATTGCGCCGCGCTGAACGTTTCTTCCGGTTCTAAAATATCGATCAAATGATGCGGATATCTCGCCAGTTCTTCCAAGGTTGGCTTGGCTGTTCCTATATTCATATACCGGTAAATTTGATAGGCATCGCCAGAAATCAATTCCGTCTGATACCGATCTGCCAAATAAAAACTGAGCGCCGTTTTTCCAACGGCAGTAGGCCCTACGATTACCACCGCCCGGTCTTTTTGTTTTGCTTCCATTATACCTCCCAAACGGCATACTGTACTTTGCTGTATCTGCCGCCCATAATCTGCATGTCCGGATACTGCGACTTCCATTTTCTAAACGCCCGCCCTTTTACAACAACGCGATTGCCGGCTTTTTGCCGCGCCAGTTCCAAAATATCCGCCTCCAGGGGTTCATGATTCAGCACCTGCCGCACCGGATGAAACTGCGGGCTTGCCATCACTGGATGCGCAAACATCGGATCAAAATAAATTACATCATACGCACCTTTCGGTATCTTCTTTAAATACTCCTGATAAGAAGCATGTATTACGGTAATCCGCCGCAGTGCGGCAGTAACTTCAGGATTTTCATGAATAAATTCCCGGCAGCCCCAGCTTCCTGCAATATACATGGGCAGTGAGCTTTCCACTCCGGTAACGGTTCCTTCGCGGTTTAAATACCAGCTGGCAGTAAGTGCATCACTCCCGAACCCAAAAGTACAATCTAATATACGCAAGGGCCGTTTTCTTCCCAACGCCTGAATAAAATGATCCTGCCCGCCTTTTATCAGGTTTTCTATTCGTAGCTGCGCCATACTCAAATGGAAGCGGTGCGTCCCGTCTTTTGTTACGATCTCCGGCCCCTGCTGTGTGTATACAATCAAATATTGTCCGTTCTGCAGCAAATTTGCTGCAGAAATATCTTTTCTTTCCCGATAAATCAGCCCTTGTGAAGCTGCCAACTCTCTTGCTTTTTCTTTCAATTCAGCCGTCGTGTTCCGCGCGGTCGTTACAATTCCTATGTCCATCATCATGTCCTGTGAAACAATTTCCCTAATTCTTCGGGTGTAAACCGCACGATAACCGGCCGGCCGTGCGGGCAAACAAATGGCTTTTCCGTATGAAGCAGCTCTTCCAGCAACGCCTTCATTTGATACATATTCAGTCTGTCTCCGGCTTTTACCGCCCCCCGGCACGATGCATAGGCCAGCACGCGATGACGCAATTCCGCTTTGGACGGCCGATGTTCTTCATGCAGCGACGTACAAATCACTCGGATAGCATCGGCAACTTGTGCCGATTCCATATCAGCCGGAATTTCTTCTACCCGAATAACTTGTTCTCCAGCCCATTCATATTGGAATCCTAAATCATAAAACACGTCTTTTTCCCGTTCCAAAAGTTCTGTGTCATCCGGGTCCACCGTTATAAATTCAGCCATCAGCAGCGCCTGAGCCGGTATACGTTCCGTCCGCAGACAAAAACGATCGTACCGTATCCGTTCATGCGCCGCATGCTGATCAATAATATATAAATCTTGTCCTTTTTTGGCTACGATATAGCAATCGGCCACCTGTCCCATCGGATAGAGAACCGTATCATCTTCAAATTCTATTTTATCTAAAAATAGTGTCTCCGGCTCCTCTTCTTCCACACGAGTAAAAATCGATTCGTTTTTCTGCAGTATTTCTGCAGGAACAGCGGCATGATACGCCGGAGTTTCTCTATCTTCATATTTCCAATGCAGCGTTTCTCTCTCTTCCCGTCTTTCCGGCGGTTCAGAAATAGAGAATGATCCCATCTCGGGGAGGTTTCCTAAAGCAGGCGAAACAACGGTGCGCTCTCCATATGCAGCCCCGGGTTCCCGCACTTCTTCTTTAACCGCCGTGATATCCGGCTGCGTTTCCGGCAGTGCATACGCATGTTTCTGCACCTCTTCCTGCGTAAGAACAATATCGGTAGCCACCTGTTCCGCTTCTTCTTTCTGCACCAAACTATTGACGATCGCCCGATATACACATCGATATATCCGCTGCTCGTCAGAAAATTTTATTTCCATTTTCTGCGGATGCACATTGACATCCAATGTGTCCGGAGCTAGTTTGATAACAATAACCGCTGCCGGATAACCGCCTTTTGGCAGCATGGCATGATATGCGTTATCAATCGCTTTATATACGACCCGGCTCGTAATCACCCGCTGATTGACAATACAAGTCTGCCATTGTCTCGTGCTTTTTAATAACGACGGTTTCCCAATAAAGCCTTCTATTTCAATTCCATCTTCTTCGTACGCAATAGGAAACAAATCTTTTGCCACATCGTTGCCATATAAACTAGCCACGGCATCGAGCAGCTTGCCATTTCCCGCTGTATGCAGCGTCGTCCGCCCGTTATGAATCAGGCGAAATCCGATATGCGGATTGGCCATCGCTAATTTAGTCAATATTTCACTAATTTTTCCGCCTTCCGTCCGTTCACTTTTCATAAATTTTTTCCGGGCCGGAGTATTATAAAACAAATCCAGGACTTCAATCGTCGTCCCTACATTTGCCCCCACTTCTTCTTCCGCCGCAAGCTCTCCGCCATTTACTTCCAAGTAAACTGCAAAAGGTTCATCTGCCTGCCGCGTTGTCATTTTAAATTTAGACACGGCCGCTATACTGGGAATGGCTTCCCCGCGAAACCCAAGTGAAGTAATGTGAAAAATATCCTCTACGCTGCGTATTTTACTTGTACCATGACGAACCAGCGCCAGTTTTGCATCTTCCGGCGACATGCCAATACCGTCATCGGTCACCCGCATATATTCCGTACCGCCGTTTGCAATCTCTACTTCAATTTCCCGACTGCCCGCATCTATAGAGTTTTCCACCAATTCTTTGACGCAGGACGATGGCCGTTCGACTACCTCGCCGGCAGCAATCTTATTTGCTGTGACTTCATCTAATATTTTAATAACAGACTTCATCGCCCCTCTCCTTCTTTCGCTTCATTTTGCAGTTTATACAGAATATCCAATGCTTCTATCGGAGTCAGACTCATCACGTCCAGCGCAATTATTTTATCTAAAATAGGATTTGCAAACAAACTGCCGCTGGCCGCCGGCATCGGTTTCTTTTCCTCTGCTAAACCATGCGTCCCTCTCGGATCAGCGCTTTCCAGCTCATGCAATATTTCATCGGCTCGGGTAATCAGCCCTTTAGGCAAGCCGGCCAGTTTAGCTACATGAATCCCATAGCTTCGATCCGCTGCCCCGGGAATAATCCGGCGCAAAAACCGGATATCTGATCCTCGCTCTTTAACCGCTACTGTATAGTTTTGTATCCTTTCCGAAGTATCCGCCAAATCGACCAATTCATGATAGTGAGTAGCAAATAACGTGCAGGCATGGATTTTCTTTAAAATATGCTCTACCACAGCCCTGGCAATACTCATTCCATCAAACGTGCTCGTTCCGCGCCCAATCTCATCTAAAATAATCAGGCTTCGTTTGGTAGCATGCTTGAGAATATAGGATACTTCCTTCATTTCTACCATAAATGTACTTTCCCCTGACAGGATATCATCACTGGCGCCGATCCGTGTAAATATGCGGTCTACTGGAGTGATGACCGCTTCCCTGGCAGGAATGAACGAGCCAGCCTGCGCCATCAGAGTCAAAACAGCTGCCTGACGCATATAGGTCGATTTCCCCGCCATATTCGGGCCGGTGATTAAAAGGATCTCATGTGTATCATGATCCAGCTTGACATCATTCGGAACAAACATGCCGTTGCCCATAAATTTTTCAATAATCGGGTGCCGTCCATCTTGTATCCAAATCCTATTTTCCTCAGAAATAACCGGCGCTGTATACCGGTTTTTAAATGCCGCTTCCGCAAAACTCCCCAGACAATCCAGACAAGCAATCGCCCGCGCCGTTTGCTGCATTTCAAAAATGTAGTTCTTGATCTGCTCTCTGATTTCTCCATACAGCATGGATTCTAATGCCAAGATTTTTTCCTGGGCAGACAGTACTTTTACTTCAAACTCTTTCAATTCCGGAGTAATGTACCGTTCTGCGTTGGCCAGCGTTTGTTTCCGTACATAATATGCCGGTATAGGCAAGGAGTTGGCATGAGAAATTTCAAAGTAGTATCCAAATACTTTATTATAGCCGATCTTCAAACGGATGCCTGTCTTTTCTTTCTCATCTGCTTCCAGTTTCTGTATCCACTGCTTGCTGTTTTCCGATAAAGAACGAAGTTCATCGAGCTCTGCATGATAGCCGGAAGCAATCACTCCGCCGTTTTTCAGCGTCAGAGCCGGGGTTTCTTTTATAGCGCGGCAAAGCAGTTCATACACGTTTTCGTGCGTGTCTATGTCGCTGTATATATGCCGAAGCAAAGAACTTTCTGTCTGCTCCAGCAATTCTTTCAGCCGCGGAATAATTTGCAAGGTCTCCCGGAGCGCTGCCATATCTTTAGGCGCCGCATTTCCCGTCTCGATACGTGTTAAAATACGCTCAAAATCATATATCTGCTCCAGCGCCGCCCGCATATCCTGCCGGAGAATTTCATTATTCAGCAGTTCGCCTACTGCATTTTGCCGGCTCTGAATATCTTTTATCCGCAGAAGCGGCGATTCCAGCCATCTGCGCAGCAATCGGCCGCCCATAGCAGTCCGAGTATAATCCAAGATATCGAGCAGCGTTCCTTTGCGCCCGCCATCCCGCACATTTTGCGTAATCTCTAAATGACGCAGAGCCGAACCATCCAGTACCAGCCGCGACGCATTATCAATCCGCTGCAGCAAATTAATGTGAGAAATATCCGTTTTCATCACTTTCTGCGCATAATGAAGCAATAGATTAATGCAGTGCCGTATACCGTCCTGCTCCAGCTCCGGAGCCTGCTGGAAATACTGCATCGCCAAATCATCCGGTACCTTTTCTGATGGTTCGTATGCAGCCACCGGACAGTTCGGATATTTTTGTTCCATATACGACCGAATGACGCCTTCTAGTTTCCCGATATCTTGAAAAATCATTTCTGACGGCTGATAGATCGACAGCATATCCACGATTTGTTCTGCTTCCAAACCGTTGTCCAGTAAATTCCAAATACACTCGCCGGTACTGACGTCAACAAATGCAGCCGTTGTATCGCCATTTTCCCGCCGGACGATCCCCAGATAATTATTGCTTTTTGCCGTCACTGCGTTTTCAATCAATATCGTACCCGGCGTAACCACTTTGGTAATTTCCCGTTTGACAATTCCTTTGACGCTTCGCGGGTCTTCCATTTGTTCACAAATCGCTACTTTATACCCTTTTTGAACGAGTCTTGCAATATATGTGTCCGCCGAGTGATACGGCACACCGCACATCGGCACTTTTTCCGCGCTGCCTCCGGCACGGCCGGTAAGCGTCAGCTCCAATTCTTTTGATACGGTCAGCGCATCGTCAAAAAACATTTCATAAAAATCACCCAGGCGGAAAAACAGTATTTCATCGCCGCATTGCTCTTTGATTGCCAAATATTGCTCCATCATCGGAGTACGCTTTTGCTTTTCCATATTCACACTCCTATCAGCGAAGGATACGGCCTTTCAATACCCAGGTCTGCCCAGCCTCTACCAATGCATCCACAGTATCTCCGATCTCTATTCCTTCTTCTTTTGGGAAAATGATCATCTTGTTGCCAGAAGTTCGGCCAAACCAATGGTTTTCATCCGTTCTCGTCGGCCCTTCCACAATGATGGAATAAATCTTTCCTTCCATTTCTTTATTTAACGCCAAACTGATTTCATTCTGTACATCCATCAATTCCTGCAATCGGCGTTTTTTCACGTCTAACGGCACCTGATCCGTCATAGCAGCAGCCGGTGTGCCTGACCGCGGCGAATAGATAAAGGTATAAGCCATATCATACCGAACTTTCCGCAAAAGTTCCAACGTTTCTTGATGCATTTCTTCCGTTTCTCCCGGGAAACCAACGATTAAATCTGTCGTCAGCACCACATCCGGCATTACCTCACGAATATACTTTACTAATTCCATATACTCTTCTGCCGTATAACCGCGGTTCATTTTTTTCAGCAGCCAGTCTGAGCCCGATTGGATCGGCAAATGCATCTGAGTCACTACTTTATCACAGCTGCTGATCGTATCTGCCATGGATTTTTTCATATCCCGCGGATGAGAGGTCATATACCGCACCCGTTCAATTCCGTCTACTTCATTTACCGCGCGCAGCAGCGTAGAAAAGTCAGTACCGTCCTTAAAGTCCAGACCATAAGAATTTACATTTTGTCCCAGCAAAGTAATTTCTTTATATCCTTCCGAAGCCAGCTGACGAATCTCTTTTATAATATCTTCAATTGGTCTGCTTTTTTCCCGTCCCCGGACATATGGAACAATACAATAGGTACAAAATTTATTGCACCCATTCATGATCGGAACCCAGGCAAATACTTTGTTCTCTCTTTTAGTAGGCAGATCCTGAAAGTCAAAGTCCCCCATCTGCACATTCATGTAGTGTCCTTTTCGAACCTCTGCCTGTGCTACCAATTCCGGGAGCTGTTCCATGTGCTGCGTTCCCAATACAATATCCACATGAGGCGCCCGTTTAAAAATAGCGTCCTGATTTTTTTGCGCCATACAACCAGCCACTACGATAATAAGACCGGGTTTTGCTTTTTTCAAATGCTTTAATTCGCCAATTTTCCCATAAATTTTATTTTCAGCACTTTCCCGAACACAGCAGGTATTCAATAAAATCAAATCTGCCTGCTCTCTTTTTTCTGCGGGAGCATATCCCAACTGCACCAGCTGCCCTGCCATGCGTTCTGAATCAGAACTGTTCATTTGGCAGCCAAACGTTTCTATTTCGTAATATTTTTGTTTTTCCATATATAGTACCTCATTTTAGTATATATCTTAGCATTTTATTTTATCATATTTTTGTCGGTAATCCTATACAAAGACTTCGTTCTCAATCCCATTTCCTGTCGCCGACGCCGCAGCTATATTATCCTCACTCCTTCCCTCTCCTATCGCAGCTTCTGCTGCAAAATACAACAAAAAATCCGATTCATTTCTGAATCGGATAGAATATAATCACTATTTGGTGCCGAGGACCGGAATCGAACCGGTACGGTTGTTTCCAACCGACGGATTTTAAGTCCGTTGCGTCTGCCTGTTCCGCCACCCCGGCAGAATAAATATGGAGGCGGCACCCAGAATCGAACTGGGGAATAAAGGTTTTGCAGACCTCTGCCTTACCGCTTGGCTATGCCGCCATATTAATGGAGCGGAAGACGAGATTCGAACTCGCGACCCTCGCCTTGGCAAGGCGATGC
>UREG01000066.1 GCA_900546795.1 uncultured Veillonellaceae bacterium | reverse complement strand
GAAGACCTCTTTTCTGTGTGGATGGGTGTTGGTGACTTAATCATATCACAAAAAGGGTGTCTTCTCTTTTTTATTCTTTTTGTAACATATGTATTGTAACTCTACAAACAGCATAGTAAAGAATTGTTAAGGCGCCATTGACTTTTTCGCTCAGTTAAGCGGAACATTTTAGGCCGACGGCAGCGATGAGAATCAGGGCGATGCAAAACAGCCGCTTGGGATCGGGAGATTCGCCGTATTTGACGATGCCGATCAAAACGCCGCCGATCGTTCCCATGCCCGTCCACAAGGCGTACGCAATACTCATGGGAAGGTCATTCATGGCCAGCGACAATAACGTAAGGCTTACGGCAAAACAAAGGAAATCCATGGCCAGAGCCATGTAGGAACGCCGCGCTTTCCATTCATTAAGAAAGCCGACGCCCAGCGCTTCGGTGACTCCGGCGATGATAAGATAGAGCCAGCTCATGCCGATTCTCCTTTCTGTTCTTTATTGGGCGTGACCAGTTTTAATCCGATAACCCCGGCCATGAGCACGGCGATCCAAAAAAGCTGCATGCCCGTAAGGGGAGATGAGAAAATAAACGTTTGACTTACCGCTGCTCCCAGCGCACCGAGGCCGACAAAAACGGAATAGGCCGTGCCTACCGGAAGCGTATCGGCGGCAGAAAAAATAAAGTATGTAGAACCGCTGAGGCAAAGGATCGTGCCGAGCCATTCCAGAGGAAGCGAGGCATATTTGAGCCCCATAACCCAGCCGATTTCAAAAACGGCGGCGATGATCAGACGAATCCAGCCAGACTGCATAGGATTACCTCCTTGAAAAAATATGATACAATAAATGAAATAATATCATTTGATAATACAGGATAGAATCATGCCTGTCAATGAACGGGGGAGTAACGATGTACAGCGACGTAATCGTTCGGCTGGCGGCAGCGGCGCTGCTGGGCGGACTTATTGGATATGAACGGCAGTCCAAAAGCAAGGCTGCCGGGCTTCGCACGCATATATTGGTATCGCTGGGCGCCTGTCTGTATATGATGGTTTCACTGGCCATTGCGGTAGATCTGCGCACTGCTTATGGAATCAATGCAGACGGAGGGCGCATCGCGGCGCAGGTCGTCAGCGGCATCGGTTTTCTGGGGGCCGGCACCATCTTGGCCGGAAAAGGGGGCCATAAGATTTTAGGGCTGACAACGGCGGCCAGTGTTTGGGCGGTTGCTGCCGTTGGACTGGCTGCCGGCGGCGGTTTTTTGTTTATGGCGTTTGCCGCGACCATTTGTATTTTGCTGACCTTAACCGTTGTGCAGCGGCTGGACGATCGGCTGAAAGAAAAGATTGCTGCCGGAGAAGAGCCGCAGACCAGCCGCTATCGGGTAGAACTGGAAGTGAAAGAAGGGATCTTTTCCTGGGAATCGCTGCGGCTGTATTTGAAAGAAAACGATTGGTCCATTGAACATTTTTCCCGGTGCCGGCAAGAAGAAGGTATAGTTCGGTTCCGGCTCGTCGTAGAAGAAAACGCTATTTTGGAAAAAGAAGAGCTCATGCAGACCATCATGGAAATGGAAGGCGTGGAGTCGGCGACGCTGATCCCGGAGAAATAAGGCGGAGCGATTGCCAGGATTTCCGTGATGCCGTATAATACATTACATATATATTATAGTATGTTTATAGGAGGTGAAAACTCGTTCTGATTGCAGAATGAGGGCTGTGGACTATTTACTAGGTCTGTGGAACATTTTTTTGATTATTTTTCTGGTATTTTTAAATGGCTTTTTCGTGGCGGCGGAGTTTGCGATCGTTAAGATCCGGTCGTCCCGTCTGGAAACGCTGATTCAGGAAGGGAACAGCCGGGCGGTGTATGCAAAACGCATGACCGATCATTTGGACGCGTATCTTTCTGTTACGCAGCTGGGGATTACGCTGGCTTCGCTGGGCCTTGGCTGGATCGGGGAACCGGCGGTAGCCAAGATGCTGGCGCCGGTATTTCATTGGCTTCGCGTGCCGCCGGCTATGGAGCATACCCTGGCGTTTGCGGTGGGATTTACGCTTATTACCGCCCTTCATATCGTATTGGGCGAACTGCTGCCGAAATCGCTGGCAATCCAGCGGGCGGAAGGCGTCGTTTTGTGGATCGCGCTGCCGATGATTGGGTTTTATAAATTGTTTTCGCCTGCCGTATGGGTGCTGAACAGCATTGCCGGCTGGCTGCTGAAAAAAATTGGAATCGATGCGGCGCACGAGGCGGATACTCCTCATACGGAAGAAGAGATCCGGCTGCTGCTCTCGGAAAGCCATAAACAAGGTTATATAGATAATGCGGAAATGACGATGATGGACAACGTGTTTGATTTCAGCGACCGCTATGTCAAAGAGATCATGGTGCCGCGTATGGAAGTGGTATACCTGTATGCCGAGGACAGCCTGGAAGAGAATATGGCGGTCATTCGGGAATATCAATTCACCCGGTATCCGCTGTGTGAGGAAGATAAGGACAATATTATCGGGTTTATTCACGTCAAAGATATTATGGCAAAGCTGATGGCTCATGAACCGGTCGATCTGAAGGCGCTGGCCAGGCCGGTGCATATGGTGCCGGAATTGATGCTGGTCAGCAAGTTTTTGAAAGAAATGCAGATGCAGCGCTCGCAAATCGCCGTGGTCATGGACGAATACGGCGGGGTGTCGGGAATTGTGACGGCAGAAGACGCGATCGAAGAAATCGTTGGGGAGATACAAGACGAGTTCGACGAAGAGCGGGAGCCGATTGAAAAGCAAAAAGACGGTACATGGTCCGTAGATGCCAAAGTGCTGGTGGAAAAGATCGACGATGAATTTGGAATCCGGCTGGAAGCGGAAAATATCGATACGCTGGGCGGCTGGCTGTATTCGCAGATAGAAATGCCGCCGCAGGCAGGAAAATATGCGGAATCGCAAGGGTATCGCTTTACTGTAGAAGAAGTAGACAGCATGCGTATCCTGCGTATCCATATGGAGAAAAAAGAGCCGGTTCCGGAAGAAGAGAATCCGTCGGAACGGCAGGAAACGGAATAGCACACCAAGGGAGGGACGCCGGGGCGTTCCTCTTTTTTATTGCCGGCCGGCTTTTGGCGGCTGATGCTGCCGCAATGGTCAGGCAGCGCGGTTTATGTTAAGATGTAAACGAATACGATAAGCAGGTTTGGGGCGTATGCCCGGAAAGGAAACAGAATGGCTGTACGAATATTAGCAGGACGGGCCGGAAGCGGAAAAAGCCGGCGCTGCTGCGAAGAAATACAATGCTGTATGGATGCCGGCATACCGGCGATTTTACTGGTGCCGGATCAGGCGACGTACGACGCGGAACGGCGGCTGGCAGAGGAACTGCCGCAAAACGGCTTTTCCCATGTGCATGTAGTCGGGTTTTCCCGACTGGCATACCGGGTGTTTGCCGAACGGGGAAACCGGCCGCTGTCTCTTTCGGATCTGGCGAAACGCTTGATTTTTCAACGGATCGGAATAAAAAAGGAAAAGGACTTGCAGGCGCTGCAAAAAGCGGCGCGGCAGCGGAATTTCAGCGAACTGATAAAAGATTTTGTCGGAGAATGCCGGTCGTTTTGCATTGGGCCGGAAGATCTGCGGCTGGCTGCTGCCAAAAGCACGCTGGGGCTGGGGAAAAAGCTGGAAGACGCGGCGATGCTGTATGAAGAATACGACGCGTATATAAACGAGCATCTAGGCGGCTCCCAGGATATGTTTACCTTGCTGGAAAAAGAAATTGCCCAGTCGGAGCTGGTGAAGAAATCGCATGTCTGGGTCGATGGATTCCATTGGTTTACGCCGCAGCAGATGCAGGTGCTTCGGCAGCTGGCACGGTACAGCCCGGCCATGACGATCGCCCTGACGCTGCCGGCAGAGGATATCGCGGGACAGCGGCGGGAATCGGCGCTTTTTCACCGGCCGTGGCAGGTATATGAAGAGATTCGGTCGTCCATAGGCATAGCGGAAGAAATCTATATGGAAGCGGCGCCCCGATATAAAGAAGAGTCCGGCCTTGCGGGGCTGGAACGGGCGCTGTTTGCCTCCTCGGCGCAGCGCTGCCGGATGAAAGAGATTCCCGGCCTTTATGTATATGAAGCGGAAACGCGGGAAGCGGAACTGGACGGACTGGCGCGGGAAATGCTGGCGCTTTGCCGGGACCAGGGCTGGCGTTGGCGGGATATGGCGGTCATTTTGCGCAGCCGGGATGAATACGGCGATTTGCCGGAACGGGTATTGGAATCGTATGGGATTCCGTTTTTTACAGACCGGCGAAGATCCATGCTGGAACACCCGCTGGCGGAACTATTGCTGGCAGGGCTGGATATGGCCTGCCGGGGCTGGAACTATGACGATGTATTTCGTCTGCTCAAAACGGATTTGCTGCCGCTTAGCCGGGAAGAAACCGATGAGTTGGAAAACTACTGTCTTGCATACGGCATTCGCTCCTGGCAGTGGGAAGCCGACGAAGACTGGGAGTATTACGATCGCCGGTCGCTGGAAGAAACCCGGGGGCCGGACAGCGATACGAAGGCGTGGCTGGCCCGCATCAATGGACTGCGCCGCCGTGTCCGCGCTGCGGCGGCCGTGCTGATGGACGGCAGAAAGGAACGGCGGGAAGGCGGAGCCTGGTGCCGGCTGCTGCTGGCCTGGCTGGAAGAGCTGCAGGTGCCCAATCAGCTGAAGCAATGGCAGGAAATTTCGGCATCGCCGTTAAAAGAGCATGAACAGATGTGGAAAGCGGTGCTGACCTTGCTCGAAGAATTGTATCGGATCAGTGAACGGGAAGAATTGAGCGCAGAAGAATTTGCCGGTATGGTCAAAGACGGCATGGACGGGCTGGAATTTTCCTTTATACCGCCTACGCTCGATCATGTGATGATCACCTCCGTAGACCGCAGTTACGGGATTGAACGAAAAGGGATTTTTCTTATCGGAGCCAACGACGGCATTTTCCCCGGGCGGAGCCAGGAAGACGGGCTGCTTCACGACGAAGAACGGCAGCAGCTGGCAAAGCTGGGCCTCTTGCTGGCGCCGGACGGACAGTTTAAAACCCTGCAGGAAAAATTCCTGTTTTATTTAGCCTGCACAAGAAGCCGGGAACGGCTCTATTTGTCGTACAGCCTGAGCGACGGCGCCGGCGGAGCGCTGGAACCGTCTTTGCCGGTCCGGCAGATTACTGCGGACTGGGGGCTGAGCGGCCGGTGGAGCGCGCTGCCTTCTTTGGGAGACGAAGCGGACTGGATCGTGCGCAAAGAACGAAGCCTGCAATGGCTGCCGCTTCTTTTGCGCCGTGCCAAAGACGGCGGCAAGATCGGGGATGCCTGGTGGGGGCTGTATGACTGGGCGTTGGAACAAGAAGGAAAAGAACGGCTGCAATATGCGCTGAGCGGGCTGTTTTGGCGGCCTGTCCTGCCCAATCTTCCCAAGGACGTAGTGCGTATGCTGTATATGCCCAAAGGGCGAATGACAGGCTCCGTTACTCGTTTTGAATCTTATCAGGCCTGCCCCTTCCAATTCTTTGCCCGCTATGGGCTGCGTCTGGAAGAGAGGCCGGTATTTACGCTGCGTCCGCCGGATACGGGACAGCTGGTACACAGCGTGCTGCGGCAGCTTGGGGCGGAACTGCTGAAAAAAAGACAGCAGTGGCGGGATATTCCTAAAGAAGAAATCTCGGCGCGGTGCCGGGCTGCGATAGAAAAACTGGCGCCCCAGGTACAAAACGGCATATTCTACCGGGACGCGATGTTTATGGAACGAAAAGAACGGATTGATAAAACGATCGTCCGCACCATGGAACGGCTCCATGATTTCAGCCGCGTATCCGAATTCAATACGCTGGCGTTAGAGAAATCATTTGGTTTCGGCCGCCTGGCCTGGGATCCGCTTCATATCCCTTTGCCGGACGGCGCAATGCTCGATATTATTGGGCAGATCGACCGGATCGATATGCTCAAAGACGAGGACCGCAAGCATATTCTGGTGATGGACTATAAATCGGGAAACAATACGATAAAAGCAGAGGAAATCTATTATGGGATCAAATTGCAGCTGCTGGTCTATGTATATATGGTGCTGCTTAATATAGACGCAGAACCGGCCGGCGCGCTCTATTGCTATGTCAATAACCGGCAGACATCTGCCGATGCGCCGCCGGACGAAGAAAGCATGGCCGACGCGTACTGCAAAGAGCTGAAAATGAAAGGCTACCTCATAAAAGATGAAGCGGTGATCCGCCGTCTGGACACTTCTGTGGATGGTTATTCCTCTTATGTAAATGTATATTTAAAAAACGGCAAGTTCCGCGCCGGAGCCGATGGGGTAAAAGATGCGGAAACGTGGGATATTATGCTGCGGCATACTTTGAAAAAGCTAAAAGAGATCGGTATGGCAATCAGCCGGGGCGCGATCGATATTGCGCCGATGTGGCATCAGGGGCGGGGCGCCTGCCTATGGTGTCCGTACCAAAGCCTGTGCCGGTTTGACTCGTCTTCTTCCGTCTGCCGGTGGCGGGTATTGCCGTCGCTGCGGGACGAGCAGGCGATAGAACGCATGAAAAAAGAAGGAGGAATGCACTGATGGCATGGACAGAAGCGCAGCAGGCGGCCATTGACAGCCGCGGACAGAATCTGCTTTTATCGGCTGCGGCAGGTTCCGGGAAAACAGCGGTGCTCGTAGAACGGATCATACAGCGGCTGTTAGATGAAACCGATCCTGTGGAAGTGACGGAACTGCTCGTCGTAACCTTTACGAAAGCGGCGGCAGCGGAAATGCGGGATCGGATCGGACAACGCCTGCAAGCGGCGCTGGAAGAAAGAGAAGATCCCCGGATCGAACGGCAGCTGGCGCTGCTGGGCTCGGCGCAGATATCAACGCTCCACGCGTTTTGTCAGACTGTGATACGGCAATATTTTTATACGATCGGCATCGACCCTAAATCTAAAATTGCCAGTGAAGAAGAATTGGCGGTGTTAAGGCGGGACGTGCTGGCAGCCGTTTTGCTGCGCCGGTATGAAGAACACGGCGAAGGAAAAGAACGGTTCCTTGAATTGGCGGATCGGTTCAGCAATGAGCGAAGCGACGACGGGCTGATGTATTTGATTGAAAAGCTCTACACATTCAGCCGCTCCATGCCGTGGCCGCAGGTGTGGCTGGATCGGGTAGCGGAAAACTATCATATCGAAGAGACGGCGGATATCGACAGCCTGCCGTGGGCCAAAGAAATAATAAAAGCCCTGCGGATACAGCTGGAAGAGTGCGCCGGACTGTATCGGACTGCGGTGCGGCTGGCGAAAGAACCGGAAGGGCCGGAAGACTACCTGCCGCTGCTGCAAGAAGAAGGCTCGCTCCTTGATCCTCTTTTAGAAGGCGCCTCGTGGAAAGAAATCGAACGGCAGATGGCTCTGTTTTCGTTCGACCGGCTGCCGAGCAAAGCAAAGAAAAATATGACCGTGGAAGAACTGGAACTGCGGGAACAGGCAAAAGCGCTGCGGGACAGTGCGAAAAAGATCATAAAAGACCTGCAGACCTCGTATTTTTCCGTGCCGCATACCGAGTGGATACGGCAGCTGAGCCAGCTGTATCCCTATGTGCGGCTGCTGATTGACGTAACGGAGGAATTTGCCGCCGCGTACAGCGAAGAGAAGAAGGCCAAAGGGCTGATGGATTTCAGCGATTTGGAACAGCGGTGTTTGGAGATCCTGCTGGCTCCCGAATCCACGCCGGAAGACCCGATTCCCTCAGAAGTGGCAAAAGAACTGCGCCGGCGGTTTAAAGAAGTTCTGGTAGACGAATACCAGGATACGAACGGCGTGCAGGAAATGATTGCGGCGCTCGTATCGGGCGCAGACAACCGGTTTATGGTAGGCGATATCAAACAGAGTATCTATCGGTTCCGGCTGGCCGATCCCGGACTGTTTCTGGAAAAATACCGCACCTATCAATTAGACGCTGCGGCGGCGTGCCGGCGAATTGATTTATCGAAAAACTTTCGCAGCGATGCGATCGTGCTGGACGCGGTAAACTATATTTTTGAGCGGATCATGACGCCGGGCAGTGCAGAAATGGGCTATGGAGAACGGGAAAAACTCTATCCCGGCCGAATGCTGGACGAAGCGCCGAAAAATTTTATCGGCGAGACGGTAGAAGTGCATGTGATTGAATGCGCTAAAAAAGAAGAAGACCTGGAAGCGGCGGAAACGGATACGCTGGAGCTGACTGCGTTTGAAGAAGAAGCGTACTGCATTGCCGACCGAATCCTGGCGCTTAAAGAAGAAGGCTTCCAGATAGCGAAGAAAGACGGTTCCTATGAACCGCTGGACTGGAATCATATTGTCATTTTGCTGCGTTCCATGAGCAGAAAGGCAGACGTATTGCTAGATGTGCTGCGGCGCGCGGGCATACCGGCGTTTGCTGATCAGAGCAGCGGCTATTTTGAAGCGGCGGAAGTGCGGTTTATCCGTTCGCTGCTGGCCTGTATCGACAATCCCCTGCAGGATATTCCGCTGGCTGCCGTCCTGCATTCTCCGCTGGTCGGGCTGTCGATGGAAGCGCTGGCGCGCCTTCGGCTGGAAGGGGATGGGGCTTTATGGAACTTGCTGCCGGCGTATCAAGCGCACTATCCGAAAGATAGGGAACGCGTACAGAACTTTATCGAACGGCTGGAAGCGTGGCGCACCGCCGCTCGGCAGACCAGCGTATCCCGCCTGATTCTCCAGCTGTATAAAGAAACCGGCTATTTGGAATACGTTGGTTCGCTGGAAGACGGCGCATTGCGGCAGGCAAACTTAAAGGCCTTCTATGACAGGGCCTGCCAGTACGAACAGTCGGATTTCCGCAGCTTGTTCCGAT
This sequence comes from uncultured Veillonellaceae bacterium, assembly GCA_900546795.1. Classification (GTDB taxonomy): domain Bacteria; phylum Bacillota; class Negativicutes; order Veillonellales; family Megasphaeraceae; genus UMGS915. The sequence goes on along the minus strand of UREG01000066.1, from coordinate 611 downwards.
TCCTGCGCTTTTTGGACCGCATGGAAGAAGAAGGACTGGATCTTGCGCCGCCGCCGGCAGCGGGAGAAAAAGAAAACGTCGTCCGCGTCATGAGTATCCATAAAAGCAAAGGCTTGGAATTTCCCGTTGTTATTTTAGCGGACGGAGCCAAAGAATTTAACCGCCAGGATATGAACAGCACGGCCCTGTTCCATCAGAATTGGGGCATTGGGCTCAAGCAGTATAACAGCCGGTGGCGGATGTGGTATCCTACCCTGTCCTGGCACGCGGTTCGCCACCAGATGGAACGGGAAAGCAAAGCCGAAGAGCAGCGCGTCTTATATGTAGCGCTGACCAGAGCCAAAGACAAGCTCATCATCACCGGGCGAAGCAAAAACCTTGAACAAGACAGACTGAGATGGGAAAGTCATGACGACTATTTGCGGGACAGCCGAATCTTAAACAGCCGCAGCTATTTAGACTGGATTATGAAAGCCTTGCTTCTTCATCCGGAAGCGGGCGTGTGGAAACACGGGCTGGAATATGCTCTCTGCGAAACGGAATTGGCTGCCGGATATGTCATTCCGCAAGGACGATAACGACCAGTTGCAACTTGTGCCGCATTTCGTGCG
>UREG01000065.1 GCA_900546795.1 uncultured Veillonellaceae bacterium | reverse complement strand
GAGGATCCGATGAAGTGGGAAATGAGCATATTGCCTAAGCAGACGGCAGAAGAAACAGAGGCAGCCCGATGGTCACTGGTAACAGAAAATGATGTAGGATTGTATGCTTATGATATGAGTTCGCTCACGTTTGGGAAAGCAGAGGCGGGAGGCGAAGATCATTCCCGTGTTTGTGTTGCTGTGAAATCTATTTTTACAAATGAAAAAATTTTAAAGAAGCTGCAGAAAGAGTATGCGGCGAAGCTGGAGGACAAAGAGAAGGTATTGTATTGCCTGATGGAATTGGAATATAAAATGGAAACTTTGCAGTACCGCGTCAATACGATGCAGGTGTATACGAATACAAACCGATTGATAGAGGAAAAGCCGGCAACGGATTTTGTGGCGGTTCCGCAAGGAACCTTTGCAGAAGCTATGCTGAATGTGTGTCGGACGTTTAGGGAAGACGCGCTGACAGATACCGGAAGGAACCCAGCATAGAGCTATATTCCCAATAAGGGATAAGGCATAGATTAAAACTGAGGTGAGGACAATGAACAAAGAAAAAGCAGCGGTTTTGGCAGTCTTGGCTTGCGGAATTTGCTTCGGGGGGGCACAAGCTTTTGCGGCTGATGAATTGGAATCCTTTTCATTAGACCCGATGGTTGTAACCGCACAGCGAACGGAAACGAGCGAATTGGATACGCCGGCGACCGTAGAAGTCATTACGAAAGAAGATATTAAAAGCGCAGGCTATAAAAATGTGTTTGATGCGGTAGAGCATCAGTTGGGCATGACCAGCACCGGTTATGGGGACGCCGGGCAGACTTTTGGATTCAGCCAGGGGAGAACGATTATTCGCGGTTTTGACCGAGGAACGCTGGTGCTGGTAGACGGCATGCCGATGAATTTAAAGAATTACAACAGCATGCAGTCAATTCCTATCGAATTAGTGGATCGAATTGAGATTGTAAAAGGTGCGGCAGGCACGCTGTATGGTGCGGAAGCAATGGGCGGCGTAGTCAATATTATTACGAAGCGTCTGACAGCTGGGGAAGAAAAAGGGTACATCCGAGGAACGCTGGGAAATTATTATAAAGATTATAATGTAGGCGTGATGAATGATAAAATTATGGTCAGCGCCGGCAAAGAATACAGTGATTCGTTTGACAAGAGCAACGACTATCCCCGTGGCTCCAGTACAGATTGGTGGATTGGCAAAGGACAGCGGAATCGGGCGGCAGTAATTGCAAACCTGTCTGACGAATGGCGTGCCAACCTGTTCTATACAGATGGAGAAATTACTCGCGGCGGTCATAATTACGGCTCGTCACCGAGAGATTATGATTATAAATTTGAAGATAAAATGATCACTACCGGACTGTCTTATGCCGGTAAGGAAAACGGAATCAAAGCCATGGTTGGGTATAATTATATTAAATATGACGGCTTTGACTATGTGGAAAACGGCAAGGTGTCTTCCAATGCGGAAATGAGCAGCTATTATACGGATATTCAGAAAGAATGGGAATTGGATGCAGATACGCTGATCGTCGGATACAGTTTTAAACGGGAAGACTATAAAGGGCTGGTAGATACGTCCAAAAAAGCGCATCGGACAAGCAATGCACTGTATGCATCGTATAATAAAGTATTTTCTGATCGGTTCAGCACCACGCTGGGACTTCGCGGCGAAGTATACAGCGACTACGCATCCGATGACAGTATCTTGCTGCCGCAGATCCAGACGTTGTATAAAATCAACGATACAACCAGCTGGTATATCAATGTGGGGGAAGCATTCCAGATGCCGACAGTGGACTCCTATTTTGGCAGCGGACGAAGCTTTAATAATTTAGAGCCGGAAAAAGGCTGGAACTATGAAACAGGCATCAAGAAAATCGATGGGAATAAGTCGTATAAAATGGCCGTATACCATATGGACTTTGAAAATAAATTCGGCTGGTCCGGATCGAGTAATTTAGGGCCGGACGGCAAACAATATCCTGTGAATAAAGGCGATTTCAGAAATACCGGAGTAGAATTTGAATTTACGAATCAAGTCAACGAAAACTGGCGGTATAAATTGGGTATCGGTTACGGGAATCCGGAAATTAAAGATAAATCTGCCAAAAATCCGACATGGACGCAGGATGCAGGCCGCATTGACTTCATTGCCGGTTTAGGCTATAAAAAGGATAAACTCTCCAGTGATCTTACTTTCAAATATTTAGGCGATCGCGAAGACTATTCTACTTATGGACAAGTTCCGGCAAGAGCCAGATTGACTTGGAACACTTCATATCAGCTGACGAAAAATGATGAAGTTACACTGACGCTCAACAATTTGCTGGACAGAAAAAATTATGCCAACCGCTTTGCAAATCTGGATCTGCCCTTTAACTGGAAACTGATGTATACGCATACATTCTGATAAAAAAGCAGTAATGCAGACGCCGTGTACCGATAGGAGGAAACGAAATGAACGATTCAGTAATAGAAATAAAAAACTTATCTTTCGGACACGGCCGCCGATGTGTTGTCCAGGATTTTAATGCGGTAATCCGGGAAGGGGAATATATCGGCATTATTGGCTGCAATGGCGCGGGAAAAAGCACGTTCTTAAAAACGCTGCGCGGGCTGCTTCCTAAAATAGGCGGTACGGTTTGCTACTCCGGTTTGGATATGGATAGTTTGCCGGAACGGGAGTTTGCCAAGAGGGTTGCCTATTTGCAGCAGCATGTGGAACTGGGTTTTGGCTATACGGCAAAGGAGATCGTATTGACGGGAAGATATCCGTACATGAAATGGTGGGAGCGGGAATCTAAAGAAGATGAAGCGTTAGCGCTGGAATGTATGGAATATACGGGCACGGCGGACTTGGCGGACCGCCCGGTAAACGAAGTATCCGGAGGGCAGCGGCAGCGGATCTTTTTGGCAAAGGTCTTGGCGCAGCAAACACCCATTTTATTTTTGGATGAGCCAACAGCCGGCTTAGATATGGTGTATCAGGAAGAGATCTTTCGCTTTGCAAAGGCATTGTCTGAAAAAGGAAAAACGATCTTAATGGTAGCGCACGAGCTGAATTTGGCGGCTAAATACTGCGATCGTATTTTTCTGCTGGGGGAAGGAAAATTACTGGCAGATGGAACGCCGGACGAGGTGTTTACAGAACCGCTGCTCAGCCGGGCTTATGCGGCGGATGTGGAGATTGCAAGAAATCCGGAAAACAACAATTTAGAAATTACGACGAAGCTGAATATAGCGTCAAGGGAAAAAGAAAAACGCTTGCTCGACCGTATCTGCGGACGGTGCAGATAAGAACGGAGCTTAGGCTGAAAAGGAAAAGCGATGGCGGACACGAAAGTGCCTGCCATCTTTTATTTGGAAGAGAAGATAAAGAGAACAGAGTATAAGAATTGGTTTGTAATATATGGATTTTTAGTTTTGATGTGACAGGAAAAGCCGCAAATGGTATAATAAAACGGAATGTTTAGCAGGAAGGGAGTATAACTATGAAACTTTCACCGGAAGAATTTAAAAAGTTGGCGCTGCTGTCTCGGTTAGATATCGACGAAAGCGAGATGGACTCAGTAAATCAGCAGATGAATGATATCCTGTCGTATATGGAATTGATTGGGCAGGCAGATATAGAAGGCGTTGTGCCTACTGCGCATGCAGTAGAACTTCGCAATGTTATGCGGGAAGATATACCGCACGAATCGTTCACCAATGAAGAAGCGTTGGCGAACGCTCCGGAAAAAGAAGGCAATTATTTTAAAGTACCTAAGGTAATGCAGGGTTAGGAGGAATATCGTGGAACGGATGACTATACATGGACTCCATCAGAAACTCGTAAATAAAGAGATTTCTGCGGTAGAACTGACACAGAAGATATTGGCGCATAAAGACGCAGTAGAACCGGCGATACAGGCGTATTTATCCGATACAAGAGAAGAAGCGCTGCGGCAGGCGGAAGCGGTAGATAAAAAGATTGCTGCCGGTGAAGCGGTTTCTATGCTGGCTGGGATTCCCGGCGCGATAAAAGATAATATTTGCATTCGGGGACAGCAGGCAACCTGCGGGTCTAAAATGCTAGAGAATTTTGTCGCACCGTATGATGCCACTGTCATTGAACGGCTCAAACAAGAATCCTATATCAGCTTGGGAAAAACGAATATGGATGAATTTGCCATGGGAAGTTCAACAGAAAATTCTGCGTATCAGATTACCCGCAATCCGTGGGATACCGAACGGGTTCCCGGCGGTTCCAGCGGCGGTTCGGCTGCGGCTGTGAGCGCAGGAACAGCGGTATGGTCGCTGGGCTCGGATACGGGCGGATCAATTCGTCAGCCTGCTTCGTTCTGCGGATTGGTAGGCATGAAGCCGACGTACGGCCGCGTGTCCCGGTATGGGTTGATCGCGTATGCGTCTTCGTTGGATCAGATCGGGCCGATTACCAAAGACGTAACGGACTGCGCGGTAGTCATGAACGCTATTTCCGGTCATGATGCCAAAGACTCCACTTCCATTCCGACGGAAAAAGAAGATTTTACGAAAGCGCTTATCAACGATGTGAAGGGCTTGAAAATCGGCGTACCGAAAGAATATTTTGGCGAAGGTCTGACAGCTGGGGTTCGCCGCGTGATGGAAGACGCGCTGGAAACGTATAAAAAATTAGGGGCCGAGATTGTAGAGATCGAAATGCCGCATGTAAAATATGCGCTGGCTGCGTATTATATCATTGCTCCGGCAGAAGCTAGCTCGAATTTGGCTCGGTTTGATGGCGTCGGCTTTGGCCTGCGCGTGCCGGGAAAAGATATCGTCGATATGTACAAAAAGACGCGGACCGCTGGATTTGGCAAAGAAGTGCAGCGCCGTATCCTGCTGGGCAACTATGTATTGAGCGCTGGCTATTATGATGCTTATTACTTGCGGGCATTGAAAGTCCGGACGCTGATCAAACAGGATTTTGAAGAAGCGTTTAAGAACGTAGATATCATATTGACGCCGGCAGCTCCGTTTGCGGCATTTAAAATTGGCGAAATGGCAAATGACCCGCTGGCTATGTATTTGAGCGATGTGTGCACGATTACGCTGAATCTGTCCGGATTGCCGGGAATCAGCGTGCCGGCCGGCATGGCAGAAGGGCTTCCGGTAGGCATGCAGCTGATTGGCCGGCCGCTGGGAGAAGCGGCATTGCTTCAGGCAGCCTATACATTTGAACAGAATCGTCCGGACACGGCAGCCGTGTCGCCGGTAGGGGAGGCAGCATTATGAAATACGAATCCGTTATCGGATTAGAAGTCCATACAGAGTTGAAAACAAAGACGAAAATATTTTGCGGATGCAGTACGGAATTTGGCGGAGAGCCGAATACGCATGTGTGTCCGGTATGCCTGGGCTTGCCGGGGGTATTGCCGGTATTGAACAAACAGGTAGTAGAGTTTGCCGTTCGCACGGGGCTGGCTCTTAATTGTGAAATTTTGCCGTTCAGCAAATTTGACCGGAAAAACTATTACTATCCGGACCTGCCGAAAAACTTCCAAACGTCGCAGTATGATTTGCCGATTGCGGTAAACGGATATTTGGATATTGAAGTAAATGGAGAAACGCGCCGGATCCGCATCACCCGCGTCCACATGGAAGAAGATGCGGGCAAGCTGGTACACAGCGGCGCAACGATCGATCAGTCGGATTCGGCGCTGGTCGATTATAATCGTACGGGAGTGCCTCTGCTGGAAATCGTATCCGAACCGGATATCCGCAGCGGAGAAGAGGCAAAAGCGTATTTGGAAAAATTAAAAGCGATCCTGCAGTACATCGATGTATCGGACTGCCGGATGGAAGAAGGCAGCCTGCGGTGTGACGCCAACATTTCCGTCCGGTTGGCCGGAGAAGAAAAGCTGGGTACGAAAACGGAATTAAAAAATATGAACTCTTTCCGAAACGTGCAGCGCGGTATTGAATATGAAGCGGTACGGCAGGCAGAATTGATTGAAGACGGCGGAAAAGTCGTGCAGGAAACGCGGACTTGGGACGAAGCAAAAGGCGTTACGGTATCCATGCGGACGAAAGAAGAAGCAAACGATTATCGGTACTTCCCTGAGCCGGACTTGATTCCGGTAATGGTTCCGCAGGAACATATCGAAGAAATCCGGGCATCTTTGCCGGAGCTTCCGGATGCGAGAAAAAAACGGTTCATGGAAGAACTTGGTCTGTCTTCTTATGATGCGGAACAGCTCATTATGGATAAGAAAACGGCAGATTATTTTGGCGAACTGGTAGGGTTAAAGGTTGATGCCAAAACTGCGGCCAACTGGATGATGGGCGATTTTACTAAGGCGATGAACGATTCCGGTGTTTCTGCCGATCAAGCGCCGGTAACGCCGGCGATGCTGGCAGAACTGATTCAGCTGATTGACAAAGGCACGATTTCCGGCAAGATTGCAAAATCCGTGTTCCCTGAAATGTGGGAATCGGGAAAAACAGCGGAAGCCGTTGTAAAAGAAAAAGGATTGGTACAAATCACTGATACGGGCGCGATCGAAGAAATCGTGAAAAAAGTAATTGCAGCCAATCCGCAGTCTGTTGCAGATTATCAGGCAGGCAAACAAAAAGCAATCGGTTTCTTGGTAGGCCAGGTCATGAAGGAAACAAAAGGCCGGGCAAATCCGGGCATGGTAAACGCATTGCTGTTGGAAAATTTAAAATAAGAGAAAAGACATCGCGCCGAACGGTACGATGTCTTTTTTACAGGAGGGATACGATGCTGAATTGGAATAAAGAGCGGCAGACGAATACAGCCGTGATTGGGATACAGAATAAATGGGACAAGAGCAGAGTAAGCGCAGACGAGGCAGAGTTTTTGGTTCGCTATCAGAATGAACGGCCGTTTATCTCGGAATGGGGCCATTTAGAAACCGTAGTATATAACGGGGAAAATGGATTTCGGTATTTTGTTTTGGCAGGCGTTGAAGGCGGAGAAGAAAAAAGCGGAGCGGCTCAGTTTGCCTTCGTGAAAAAAATCGTCCATTACTGCATTCGGGAGAAGTTGTTAGCGATCGATATTTTAGCAGATACCTTGAATATAGCCTTAGGCATTTTGCTGGATGGAGTTTTGTACCGCAACGTTCACCAGTCGATGATGAAGACAACGAAGGACGATGTGCTGCAATCGGTTCATATCGTAGCTGATGACATGGAAGCCATCGTGGCGGCTGCAGAAGAATGGGAAGCGGTATATAAAGGGGTCAACTGGACCAAGGAATTGGTGAATATGCCTCCGAATGCGCTGACGCCGAAAGAAATGGCGTATCAGGCGCTGTCGCTGAACAGTTATGACGGCATGTACTGCACGGTACTGAATAAAGAAGATTTGCAGCAGTATAAGATGAATGGAATTTTGTCGGTGGCGCAGGGAAGCGCGGAAGATCCGCGGCTGATTGTTATTGAGTATACGGGAAATGAAGCGTCGAGAGAAAAGCTGGGGTTAGTCGGAAAAGGGGTTACCTATGACAGCGGGGGCCTTTCTCTGAAATCGGCCGCATCTATGAAAACTATGAAGACGGATATGGCCGGCGCCGGCGCTGTGCTGGGCGCGATGAAAGCCTTGGCGGAACTTCAGTATCCGATCAATGCAGTAGCCGTGCTGCCGTGTGTGGAAAATATGCCGTCCGGTACTTCGTATAAGGTGGACGATGTGATTACGATGTACGGCGGCAAGACTGTAGAGGTGGAAAATACTGACGCGGAAGGGCGGATTATTTTGTGCGATGCCGTTTCTTATATCCAAGAGTATGGGATTACGCGCCTGATCGATCTGGCTACGCTGACAGGCGCCTGCGAAACTGCACTGGGAACGGTACGGGCCGGCGCAGTGACCAACCATCCGGTTTGGAATACCGTGGTGTGCCAGGCAGGTGAAACGGTGCGCGAGCGGGTATGGCCGCTGCCGGCAGATGACGAATACAAGGATATGATCAAAGGGCGGCAGGCTGATTTGCGCAATGCGCCGGGATCAAAAGGCGGCGCTATTACCGCAGGATTGTTTATCGGGGCATTTGTTCCGGATACGCTGCCGTGGGTTCATTTGGATATTGCAGGGACGGCTTATACCGATACGGCAGATAGCGCCGGCTATATAGGGGCGACAGGATTCGGCGTAAAATTACTCTGGAAGGTTATGAAGGATTTAGTGTAAAATAAGGGTAAAGAAGTGGAGAAAGAGGTGATTCGATGGAAGTGATCGCTTTCGTTGGACCCAGCGGTACCGGAAAAAGCCATCGCGCGCTGGTAGTGGCGCACAGCAATCAAATTGAATGTATTATTGACGATGGAATTTTAATTTTTCGGAACCGTATTGTGGCTGGGAAATCCGCTAAAAAAGAAACGAGCCGCCTAAAAGCCGTTCGGCGGGCTATCTTTCAAGATAAAGAACAGATCGATGATGTAAAGCGGGCGCTGGCGGATATCAAACCGGAGAAGCTGCTTATTTTGGGAACATCAGAAAATATGGTGCGAAAAATTGCTAAAGCGATTGAAGTCGGCGAACCGGCGCGGTTTATTCATATAGAGGATATTGCAACGGCAGAAGAGATTGAAAAAGCGCAGGAGGCAAGGCTCAAAGAAGGGAAGCATATCATTCCTGTACCGACCATGGAAGTAAAAAATCATTTCCGAGGCTATCTCATCGATCCGCTGCGGTCCTATTTCCGGAGAAAGCGGGGAAAGAAAAGCGGAATGTCTGAAGGGACTTTTGAAAAGTCTGTCATTCGGCCGGTGTTTAGTTACTATGGCAAACTGACATTTTCAGACGGCGTGATCGAAAAGATCATCAAGTTTGCTCTGCGTTCGCTTCGGGGAATTGTCAAAGTAAATGAAATCAATATCAAGAAAAGCCAGAAAGGCAATAACGGATTGACGATTGATTTGCAGGTTACGGTGGCATACGGTGAAAATATCAAAAAGCTGATGGGAACAGTGAAAAATAAATTGCAGGAAGAAATTGAATACACGACGGGGATGTCTGTAGACCGGCTGCAGATCGTTATCAAAGGCGTGGCGCAGCGAAGATAGAAAATTGCCGCTTCGAATTTTGGCTCGAAGCGGCAATTTTTACAGCATGCAGATACCGACTGGCAGAGAAATTTAGCGGAAGACAGCGGATCGAATATCGAAGAATATAGTGAATATTTACGATATATTTGTTATAATAAAGAGCAAAACTAAAATGGAGGTATGCTATTGCATGAATACGAATAGAAAATGGCGGCTTGCCGGGACCGTATTGGCGGCGGCCGGTATATTTCTTCCGCTGGTATTGTATCATATGCCTGGCTGGGGAAGTATGGATACTGTGACTATTCAGATCCGTGACAATATGACCAATCAGGAAATCGGCAGCATGCTCTATGACAATGGTTTGATTGGAAATACGGTGGTTTTTCGTATGGCTTCGGCGGCTACCGGAAATGCGAATAAACTGCAGAAAGGGATATATGAGCT
>UREG01000064.1 GCA_900546795.1 uncultured Veillonellaceae bacterium | reverse complement strand
AATGGATCGTTCTTCTTGCTTTGACCATATTGCCGGCCGCTGGAGATTGATTGATGATTTGTCCGATAGGCACTTCTGTACTGGCCACTTCGCTGACAGATACATCCAGATCTTCTCGTTCTAATATATGCTTCGCCAATTCCACTTGTTTTCCTATTAAATTAGGAACTTCGATTTCTTTGGTGCTCCAGAAATTTCCATAAGAAAAGAACGCCCATAAAAAGGCAATTAAGAAAATAACGGCCATTCCTATGATGATCGATTTTTGAGAACGGCTGCTTAAAACTGCAAGAAGTTTTTCACTAAACGTTTCTTTTTTTCGTTTCGGCTGTATTCTGGGAACGATCTGCGTAGTAAAATCATTCTTTACGATTTTAGGTATCTTCGTACTTACAAAGCCTTGTGATAAACGCAGCTCGGATATCATTTCCGTAGCGGTCTGGAACCGATCGTCCGGATTTTTAGATAATGCTTTCACGATGCAGCCTTCCAGCAGAGAAGGAATGGCTGGATTGTATTTTGATGGCGGAGGGAAATCATCCTGTACGTGTTTTAATGCAACGCTGACCGGAGTTTCCCCTTGAAACGGCAGAACGCCTGTCAGCATTTCATATAATACAATTCCTAGTGAATACAGGTCTGTACGGGCGTCTACTTTTTTTCCGCTGGCTTGTTCCGGAGAAAAATAATGTACGGAGCCTAACACGGACGTATCTTTTGTAAACGATTCTGCGTTAACGGCTTTGGCAATCCCAAAATCTGCAACTTTTATGCGTCCTGCGGAAGTTACCAAAATATTGTGCGGTTTGATATCACAATGCACTAATCCGTTGAGATGTGCCTGTTCTAATGCTTCTGCAATTTCAATAGCTATTTTTACAGACATATCAATCGTCAAATGCCCTGCTTTTTCAATATATTCTTTTAAGGTGATTCCCTGCACATATTCCATGACAATATAATGAAGACCATCGTCGCAGCCAACGTCATAAATATTTACGATGTTTGGGTGCGATAATTTGGCCGCAGTCTGGGCTTCATGTTTGAAGCGTGCAACAAATTCGTGATCACTGGAAAAATCCGTATGAAGGATTTTAATAGCAACCACGCGGTCCAACAAAATATCCTGAGCACGGTATACGCTGGCCATACCGCCAATACCGATTTTTTCTAAAATTTTATATCGATTATCTATTATACGCCCAATCATATATGAATCCCTGCTCTCAACGTAATGATAATAACAGTAATATTGTCTTTTGCTCCTTGCTGATAAGCAGCTTCGATCAATTCATCTGTCAGTGTTCTGTCTGATTTTCCCTGTTTCAAGATATCCTGAATGGTTTCATGAGGAACGAGGCTATGCAAGCCATCGGAACAAAGAAGGAGTTTATCTGTATTCTTTAAAGAAATGCTTCCTGTATCGATGACCGGAGAATCTTCCACTCCGATTGCTCGTGTTAATATATTGCGTTTAGGATGATTCACGGCTTCTTCCGGCGACAAGATCCCTTCCTGAACCCATCGCTGAATAAGAGAATGATCCGTGGTTATTTGCGTTAAAACGCTCTTCTCCAGAGTATACAAGCGGCTGTCGCCTACATGCCCCCAATACGCATTATTTCCATTTTTCCATAAGACAGTAAGCGTCGTTCCCATTCCTGCTAATTCAGGCTGCTCTTGTATTTTTTGAAGAATAGCCGTATTGGCTGCCTGCATCGCCGTCCGAATACTTTCTTCTTTATAAGGAAGTATGGTCAGCTGCTGCTTGACGGCCTGCACCGCTGTGCTGCTGGCCACTTCGCCTGCAACATAGCCGCCCATGCCGTCGGCCAGCACATATATGCCGGCTGCTTCATCTGTATAAAAGCAATCTTCATTTGCATTGCGAACCAATCCAATATCAGACCTTCCGTAGGAACTCAACGATACCACTCTCCTTTTTATTCCATTCAACCATAGCTTTTCAGGTATTGTCAATCTTTTCCATGCTGTATGCGAAGCTGACCGCAGGCTGCCTGAATATCGCTGCCCATCTCGCGGCGCAGAACTGTATTGATGCCCTGCTCTTTCAGATAGCCTTCAAATGCATCAATTTCCTTTTCTGACGGCCGTTTTAAATCGGCTTCTTTTGTTGCGTTAATAGGAATCAAATTTACATTGCAGTTTTTCCCCGCTAATAAAGAAGCGAGTTTTTCAGCACAAGCTTTCGTGCAGGTTACCCCTTGAATGAGAATATATTCATAGGTTATTTTTCTGCATGTAGCTTCAAAATAATGATCGGCTGCAGCAATCACTGCTTCTACACCAAACGTTTTATTGATTGGCATAAGTCGGGAACGCAGTTCTGCAAACGGCGCATGCAGGGAGATAGCCAGTGTAATCGGAATATTTTCTTCTGCAAGCTGATAAATCCCCGGAATAATTCCTGACGTGGACAAGGTGATGCGGCGGTAGCCTAAGTTAAAGCTTTCCTTTTGATGGATGTGATGAATAAAATGCAGTACATTATCATAGTTCAGAAGCGGTTCTCCTGTTCCCATGATGACGACAGAATGAATGGCTTTAATCCCCTCATATTTAAATGCCAGCAGCTGCGCGACCATTTCGCCGCTCGTTAAATTACGAATGAAGCCATTTTTGGTTGAGGCGCAAAATTCACACCCCATCGCACAGCCTACCTGACTGGAAACACAAACAGAATTGCCGTACGTATGTTTCATCAATACGGTTTCTACCGTATGCCCATCTTCTAACTCCAGCAAAAGTTTTATAGTATTTCCATCGGCCGATGATTGTTTGGCTAAAATAGTCGGCATTTCAACATCGATGTTTTGATTTTCCAACAAACGTATCGTTGCTTTTGATAAATTCAGCATCTGCGATACAGAAAATGTTTTTTCTTTGTAAATATGATGATATATCTGATCTGCCCGAAATCGTTGGATTCCCATAGCCGTAAGCTGCCGTTCCAATTCCGGTTTTGTCATATCCAAAATATTCATATACAGCTCCTTAGTTTATTTTTTGCAAACGGGCGATAAAAAATCCATCCATCTGATGCACTTGCGGCAAGAGCTGAAGCATTTTCTCTTTTTGAACCAAATCTGGGAGAAGGCCGCTCATATCGGCTAACGCGTATTCTGGGTGCGCGTTTAAAAATGTGCGCACAACTTCTTCGTTTTCTGCCGCGTTCATCGTACAAGTACTGTATACTAAAACTCCACCCGGCTTTACATAAGAAGCGCCAGCTTCTAAAATAGCCAGCTGAACAGGAGGAAAGTTTTTCAGGTCTTTTTCCGTTCTTCGCCAGCGAAGATCCGGTTTTCGGCGCAGAATTCCCAGCCCGGAACAAGGCGCATCGATCAAAACCCGGTCGGCCTTTTCCTTGAACGTCTCCATCATGCTGGATGCATCGCCTTGCGCCGCATCGATAATCGAAATTCCCAGCCGCATTGCATTTTCTCGGATTAAAGCTAATTTATGTTCGTGGATATCAAAAGCGTACACTTTCCCTTGATTTTGCATTCGCGCCGCTATGTGCGTCGTTTTTCCGCCCGGTGCCGCGCACATATCCATTATGATTTCTCCCGGTTGTGGATCCAATGCTTGTACTGCCAGCATAGATACTTCTTCCTGTACTTGAATAAATCCTTCTTGGATTTCCGATACTTCCTGCAAATTAGGAACATTTTTCAGATACAGAGCCTCCGGTGCATGTTTTCCTTCTTCGGCCAAAATACCTTTCTTTGTCAGACTTTCTTTTACTGAATGAACATCTGTTTTTAAAGTATTGACACGAACGCAGAGCGGCGGTTTTTCATCGAAATATTGCCCCATGCATTTAGCATCTTTCACTCCGTATTCTCGTATCCATTTTTTGATTAGCCAAAGCGGCTGATGATATACAAGAGCCAAATGAAGTGCGATATCCTCTTCTTCTGAAGGGATTTGAAGCTCCTGCCGCCGGCGAATACTGCTGCGCAGTACTGCATTCACAAATTTGGCCATACCCGGATTGCCATATTTTTTTGCAAGCTTAACCGATTCATTGCAGGCAGCGGATTCAGGAATTCCATTTAAGCAAAAGATCTGATACAAACCTAAATATAAAATAATTCGGCACTGCAGCTGGATCTTCATCCCCGGTCTGCTGACTTTTCCAATAAGCCAATCTAAATAATTTTGCTGACGCGTAACCCCATATACTAATTCTGTAAAAAAACGCCGTTCCTGTTCCGGCAAATGCTGTTTTTTTATAGCCGAGGCCACTACTAAGTTACTGTAAGCGCCGCCAGCTATTATCTTTTTAATGCTTTCGAAAGCAAGTTCACGCACATTCATGCGGAGACACTCCTTTGGTAAAAAATACAATCATTTCTTCGACGGCTTCTACGTCTATACGCGTATTGAAGCAAGGGCCAAACGGCCGCTCATTCAACAGCCCAATTACGGGAACAGGAAACACGTCCTGCATACCGCTCATCAGATCCCGTTCGCAGGCAATGGCAATGACGGCTTTAGGACGTACTTTGGCGACCATTTGACGAGCCAATGTTCCGCCGGTAACTACTAAAAAGGGAACGCCGTACGTCCGGCTCAGTGCAAGCAGATCGCCTACCTGGCATTTACCGCATTGATGGCAGTTATTTACATCGCGGGTAACTTTAAATGGGCAAGTATCATGCTGCAAACAATGCGGCGTAAGCAAAAGAAGGCGGTCCGGCGGTACTTGTACTCGCTGCATGACTGTAATCCGATTTAGAAAACGGACACAGTATATCATCATTTGCGATTTAGAAATCCCTAATATACGGCCGACTCCATAAATAAGAGGCAGCGTTTTTTCTAAGTATATCCCCAGCCAAGCACTATATTTTTTTGGAAATACACCATTCCCAAATGCAAGCAGCGCTAAACTGATCTCTGTCAATACGATAAGCAGAATAGTGATAACCGTTGCTGCCGTCATAACGGGAACGGCGCTCGAAAAATACAACTCTACTCCCGGCAAAAGGAGCAGATATAGCCCCCACAACACAAAGCACAGCACCAGCGTACTAATCGCTCGAATAAAAAGAAAATGAAGATAGCTTTCTGTATTTCGTTTCAGCCGTTCTGTTACTGTCATCCCAGGATATCTCCTGCTGCAAATGGAGCCTGCTGCAAGTATTCAGTACAAGTCAATCGTTTACGGCTTTCTGGCTGTACTTCCAAAACTTCCAATGATCCGTTCCCGCAGGCCACCAGAAATGATTTTTTTCCCACACGCAATACTTCTCCCGGTGCGCCAGATTGATTGCCGCATACGGTGGCTTTCCAAATTTTAAGACGCTGTCCGCCGACCGTTGTATACATTCCAGGAGCTGGCGCGAGCCCTCTGGTATACCGTTCTATCTCTTCTGCACTGCAGGTCCAATCGATATGCCCCATATCTTTGGTGATCTTTTGTGCATAAGTTGCTTCCCTTTCATCTTGAGAAACGCGTTTTCCCCGATAAGTTTCTATATCGCTAAGGACGGTCAGCAATGTTTGCGCCCCCAAAACGCTGAGTTTTTCGAATAAACTGCCGGTGGTTTCGTCCGGCTCAACAGGAATTGCCGCGGTCAGCAGCATATCTCCTGTATCCATTCCGATATCCATTTGCATGATGGTTACGCCGGCCTCTTTATCGCCATTGAGGATCGCCCAATGAATCGGCGCAGCACCGCGGTATTTAGGCAGCAGCGAAGCATGAACATTGACGGCGCCGTACTTAGGATAATTCAGGACAGCTTCCGGAAGTATTTTGCCATAGGCAATAACGACTAATATATCGGGATTTAACGCACGCAGCGTCTCCATAAATTTTTCGCTCTTTACGCTTTCCGGCTGATAGACGGGAAGATTCTCCTGCAGCGCGTATTCTTTTACCGGCGAATAGGATACTTTTTTCCCTCTTCCTCGTTGTTTGTCCGGCTGCGTGACTACGCCGACGATTTCGTGTTCGCTTTCATGCAGCTTTTGCAAGGTGGGAACAGAAAAATCGGGCGTCCCCATAAACACTATACGCAATCGTTTCATTATGCCTCCACTTTATGCAGGTTTTCTGCTTTCTCAATAAAAAGAATTCCTTTTAAATGGTCGATTTCATGCTGAAATATGCGGGCTAAAAATCCTTCAGGCCGGTAAACTATCTTTTTTCCCTGACGATTCAATGCTTTTACAACGAGCTTTTCATATCGATTCACTTCCCCGAACAATCCGGGAACACTCAGACAGCCTTCCGTCCCCATGACAGAGCCGGAAGCTTCGATGATTTCCGGATTAATCAGTTCGATCAAACCGTTGCCATCATCAATGACCACAATTTGTTTTGAAACGTTGATCTGTGGTGCGGCTAATCCAACGCCTTCCTGTGCATACATGGTTTCAGCCATGTTATCTAATAATTTTTTTATTTCTTTTGTTACTTTTTCTACCGGTTCGGCCGCTGCTTTCAAAACAGGATCGCCGGCTGTAATGACTTTTAATACTGCCATTGGAATCTCCTTCCTCATACAATCGAATCTATCTCTACTATTATACCAGTTTTATAAAAACTTGGCTCTTTTTTTATTATATTTTTCACCGAGTCCAGCGCAGTCCCTTTGATTACAAGCGAGTATCTGTATTGTCCCCGAATTCGGGAAATGGCTTCTGGAAACGGAGGTGTTATTTCTGCATGACAAATTTCGCAGACTGGTTTCAACAAATTATAGATCTGTGTCAGCGAATGAATTACTTCGCTTTCTTCCGGACTAATTCCCCGGATACGCAAAAGAGAGGTGAACGGCGGATATCCTAATCCTTTTCGATAGGCTATCTCGCTAGTATAAAATGCCAAGAAGTCCTGCTTTTGGCTGGCAAGAATCGTTTCATGTTCCGGTACATATGTTTGAATGATCACTTCTCCTGGATATTTGCCGCGTCCGGCTCTGCCGGCAGCCTGAGTCAGCAGGCCAAAAGTCCGCTCCGATGCAGTATACATCGGCAGGTTCAAAGAAGAATCGGCCGACAGTATGCCTACGACAGTAACATTTGGGATATCATGTCCTTTTGCCACCATCTGCGTGCCCAACAAAATATCATACTGATGTGCCGCAAAGGCTGCCATGATCCGTTCCCCTTCATATTTTTTGCTTGCCGTATCTTGATCGAGCCGCACCACACGAGCAGCAGGAAATAATTTGCGTATCATCTCTTCCGCTTTTTCGGTACCGCTGCCAAAGTATTTTATATAGAAACTGCCGCAAGCGGGACACACCGTAGGAATGGCTTTTTCTGCTTCGCAGTAATGGCATTTCAGCCGTTCTGCTTTTCGATGATATACCATGGGCACTTCACACTGATCACATTTCACTGTATATCCGCATTTTCGGCACATTACAAAAGTAGAGAACCCTCTCCGGTTCAGCAATATAATGATTTGATGTCTGTTCTTTAGGGCCTCTTCTATTTTTTCATACAAAAGATCCGAAAGTACAGAACGATTTCCGCGAGCTAATTCTTCTCTCATATCTGCAATATGCACATGCGGAAGCGGTCTTTTGGCAATCCGGTACGGCATGGTAAGCAGCGCATATTCCCCTTGGGAAGCTTTATAGTAACTTTCTACAGTTGGCGTCGCTGTGCCCATTAAAACAGGACAGGAAAATTCCTGCGCGCGTTTCAGTGCTACATTCCGTGCATGATAAAACGGACTTTCTTCCTGCCGATACGAAGGATCGTGCTCTTCATCGATAATAATCAGCCCTAAATCTATTGCAGGCATAAATACCGCAGAGCGAGTACCTATACAAATGTGGCTTTCCCGGTTTCTAAAGCGCAGCTGCGCCATGTATCGCTCCCCTTTGGATAATTTACTGTGCATAATGACGACTTCATCTCCAAAATGCGCTGCAAAACTTCGGACGATCTGACCGGTCAATGCGATTTCCGGCACTAGAATCAACACTTGCCGCTTCATTGCCAAAGCATGTTTGGTACACCGCAAATAGACTTCTGTTTTCCCGCTTCCCGTAACGCCCCAAAGCAGCGCGGGATAATAGGTTTTGGACTGTATGCGGGAACAGACTTCCTGCACGGCGGCATTTTGTTCTGCGGTTAAGTCCCATTTCGGCATGTATTCTTTTGCTTCAAAAAAAGAAACGGTCTTTTCTATTTTTTGTGCTAAGCCGCTTTTACATAATTCCCGTATCAGTTCCGCAGAATAACCGTCTGTCTTTAATGCAGATACTGACATTTCTCCCCGCTGTTTTAAATATTGATATAATGCATATTGCCGGCGTTTCTTTTCAAAGCCTTCAGGCAATTCTTTTCCAGTTAATTGAACCCAGAATTCCATTCGGCCCTGACTGCGGCGAACCCCTTCCTTTTCTATCGTAATCACATCTCTTTTTAGTAATCGATGCCACTCTTCTGGAGTACAGTATGTGATGAACTTGGTTTTTAAAATGCCAGTATCTCGTACATCGGCGAGCTGTATGAGCGCCGGACAAATTTCCTTCGCCTCTTCCCAGCACCGAATATGTACCCATTCTCTGATTTCGATACCCTTTTTATGGATCATAAAAAAACGCAGTGCATCTGCCATAGAACAACAGTAATAATCAGCAATCCAAGCCGCGGTATGGAGCATTTCTTGTGTAAACATAGGATAATCATCTAAGGCTCGCACCACATCTTTCAAACCAATTGACGAATCTGTTTCCGATGGATAACCTACGATAATCCCTTCTTCTAAACGTGTTCCAAAAGGAACCAGTACCCGCCATCCTGGTCCTATATGGCCAAGCGCGTCCGGCAGTCGATAGGTAAACGGAGTTCGAAATTTTTTTGTTGTTACATTCAGTATGATATCGACCAGAGCTGCCATACGATCTCTCCCCTATGAAAAATAAAAAGGAGACAATGAATGCCTCCTTTTTCTCTATGCTCTATATTATATTATAATCCGGCTTCTTTACGCAATACGTCTGCTTTATCCGTATGTTCCCATGGAAGGTCTACGTCATGACGGCCAAAATGTCCGTATGCTGCCGTTTGTTTATAAATCGGACGGAGCAGATCCAACATTTCGATAATGCCTGCCGGACGAAGGTCGAAATGTTTTTTAACCAATTCTACGATTGCTTCTTCAGCAATTTTACCTGTGCCGAAAGTATCAACAAAAATGGATACCGGATTTGCTACGCCGATCGCATATGCCAACTGGATTTCGCATTTATCTGCCAGACCAGCGGCAACGATATTTTTAGCAACATAACGAGCTGCATACGCTGCAGAGCGGTCTACTTTTGTAGGATCTTTACCGGAAAATGCTCCGCCGCCATGCCGAGCCATACCGCCATATGTATCTACGATAATTTTACGGCCAGTCAAGCCAGCATCCCCCTGCGGACCGCCAATAACGAAACGGCCGGTTGGGTTGATGAACAGTTTCGTATTTTCATCATATAATTCGCCAAGAATCGGTTTGATTACATATTCGATCATGTCCCGTTCGATCTGTTCGCGAGTAACTTCCGGAGCATGCTGCGTAGAAATAACTACTGTATCTACATGTAC
>UREG01000063.1 GCA_900546795.1 uncultured Veillonellaceae bacterium | reverse complement strand
CGACCAAAGTTTTACCATATCTTCAATGGGCGTAATCATACCGATTTTTCCATCTGCAAAAGACCAGCCGTACGCCACGGCACCGACTAATTTTCCATCGATATATACCGGGCTGCCGCTCATGCCATGGGCAATACCGCCGGTACGATCCATCACATCTCCCGAAAACCTTGCCAAAATCAAATCTCCAGACGGGCCTTTATCTTTCATGATGCCCAATACTTCTACGTCAAAAGGTTCTATCGTTCTTCCTGTTACGACCGTCTTGGCAATCCCTTTCATGCCAGGCTGGATATCTTTTACCGGCATAAATTCTTCTGCCGATACGGCAAACGCCGATACTGCCATCCAGCAGGCCATAGCCAGCCGCAGCCATCTTTTTCTTTTCATATCCTTTCCCCTACTCCTTAAATACTAATATTGCTGAAAATTCAGGCTCTTTGCCTGGCGGTCTGTTGACCAATTCTCCATTATACGCTACAGCGGTCTTGCCCTGATTTCTCAGTGCGATCGCCTGCACCGCTCCTAATTTCTTTATTTCCGATACCGCTTCTTCCAAATTCATTCCCACACTGGCTCCCTGCCAGCCGTCTATGGCGAGCACAATCAAGTCATGGGAAGCGGTAACGCCTAAAAGCGTCCACGGGGCATTTTTCTGGTGAGAAGCTTCTTGTACATATGCTGCCGGCTTGCCATTTTGCAGAACCCACAGCCCTCCGCCGTAAATCAAGCTTGCTTTTTTCCATTTGTCCGGAATATGCCAATGCCTGGAAATATGCGTTCCTACCGCTACGTTTCGCAGCGCTTTTTCCATCGTCCCATGCCCGGACAAGATATATTGGTTTCCCTGCACCGCCATATTTCCTTTTCCTTTTCTTATGACGGTATTTTTATCTATGAGCAATTCTGCGCCGTAAGCATTGGTTCCCGTTTTATCGCCATATTCTTTCGTATATAATATCAATTCATTTTCTTTCCGCTTTCGATTGATCCCATGAATTAATAAGCGCTGTCCATCCGGCAAAGCCGCTTCAATCTGCGCTTCCAAAAAACCGATATCATATCCAAATCCGGGAATATATACGACAGCGCCGCTGTCATGAGAAAGTCCTGTTTTCCATTGCTTGCCCACATATATACCGTCTTGATCCGGCGTGTTTCCTCCGACAGCAATCGTTCCCGCGCTGTTTTTTGTCGCTTTCAGCGATTCTTTGCTGCCGGTGATCACGGTCATCGGCTGATTTGCTTTTGCTTCCACCACCGTCAGCCGCTGGCGTCCGTCATCATCGGCTTTCAGCCACCGCGTCAGCGCCAGTCGATCCGAAATACTGCTCCGTATTTTCTCTTCCTCGCGGGTATATGCGTCCAGCACAATCCGGTCCGGATCCGATAACGCAAATACATGGTGGTGTACCGGTTCTGTCATGGAAAAAATTACATCCATGGAATCCCCTTTTGCCTGAAGCCGAATTCCTTTCAGCACGCCCTGCGATCCTTCGTATTGTACAGGCTCCGTATTTTTATTTTCCGTATGCGGCAGGGTCAGCGTCATTTCATTCTCTGTAAAGGAAACATCCCAGCTCTCCGGCCGATCTTTCATATCCAGCACAATCCGGCTCTGCCCTGTTCCATTAACGACCCGTATCCCCGTCAGCGACGAAGCCTCGCTTACTCCGCTGACAGCCGTCAGAATCAGCGCAGTCAGCACAGCTGCTCCCAGCTTCTTCATGAATTTCACTCCTTTCCGCTCTATATGGAAAAAATAACACGGGTATACCGTGTTATTTTACTTATAATTCTTCTAAACTGTCTCGTAATTCATTTAAACTGCCTATAGCTTTTCCTAGCCCGTTTGCTACGCTCATGACAGGATCTTCGCAAATATAAGCAGCAATTCCTGTTTCTCTTGTGATCAGGCGATCCAAACCGTGGAGTTTCGCGCCGCTTCCCGTCAGCAAAATACCGTGGTCCGCAATATCTGACGCCAGTTCCGGCGGTGTTTTTTCCAAAATTGATTTAATCGCCCGAATAATCTTATCGATAGGATCGGCAATAGCCTGCGCAACATCTTTCGATTCCACGACAATGCTTTTAGGAAGTCCGCTGATCGTATCGCGGCCTTTGATCGGGATAGACAAATCCCGGCCTTTTTTATGAACCGTACCTATCGATACTTTCAGGCTCTCTGCCGTCCGCGTACCGATAAGCAGTTTTTTCCTGCGTTTCATATACCGAATGATTGCGGTATCCAGATAACCGCCGCCGATCCGCAGCGATTCGCTGATAACGATGCCGCTCAAACTAAGCACAGCCATATCCGTCGTGCCGCCGCCGATATCAATAACCATACTTCCATTCGCTTTGGCCTGATCGATACCGCAGCCTATAGCCGCCGCCAGCGTTTGTTCTATCAGCACGGTTTTCCGTGATCCGGCTTGTATCGTCGCTTCCAGCACCGCCCGCCGCTCTACATTAGTAATTCCAGCCGGTGTCGATACAATGATGCGCGGTTTTAAAAAATAGCGTTTTCCCAAACTCTTTTCGATAAAATACCGCACCATATATTCCGTCGCATCGTAATCGGCAATAACGCCGCCCCGTATCGGCCGTATTACTTTCATATGCTTAGGCGTCCGCCCCTGCATGGCCCAAGCCGCAGTGCCTACCTGTACGATCTTTCGTTTCAGTTCATCATAGGCCACTACCGCCGGCTCATGTAAAACGATTCCTTTTCCTTTCACATAGATCTTGACATTATTCGTGCCCAGATCGATCCCCATATCAGGGCCGTTTAAAATACGAAGCCGAGTAAGCAGCGAACTGTTTTTCTTTCGCTGCGATTCAATGCGGGGAATGGTTTCCATCGCTTTTATTTCTTTTTTTTTATTCCATATGGACCCGAACAATATCCGCACCCAGCCTTTGCAACTTTTTCACCAAACTATCATAGCCTCGGTCAATATGGTGGATATCGCCTACCGTTGTTTCGCCTTCAGCAACTAACCCTGCCAGTACCAAGGCCGCGCCTGCCCGCAGATCGGTAGCTTTTACGTCGCAGCCTTTTAGCTGAGAAACTCCTTCTACCACTGCGCTTCGCCCTTCTATTTTAATAGCGGCGCCCATTCGTTTTAATTCTGCTACATGCATGAATCTATTTTCAAATACCGTTTCCGTTACTACGCTCGTCCCCCGGCAAATCGTCGTAAGAGCCATAAACTGAGCCTGCATATCCGTAGGAAATCCCGGATACGGCAGCGTTTTGATGTCCGACGCTTTCAGCGATCCATTCCCTTTTACCCGAATGCCGTCTACCGATTCTTCGACGGTTACGCCGACTTCTTTGAGCTTGGCAATGACGGGCTTTAAATGTTCCGACAGAGCATTTTCCACAAACACATCGCCATCGGTCATCGCTGCGCCAATCATAAACGTTCCTGCCTCAATGCGGTCAGGAATGACGGTATGACAGGCTCCATGCAGCGCAGGTACGCCAGTGATCCGAATCACATTCGTTCCCGCTCCTCTGATTTTTGCGCCCATGCTGTTCAAATACGTTACCAAGTCAACGATTTCCGGCTCTTCTGCCGCATTTTCAATCGTCGTCACGCCATCGGCCATAGAGGCGGCCATCAAAATATTTTCCGTCGCGCCTACGCTGGGGAAATCCAAATAAATACGAGCGCCTTTTAATCCGTGTTTCGCTTCTGCCTCTACATGGCCATGTCCAAGAGTAATCGTAGCTCCCAGCGCTTCAAAAGCTTTTAAATGCAGATCAATAGGTCTGGCCCCAATCGCACAGCCGCCGGGAAGCGAAATTTTCGCCCGCCCTTTTCTTGCCAGCAGCGGCCCCATCACCAAAAAAGAGGCCCGCATACGACGGACTAAATCATAGGGCGCTTCACATTCTGTTATCGAGGCCGCATTAATATGCAGCGTATCGCCTTCTTTTCTTACTTCACCGCCTAAAGAGCGAATCACTTCACAAATCGTTTTTACATCTTCCAAATGAGGAATATCTGCCAGCTGGCTTTCTGTTTCCGCCAGCATTGATGCAGCTATAATCGGCAGTACCGCATTTTTTGCGCTGCTGACCCGCACCGTTCCACACAAGGGTTTTCCACCGCGAATAACTAACTTTTCCAACTCTTGGTGCCTCCTATATATCCATCTCTGTTATTGTATATACTCATTCCATATTAGACTATATTATCCTCATTATGATATCACAAAATCACAGTCAGGAAAAGAGAAAGGGCTGCAAAAAAACTGCCGCGCAGTATAACGCGGCAGTTTTTATTTTACTGGCATTTGCCGACCAGCTCGCTTATATGAGATAATCCTTTTTCTTTTCCATATGATTCCAATTCATCAGCAATTTGTCCAATCGCTCTTGGATCGACAATTGTCGCCGTGCCCACGGATACCGCGTCGGCGCCGGCAAGCATAAATTCTGCCGCATCCAGACCGGACATGATGCCGCCCATACCGATAATCGGAATATCTACGGCCTGCGCCACTTGATATACCATCCGCACCGCTACCGGTTTTACCGCAGGGCCGGAAAGTCCGCCCATCCGGTTTCCCATAACAGGCTTCCAGGTTCTCGTATCGATCGACATGCCCAACAGCGTATTGATCAGCGACACCGCATCTGCACCGGCCTGTTCTACGGTCTTGGCTATCCCGGCAATATCCGTTACATTCGGAGACAGCTTTACGATAACCGGTTTAGAGGTATGTTTTTTTACTTCTTCCGTCACAGCCGCTGCGGTTTTCGGATCTACGCCAAACGCCAAACCGCCGCATTTTACATTCGGGCAGGAAATATTGACTTCGATAAAATCGACGCCGTCTATATCTAAAACCCGCGCCATTTTGCCGTAATCTTCAACCGAATTGCCGGAAATATTTGCCATAACCGGCACATGATACGTCAGCAGCTCCGGCAGAATATGTTCTGCAAATGCATGAACGCCGGGATTTTCCAACCCAATGCAGTTTAACAGCCCAGACGGCGTCTCTGCCACTCTTCGTCCATCATTTCCCCGCCGCGGTTCATAAGTCAGTCCTTTTACCGATATAGCGCCCAGTTTATTAAAGTCAAAATATCCGGCATATTCCATGCCAAAGCCAAAAGTTCCGGACGCTGCAATGATAGGCGTCTTCATTTTAACGCCAAGAAGCGTTGTTTCAAGCATGGAAGAACACCTCCTCGCCAGGAAATACCGGGCCGTCATGACATACTTTATATCGCTTGCCGTCCCGTCCGTCTATCGAGCAGCCCAAACAGCCGCCGGTACCGCAGCCCATGTATTCTTCCAGGGATACTTCACAGGCAATGCCATATTCCTGAGCAATAAATGCAGCTTTTTTCATCATAATCGTCGGACCGCAGACATATATACGTTCGAATTTCTTTTCTTCGATCAGCTGCGGCATAACATCGACGGTAAATCCTTTATGTCCAATAGAACCATCGTCGCTGGTCAGCACCAGTTCCGGCCCATGGAACAAGTCTTTCCAGAATAGTTCCGCTTCATTGCGGCCGCCGATAAGAACCGTCGTCTGTTCCGGCAAAAGCTGTTCCGCCAAATATACCATTGGGGCAATCCCCACGCCGCCGCCAACCAGCAGCGTCTTTCCTTTTGTCTGCGTAAACGCCGTACCAATCGGCCCCAGGCAGTCCAACTCGTCTCCCGCTTTTAATTCCGCCATCCATTGCGTGCCCACGCCGACAACGCGGTATATGAGAAGAATTTCCCCCGTTTTCGGATCGGCTCCTGCCAGACTGATCGGCCGCCGCAGCAGGGGCGCCGTCGTTTTGGCGACCCGGACATGAACAAACTGTCCGGGCACCGCCGCACCCGCGATCTGAGGACACTGTACCGTCATGCTGTATATTGCCGGGCCAATCAATTCATTGCGAATAATTTTCCCCATCTCTACGCAAGATTCCATTTTAGTCCTCCATATCATAGTCTTGAAGCGCGCAAACGTGCTTAAATCCTTCTTCGCCTCGGTTTGCCACAACGCGCAGTACTTCCCGAGCCGTATCCAGCGACGTTAAGCACGGCACCGCCAGCTCTACTGCCAAACGGCGCAGTCGGAAGCCGTCCCGTTCCGGCCGTTTGCCGTACGTCAGCGTGTTGAGCAGAAGATCTACTTTGCCCCGGCGAATCATTTCCGCACAGTTTTCCCCTTCTTCATGGATTTTCTTGACGATATCCACTTTCAGGCCTTTTTCTACAAAGTAATGGCCGGTCCCTTCCGTAGCCATGATATGGTACCCGAACTCGATAAAACCTTTTGCCAGTTCAGCCGCTTCTTCTTTATCCCGATCGCTTACGGTCATCAATATCGTTCCGCCTGCCGGGATGCGCATATTCGCGCCGTTGATCGCCTTATAAATCGCTTCAGAATACGTTTTGCCGATCCCCATGACTTCCCCGGTCGATTTCATTTCAGGTCCCAGCGCGATTTCCGCCAATCCGATTTTGGAGAAGGAGAATACCGGCGCTTTTGCAGCTACATGATTTTTCTCCGGCAGCAGCCCCGGCGTAATTCCCAGGCTTTCCAAGGTCTCGCCGAGGGCAATTTTAGTTGCCAGTTCAATCATCGGCACGTGCGTTACTTTGCTGAGGAACGGCACAGTCCGGCTGGAACGCGGATTTACTTCGATTACATACAGTTCGTCATGAACGATGATGTACTGGATATTTACAATCCCTTTTACCTGAAGGCCTTTGGCAATCCGGCGCGTATAATCGACGATCAGGTCTTTCTGTTCCTGAGAAAGATGCTGCGGCGGATACACGGCAATACTGTCGCCGGAGTGTACGCCAGCCCGTTCGATCTGTTCCATGATACCTGGGATAAACACGTCTATGCCGTCGGAAATAGCGTCTACTTCCACTTCCCGTCCAACCATGTAGCGGTCGATCAGGATCGGGTGTTCCGGAGAGGCAATAACCGCTTCCCGCAGATACGTTTCCAGTTCTTTTTCATTGTATACGATTTCCATAGCCCGGCCGCCCAAAACGTAAGACGGACGAACGATAAGCGGGAACGCAAGCTGCTGCGATATCTGCATCGCTTCTTCCGAGCTCGTAGCGATCCGGCCTGCCGGACGCGGAATATCCAACCGGGTCAGCAAATCATCGAATCGTTCTCTGTCTTCTGCCATATCCATTCCGTCTACAGAAGTACCGAGAATCTTCACGCCCCGCGCTGCCAGCGGCGCCGCCAGATTGATTGCCGTCTGACCGCCGAACTGCGCGATGACACCGATCGGTTTTTCTTTCTCTATTACAGCCATTACATCTTCTACCGTCAGCGGTTCAAAGTACAGGCTGTCGGACGTATCAAAATCCGTACTTACCGTTTCCGGATTGTTATTGATGATGATACTGTTCATTCCCGCTTTGCGCAGCGCCCAGGCGGAGTGAACCGAGCAGTAGTCAAATTCGATCCCCTGACCAATGCGGATCGGACCGGAGCCAAGAACGATAACGCTCTTTTCTCCTTTCGGCTTCACTTCATCTTCCAGTGCATACGAAGAATAGTAGTATGGCGTATGCGCTTCAAATTCAGCCGCACAGGTATCTACCATCTTGTACGTTGGCCGGATCTGGTGTTCTTCTCTAAATGCTTTGACCGCTTCTTCCGTCGTATTGGCAAAACGAGCGATGATCTTGTCCGGCATGCTGTATTTTTTAGCTGTTTTCACATTCTCTGCCGTTAAGCCATGATCCGCCAAATCCCATTCCACTTCCACTATATTGCGGAACTTATTAAGGAAGAATTTATCAAACTTAGTGATATAGGCAATCTTTTCTACGCTAAGCCCCAATCGAAGCGCCTGCATGATGACAAACAAGCGTTCATCATCGATATTCTGAAGCCGTTCTACAATCCCTACAATCGATTCATGCTTGAGTTTATCTAATTCCAGATAATCCACACCGATTTCCAGCGAGCGCACCGCTTTTAAAAGCGCGCCTTCAAACGTACGGTCCAGAGACATTACTTCGCCGGTTGCTTTCATCTGTGTTCCCAGCGTCCGGTCGGCAAGATTGAATTTTTCAAATGGCCAGCGCGGGAATTTCAGCACGACATAGTCCAGCGTCGGTTCAAAGCAGGCAGTCGTTTCTCCCGTAACCGCATTGGTAATCTGATCCAAGGTCAGACCGGCCGCTACTTTTGCCGCTACTTTTGCAATCGGATATCCCGTAGCTTTGGAAGCCAGCGCACTGGAACGGCTGACGCGCGGATTTACTTCGATAACATAGTAACGGTTGCTTTTGGGATCCAGCGCATACTGTACGTTGCAGCCGCCTTCAATTTTCAAATGCCGGATAATTGCCAGAGACGACGTACGAAGCATCTGGTACTGAATATCGTTCAGCGTTTGAGACGGCGCTACCACGATGCTGTCGCCGGTATGCACGCCAACCGGATCGATATTTTCCATGTTGCAGACGATGATACAGTTGTCTGCTTTATCGCGCATTACTTCGTATTCGATTTCTTTCCAGCCTGCTACCGACCGTTCTACCAATATCTGATGGATCGGGCTGAGCTTGATCCCTCTCGTTGCAATCTCGATCAGTTCCTGTTCATTTTTGGCAATACCGCCGCCGGTGCCGCCCAACGTATATGCAGGGCGTACAATGATCGGATAGCCGATGCGGTTAGCAAAAGCAACGGCAGCATCAACTTCCTCGAAAATATCACTTTCCGGAACCGGCTGGTTGATCGCTTCCATCGCTTCTTTAAAGAGTTCCCGGTCTTCTGCCTGTTTAATCGCTTCCAGCGTCGTTCCCAAAAGACGAACGTTGTATTTTTCCAATACGCCTGCATCGGAAAGGGCTACCGCCATGTTCAGCCCTACCTGACCGCCCAGCGTTGCAAGCAGCGCGTCCGGCCGTTCTTTGGCAATAACTTCCGTTACAAAATCCAGCGTAATCGGCTCTATATACACACGGTCTGCAATATCTTCATCCGTCATGATCGTTGCCGGATTGCTATTGATCAAAACAACTTCCAGCCCTTCTTCCCGAAGAGAACGGCATGCCTGTGTGCCGGCATAGTCAAATTCCGCTGCCTGTCCGATAATAATCGGACCGGAACCGATCACCAATACCTTCTTCAATCCTTCTACCATTTATTTTCCCTCCATCATGGCTGCAAATTCATCGAATAAATACAAGTTATCCGTAGGTCCCGGAGAAGCTTCCGGATGATACTGTACGGCCATCACCTGGAGAGACGGGCATCGGAACCCTTCCAGCGTGTTGTCGTTAAGACTGCGGTGTGTGATTTCCACCGTATCCGGCAGCGTTTCCGGATCGATTGCATATCCATGGTTCTGCGACGTGATGTAGACGCGGCCAGTCCGCAGATCTTTTACCGGGTGATTGGAACCGCGGTGCCCAAATTTCAGTTTCATGCTGTCGCCGCCCAGAGAAAGCCCCAGCAGCTGCAGCCCCATGCAAATACCAAAAATCGGCTTTTTCCCCAGCATTTTTTTGATTTCTTCTACTGCAAACGGAACGGCTTTCGGATCCCCGGGGCCATTGGATAAAAAGATCCCGTCCGGCCGTACTGCCATGAGCACGATGAGC
>UREG01000062.1 GCA_900546795.1 uncultured Veillonellaceae bacterium | reverse complement strand
TGTTTCTCCTTTGCCGCCGGCTGCTGCCAGCGTAATGTTATTCACTTTCGTTTGAGCATCGGTCTTAACGTCCCCTGCCGCATCAATAACTGCCCCTTGCACCAATTCCACCCGCGCCGTATTGGTATACTTCGTATTCAGCGCAGCCGCACCGGCGCTGCTTTTACCGGACGATCCCCACATACCGCCAAACGAATCCTTGTTCAGCTTCAGCGCCGCAATATCTTTAAGCGGGGACGAAATATTTCCCGATCCATGAACTGCCGTAATATCCACAAACGCCTTTGCTTCTACATCTTTGGCATCATTTATTTCTGCGCCCTTTTCTACAATGACTTTGGAATCGTTCGTATCATGCACCATATCCAGCGACAACGCGCCGCCAAACTTTTCCGCATCTGCGGACGTCCGCGACCAGCTGTCAAAGAAATCTTTATCCACCCCAAGCTTGCTGTCCTTCACATTGACCAGCTTTTTAAGCCACTCTGTCGCCGACAATCCTTCATATCCGGTCTGATACGGCCGGAATACGCGGGACGTAAGAGATACATTCTCATTTTTTGCATGTAATTTTGCCCCGGACAAAATAGTAACATGAGCCGTATTTTGATTTTCACCATAATTGACAGCGGCGGTCAGACCGGCTTTTTTATACTCGATACTGACCTCTTCGCTGCCTTTTATTCCGGTAATTGCCACATCGGAATTCAGTTTCGCCCGATCCACCGTTTCTGCGTGCGCCTCAATCCCCTTAGCCGTGATGTTTCCGCCCAACACTACATTCGCCGTATTTTCCTGCATCTCTGCGGCAGCCCCAACGCTGACGCCGTATTGCTTGCCTATATTCTGAAGCTTTTCTAACCCGCTTTCCTTATTCTCCGTATCGGCATCTGCGCTGTCGCCTTTAATTGCCCGTTTTAGTTTTTGAAAGCCTTCGCTTATCTTTTCTTTCGCCGGAGCCGCATATTTAGAAATAGGCTCAGTTATCGGAGACAAATAACTTTTGCCGTCATAGATTTTCGCGCCCGTATCAATCGCCAGATATTTTTTCTTCCCATCGCTGTCTGTTTCATAGGCAATCGTATTCAATGCGTTAAACTGCGCTTTGCCTCCCGCCTCAATCGTTCCCTTGGAAGATACGCTTACATCGGTTTTAATAGACGTAACGGCAACAGCTGCATTCAATATACCGCCCTCTTTACTGGCATCTGCGCTGACCGCCGCTTCCCGCGTGCCTTCCGCTTCAATGGACACATTTCTGCCGGCGGTAATCGTCGCATCGCTTGCCACATCAGCCGTAACAGAAGAACGGATCTGGCCGTACTGCACATTGATACTGCCCGGCAGTTGACCGACAAACGAATCGATATCCAACGCCGATAATTCCACGGCGTTCTTTCCCTGTACTCGTATTTCTGCGTCCTGATCGGCAGAAATATTCGCACCGCTGATAGAAACGGCTGCATTGGCCGTCGATTTTGCCACGCCTATGCCAATGGCAAAATCCAGCCCCATACCGCCGACCTTACTTTCTGTATCCGCATGAATAGATACGCTGCCGCTGTCAGGCTGCTTTTCCAATGCCTTCCCGTCGCTGCCGTAAACGATATGCTTATTGCCTTTGGCGGCAATATTTGCCTTCTGATCGCCGTCTCCCTTTTCGATTGTTACGGAAGCCTCCGCTTTTTCAATGCCGGCTTCGACAATGGGACGCACATTTTCAGCTAACTCTTTTGCCGCATTGGATCCGTTTTCGTTGCTGGCATGCGCAGAAATATCCACATTCGCCCCTTCTACTTTGGCTCCTTTTATCAATACTTCCGCTTTTACCGGCGCACTGCCTGCATCCCATGTTACTGTATTCGCTACATTTTCCGCTTTGACGACGATATTGCCGCCGCTTACCGTGCTGTTGTTCTTATCGGCAAATGCCAGTACCTTCGCATTTTTCCCCAACTCAACAGACGCCGTCCCCCGTTTGTTTCGTACAGCTTCTATCGTAATATTGCCGGAGCTGCCCTTGCTTTCAGCGGTCTCTTGATTCACAGCCTTTTTGTCCGTATCATATGATTCGGTCAGCCGGGAAGACAGAGTCCCATCTATATTTGCTTTTTCACGGACAGCCGCATAGATATCTCCGCCCCGGGAGTAAACATCACCCAGGATATCCATAGTATCCGCTACCAGATATATCGCTCCGTCCTCTGCTGTTGCCACATCGGACGACATTTTCAGCTGATCCGTATTGACCAGATTATTATTATACTTATCATATGTTCCCCAAGAAGAATCAATCTCCTTAAACAGCTCGCCGCGGATAACCTGAGCGTCCTTTTCTATCGTTACCTCTTTTCCTGCCAGCGCTAACTCATTCTGTACATGAATCTGCCCGCTGACAGTCACGCTGCCGGAAGCATCGACTCCTTTAATAAATGCCGCTCTTGCATCGGCAGTCTTTGCATCTAAGAATGCATTCACTTGTTTTTCTGCGGATGTTACCGTCTCAAAATGTTTCAGCTCATTCGCGCTTACCGCTCCCATAAACAACGAGCCGGCATTAATGACGCCCGTTGGGCCGACCATAATATTATGATCCGTCACAAAAAATAAATTGCCGCCGACTTTGTTGTCCTTAATCGCATTGACCATGCCATTAATCGTAACGTCGCTCCCCTTGACCACGTTAACGACACTGTCCAGTTTTCCAAACTGGAAATTGGCAATATTTTCCTTATCCAGAGAAAACTGACTGAATTTATTCAGCCCCACCTGATTCCGCTTTTCCTGTGTCTCGATATTATAAACCGCGCCGTTTTTCTGAATCGTATTCTGCTGATCTGCGTTCAGCGCCTTGATCTGTGTCTCTGCCTGCACTGCATACGATGAAGTCAGCGCCAGCACTGCAAGTTCAGCTGCCGCCACAGCAGTCCAATATGATTTCAACCCTTTGCCCATAACATCCTCCCCTAGAACTGTTTCTGTATATATGCATGCACTAACGCGCTGTTGGCATTCAGGATTCCTTCGTCCTCCAACGGTACGCCGACGATCACCTTGCCGAGGAAATCATTCCCCCGATAGGTGAGCCCTAATCCCACGCTGGATAACGCCTGTACAACCGACACGCCGCTGTATTTATTAAACAGCCGGCCATAATCAAAAAACGCCAGCCCTCTCCATCGATTGGCACCGTCCAGCGGCCGTTCATATTCCAAATTCAATACAAATCCCCGGCTGCCACTTGCCGCGCCTTCTTCAAATCCGCGCACCGTATACATACCGCCGGCCGACATCAATTCCGAAGACGGCAGCGTGTGATCCTGCGAATACTGCACACTGCCCTTGACCGCTACGGTCTGTCCGCCGGAAAGATACCATTGATACATACCGCTGGCCGTATAATAGGTGGCAGTCTCCTTATCTCCCGACAGCCGGTACGAACCGTCGGCATGAGAAACGCCGATTTGTCCGTTCCAATACGCTCCCGGCCGATATTCCCGCAGCCGGAGGCCGCCGTACCACACGTTCGTATCATTATCCGACACACGAGCTCTTGCATACTCTGTTACCGACGTTTTGTCCGTATAACTGACAATCCATTCCGCCGCGCTGTTCCTTCCCTGCCATGCCGGAACCGTCAGCCCTGCGCTCCAGCTCCGCGACTTCGACGTTACATCCAGCGGTGCGAACGTACCATTGATAATGTTTGCTTCGTTTTCGCTGTACATGAGATTCAAATGCGTATCACTGTACCCCAGCGGCGTATCAAAACTAATCATTCCGCTGAACGTACCTTCCGACCAGGTCGGGCTGATATACAGCGTTTCGCCATGTCCTGCCAGATTGCTGTTGAAAATCTGCAGACCCGTCCGATACCGTCCGGTGCTCTTGCTTCCCATCGTATCGGCAAACAGCGTCGTCTGCCAAAGCGGCGGCTCCGTTACCGTAATGATACAGTCCGTCAGCCCCAAATCCGTACCGGCAATCAACGTAGCTTCCAAATACACAGAATGGGAAAAGTTAAACTTTTGCAGCGCATCGTTGAGCTTTTCACTCTGCACCAGCTCCCCGCGCGAAATATCCAGTATACTTTCAATATATTCCGGATCCATATAATCCATATTGCGGATGATGATCTTGCCATACCGGCCCTCGACCAGATAAATCTGCACCCTACCGTTCTCCAGCTTCTGCGGCGGCAAAACCGCCTGTGACGCCACATATCCTTTTTCCTGATACAGCGCATTGATCCGCCCGATAATCGCATACAGTTTCTTCAAGCTCATTTCCGGGGACACGGTTCCGATACACGCCCGAATCTCATCTGCCGTCAATATATCCGACGGCGAGCAAACGATCTCCGATACCGGAAACGTTTTTTCATCATCACTGCTTTCCATCTCGATCTCATTGATCTTCAAAGGAGAATGCAGCAAATAATCATCCCGCTGCTGTACCTGTTCTTCCATATACCGCTGCATATCCTCCATCTGCCGCAGCTGATTCTGACCGACCTGATACGCGCTCCATTCCGGAGATACCTCCGGCGGGGCCGCCCAAACGCTCCCGCTCATGATACACAATCCCGCACACATCCATGCCCGCTTCTTCATCACACACGCTCCTTCGCCCTTACTTCAAGCACTGTATATTTTGATCATTATACCGCAAATTTTATCTTTATTATACCCAAATTTTGTACTATACTGAATATTTTTCCTACCAAAACTTTTCTTTTTTGTTTTTTACTTTTCTTTCCGCCGCAATGCCTCAGATCCCCATCTTCAACATCCCTTCCTGCCGCAGTTTGCTTTCTTAGACAGACTGTCTTTTCCACTCTGCCGCTCGGCCCATTCTGACGCTCTTTTTCCTGCATAGTTGTATTTTTATTCATGTTGTATCGTCGGCCTTCTTTGAAAATACCAACATATTCCGGCCTTCCTATATATACTATATTATATGGCTCATGATACAGCCCTGCCATAAGCCAATCATTTTCTATCCCGCAGAATTTTCCCGCAGAATTTTTAGACCTGCCACTCATTTCTCCTATACCGCGGTTTCTCCCAATAAAAAAGGATATCTCATCCGCTGCCGCTCCTGCCTTTCGATGCGATTCCTCCGCATTTGGCAAAAAGCGAATCCGCAAAAAACAGCCGCAGAATAGGATATTTCAGCAACTTCCCCCCCAGCCAGCACCGGAATATTTTTTCTCTTTTGGGCATAAAAAAACCTCTCTTTATCTAAAGCTCGATAAAGAGAGGTTTCTATTTTATCCTTACCGGACAACGGCAAACGCGTCGCCCAGCCCGACCGGCGTCGGAGCCGTCAAGTAGAGACAGAGCACTGCCAAGACGACGATCCCCGCAGCTAAATAGGAAAAGGTTCCTTTTTTATCCATTTCCGGGAATCCGATGAATCGGATCGCCAGCGCCGAGCCAATGGCCATGAACAGGCCGCTGACGGAAAAGCTTCGGCTGACGATATAGGACGTAATGACTGCACCAATCATAGCGGCATTGATCAGGAGCGGGTATATTTTGGATACCGGCGATACGGCATTTCGTTTCATCGCTTCAAACCAGTCCGCCGCTTCAATGCCAAAAAGTCCGGTCAGCACGGTCATGCCGATTTGTATGCCGTCCCAGCTTTCGGTCATGGCACTGCGGTCTTTGCCGGCTTTCCACATGAGCGCCGTCACGCCCAGCATCGCCAAGCCAGCCAATACGAAGTAGTAGTCCGCAGGGATAAACTGAACCAAAAACGCCCCTGCCGCGCCCAATACCGCGGTTCCTGCCATCATCATCAGCAGCGAGGAAACCGGCGGTTTTTCCTGGCTTGGCATACGTTTATACAAAATGCCCGCCATTTCTGCAATAAACCAAACGACACAGCCTAAAATCCCGGCAAAGGGATCGAAGTAAAGCAGTGCACCGATCACCGCCATTGGGATCAGGCAAAACCAGCCGGGGAAAAAGGCAAAGTTCTTTATAGTCAGGTTTGTTTTTTCCGTGTAGAGAGTAAAATAATTGTATAAGCCAAAGAGCAAAAGGAGCGTCAAAGATTCGTACGGTTCCGCGCCCATGTACAGCAGTACAGGCAGCAGCAGTATGCTCATATTCGCGCCGGTAATTCTTGCCGCAGCCGCCGCAAACAGCCCGGCATTAAAAAAGGGTAATATGCCAAATAAAATATCCATCTTGAAAACTCCTTTATTCTAAAAGTATCAACTGTATTAGTATACCTGTATTTATGTTCCCTTACAAGGTGTATCGCCGGAGAATATAAAAATCTCCGGCATCCAAAGATACCGGAGATATGCATTACCGATCGTTATCGATATGCAGTTTTTCAAAAATCGTAAAGGCAATGCTCACGATCATCGCTACTACCGTTGCCAGTCCCATGCCTTTGAGCTGCACCGGTCCAATGACTACCGCTGCGCCGCTCAGGCCGCTGATCATGGTAACGGCGGTAAGAAGCATGTTTTTGGATTTCGTATAGTCTACTTTCTTTTCGATGAGCATACGTATCCCGGAGCAGGCAATGATGCCAAAGAGCAGTATGCTTACGCCGCCCATAACCGGTACGGGGATCGCATGAATAACCGCCGCTATTTTTCCTACGAAGGAAAATACGATGGCCAGGATCGCCGCGCCGGCAATCACCCACACGCTGAAGACGCGGGTAATCGCCATAACGCCCATATTTTCGCCGTACGTGGTATTTGGCGTGGAGCCTACGATACCGGAAATGATATTGGATACGCCGTCGGCAAAAAGAGAGCGGTGCAGCCCCGGATCTTTTACCAGATCACGGCCGACGATGTTGCTCGTTACGACGAGATGGCCAATGTGTTCGGCAAATACGACAAAGAGAGCCGGCATGATCATCATGATCGCACTCAGATTAAAGGTCGGCTGGTAGAAAGTCGGCAATTCAAACCAGGCAGCTTTTTCTACGCCCGACCAGTCGACAATGCCCAGAAATGCCGAAAGGATATAGCCGGCAATAACGCCCAGCAAAATCGGTATGATGCCGATGAATCCCCGCCCCAATACGGAAGCCAGGATCGTTACCACCAGAGTGAACATGGATACGGTGATCGCCAAATCGGCGGGAATGTGATAGCTTTCCATCGGATCGCCGATAAAACCGGACATGGTCATCGCAAGCGGCGCCAGTTCCAAACCGATGATCGCAACGATCGCTCCCATCGCCGCCGGCGGGAACAGCACATCGATCCAGTGAACGCCCACTTTGTCTACGATAAAGGATAAGATGATAAAGGACAGGCCAAAAGCGATAAATCCTCCCTGCGCGTCGCCGTAGGACAGGCCGGGAGACGCCAGCACAGCCAGTACCGGGGAGATGAACGCAAAGCTCGAGCCCAGGTAGGCCGGGAGTTTTCCTTTACAAATATACAAATACAGGAGCGTGCCTATACCGTTCATAAAAAGAGCCGTCGCCGGATTTACGTTTAGTAAAAATGGCACGAGTACGGTAGAGCCAAACATGGCAAACAGATGCTGAAGCGACAGCGGTATCGTTTGCAGCAGAGGCAGTTTTTCTTCTACATCTACAAAATTTTTCATTTTTATATATCACCTTTCTTCTTTTCGTTACGACCAGGTCTTTCCGCTCATCGCATGAAACCGTTTGTGCTGGCTGCTTTTTCTGGCAACGTTCATCAGAATTCCTGCGGCCGCCATATTCACGAGAAGCGCCGTGCCGCCATAGCTGATAAACGGCAGCGGAATCCCGGTTACCGGAAGCAATCCGCCGACCATGGCGATGTTAAACAGTCCCTGGCCTCCGATGAGCACCGTAAGCCCCATCGCCAGCAGCGAGCCATATATATCCGGGGCGTACCGCGACGTTTCCAGGCCGTAATAGACAAACGCCGCAAACAGGGTCAGCAAAAGCACGACGCCGGGGAAGCCCCATTCCTGGCTGAAAACGGCAAAGGCAAAGTCTGTATGGACTTCCGGAAGGTAAAAGAATTTACTGCTTCCGCTGCCGATTCCCTGTCCCCAGAAACCGCCGGAGCCGATGGCGATGAATCCCTGTACCGATTGATATCCCAGCGTCTGTTCGTATGCCCAGGGATCGATATAGGACACTACGCGGGCCATGCGGTACGGTTCAAGCCATACGGCCAGCACGCCCAATCCCACCAGCACGGGAGCAGTTATTTTGATTTCCCGCCAGGGCACGCCGCTGACAAAGGTCATCAGGATAGGCACTCCCAGAATAACGATGCTGGTTCCCATATCCGGCTGCAGCATGACCAGGCCTACCATTGCGGCGACAGGCCACAGATAGCGAAAGAGTTCTTTAGAAAAGAAACTGATCGGAATACCCTGACGGATCATTTCTGTCAGCCCCATGGCGGCGGCAGCCACACCGACTAGTTTTGCCGGTTCAGACGGCTGAAAGGTAATCCCTAAATTCAGCCACCGCCGCGCGCCGTTTACTTCAATCCCGATAAGAGGCACCAACGCCAGCAGCACCATGGTGATCCACATGAGCTTGGGCAGGATATCCCGAAATTTCCGATAGTCATATTTTGCCAAAAAGATCATGGTCGGCAGCCCTACGGCAAGCCAGATCAGATGGCGGGTAATATGATAATAGGCGTTGCCTTGTTCGGCCTGGTCTTCTACAAAAGTGGAGCTAAAAATATTGATCGTTCCAATAAACAGTAAGATCCCGACGATCACTTGTATTGGCTGGATCATATTGGTCCATAGCCCTTTTGCGCTCCGTCTCATTTTTGCGCCTCTTTTGGTTTAGACGCCACGCACCGACAGATCGGCTGGCCCTTCGCGCTGAATTTCTGTTCGTATTCCGTCATGATATTGCCTTCCAGCCCGCTTTGATGCAGGTCATAGGTCACGTTGGAAAGTTCCCAGCCTCGTTCGGCAAATTCTTCCAGAGAGAAGTCAAACAACTCCCGGTTATCTGTTTTAAAGCAGATCTTTCCGTCTTCTTTCAGCAGGCGGGCGTATTGGTCGAGGAACGTCCGATACGTGAGCCGCCGTTTCGCATGGCGTGCTTTGGGCCAAGGATCGCAGAAGTTGATATAGAACCGATCTACTTCTCCTTCGGCAAAAATACTTTGCAGACCAGCGATATCAAACAGCAGCAAATGCAGATTGGTCAATCCCAGATCCGCCGTTTTTTTCGCCGCGTAATACAAGACGCCGAGCTGTACTTCGATGCCCAAATAGTTTATGTCCGGATGTACCGCCGCCATTTGGGAAATGAACTGGCCTTTCCCTGTGCCAAGCTCCACGTGAAGCGGCCGGTTGGCGGGAAATACGTCCTGCCATGCGCCGCGATGGCTGTCCAATCCTTCCATATGCACAAACGCGCCGTATTCCTTGATCGCTTCATCGATCCATGGCTTTCTTCGTAATCTCATAATGCCTCCTTACTCCAAAAGAGCGGTAAAACCTCCGTTGGTTCTACCGCCGCTTTTACGATCTCTATCTTATTTATTATAGGGAAAGAGCTTTTTTGTGTCAATTATCAAAATAGTCTTTGGGGCGGATCTGCTGTTCCGGTGTGCCGCGGGTCAGGATTTTTTTTACGCTTTTTTCAAATTTTTCCCGATTCAGCAGAACCCGATGACCGCAGCCGGTGCAGCGAAGCCCCATATCCGCGCCGAGCCGTGTGATCTCCCATTCATGCGAACCGCAGGGATGCGGCTTTTTCATCTGTACGATATCCCCTACCAAATATTTTACATA
>UREG01000061.1 GCA_900546795.1 uncultured Veillonellaceae bacterium | reverse complement strand
TGATACTCCCCTATAAAAATGGCTATTTATCAACTGTTTGTTGTGACATAGCCTTGTTTTTATTATACTATATTTTATCAAAAGATACTGCTAATTTAGGGGAAGAA
This sequence comes from uncultured Veillonellaceae bacterium, assembly GCA_900546795.1. Taxonomy (GTDB): domain Bacteria; phylum Bacillota; class Negativicutes; order Veillonellales; family Megasphaeraceae; genus UMGS915. Next base: position 9,830 of record UREG01000061.1, on the reverse strand, counting down.
ATACTAGTTTTTAGATAAATGACAGTTTCAATCTGTATAGAACGTTTCTCGTCCTCTTTTTATCGAGATAACACTCTGCCCGAAATGGCAGATTTTATTTTCTTGCTGTGTTCCCCTGCGTATTCTTTCCCCGCGCCGTCTTTGTCCGTTCCTTTTATCTGCGCTCTCATTTTTATTTTCTAGGTGCACGTTTTCATTTTTTGATTGCAGATTCTTTTCTATTATACTGCTAATTTTAGGTGGATCATAGATTTTATATATTGCAATCCTCTCTCTTTTATGATACAAAACAAGAAGATAGGGTATATCTTTTTAAGGAGTTTTTATGGAAAATTTGAAATTGCTTCCTTCGGAACGGTTATTTCGGTTTTTATTTTTTTCTGCCTCCCAGATCGAAACGGAGCTGGATCTTTCTCCCGATGGACTGACAGAAGAGCAGGTGCTTTCGATGCGGCGGCGGTTTGGCGTCAATCGGATTGAAAGCGGCAAGCGTTCGTCTTTGTTTTTCTATATCCGCCGCTCGCTCACCTCGCCGTTTCATTTGCTTCTTTTTGTAATGGCGCTGGTCGCGCTGGCGATTCCCTGTTTTGGAAACGTGGCGTATCGGTTTACCGGTATTACAGGTCTGGTAATTCTCGGCATTTTAAGTATCAGCACGGCCGTACGGATTCGTCAGGAGCGGCAGGCCGGGGTTTTGGCCGCTTCTTTACTCGAACAGCTTCAGCCGGCGGTGCAGGTGCGCCGGCATGGCAAGGTCGTTCTCGTGCCTTCCCATGAGCTGGTCGTCGGAGACCGCGTCCTTTTATCTTCGGGTATGCGCGTTCCTGCCGATCTCCGCATCCTTGAGGCGTCGCATTTATTCGTCTCTCAAGCACTGCTGACAGGCGAAAGCCGCAGTGTGGAAAAAACGGCTGCTCCGCTGCCGCCGGATACGCCGCAAACGTTTTCTCATCTATCCAACGCGGTGTTTCTCGGCACGCGCGTTGTCGGCGGGAGCGGTGAAGGGATCGTAGCTGCCGTAGGCACGGATACGGTATACGGCCGGTATACGTCCAAGCTCAAACCGCAGCATGCGCCGGCATTCTGGCAGGGCGCGAATTCGATTTCGCTCGTATTTCTCCGCTGCATCGCCGTGCTGCTCCCGGTGATCTTTTTGGTAACGGGCCTCTTGCAGGGAAATTGGCATCAAGCCTTCCTATTCGCTTTATCTGTTGCGGTCGGCCTGACGCCGGAGCTGCTTCCCATGGTCGTTACGGTGTGTTTGGCCAAAGGAACTTCCGCACTCGGCCGGACTCGGACATTAATCAAGAATATCCAGGCATTGCAGGCTTTCGGCTCCATGGACGTATTGTGCCTGGACAAGACGGGCACGCTGACCAGCGAGGAGCTGACGCTGGAATATTATCTGGATATTTTAGGCGGGGAAAGCACCAACGTTCTGGATATGGCGTATCTTACCAGTTGGTACCACAGCGATCAGGACAACGCCGTTGACCGTTCGGTTCTTCGCTGCGCAGAAATGCCCCGGCAATCCGCTCATTTTGCCGCGCTGCCCCATGCGTATACCAAGTTATCGGAAATCCCGTTTGATTATTCCCGCAAATTGGTATCTGTCCTTGTTTCTCACGAGGAAAAAGGCACGCTGCTTCTGGCCAAAGGCGATGTGGCCCGCGTATATGACCGCTGTGCGTACGCCGTATATCAGGGAAATATCCGCCCCATAGAAGCCAGCGGGCGCGCAGCGGTCGATATGGTCATCCGGGATATGCAGGACGACGGCATGAAGGTGCTGGCCGTGGCGTATAAACCGATGAATCCGGTATCTCTCCTTACGCCTGACGATGAAAAGGATTTGATTTTGCTCGGTTATATCGTCTTTTTTGACGCTCCGAAAAAGTCGGCCGCTCCTGTCTTGCAGCAGCTCGCATCGGCTGGGGTTGCCGTAAAAGTGCTGACAGGCGATCAGCCGGCGCCTACTTGTTCGATCTGCCGCCGGCTTGGACTGGCAGCAGAGCCGCTGTATACAGGCGGGCAGCTGGCGCAGTTTTGTGATGCCGACTGGAAATCTGCAGTGGAAACATCCTCTGTGTTTACCGATCTTGCTCCGCATCAAAAGGCCCGGATCGTGGCAGAGCTGCAAGCCGCCGGCCATCAGGTCGGATTCCTGGGCGACGGCATGAACGATATCTCGGCCATCTTGGCTGCCGATGTAGGCGTATCGGTCGATACCGCCGTGCGGGCGGCGAAAGAATCTGCGGAAGTCATGCTGCTGAAAAAAGATCTGCATATTGTGGCTCAGGCGATCTTGGAAGGGCGGCGCGCAATGGCCAATGTAAGCAAGTATTTGTATATCACCGCGTCTTCTAATTTCGGCAACGCCTTTTCTGTGGCGGCGGCGTCCTTGTTCCTGCCATTTCTTCCCATGACGGCGCTCCAGCTTCTGCTGCTGAATCTGTTGTGTGATTTTATGAATCTTACGCTTCCCTGGGATCGGGTGGACAAGGATATGCTCCGCTCTCCCCGCCCCTGGTCGGGAAAAGGGCTGGGACGGTTCATGCGTTTCTTCGGACTGATCAGTTCGGTTTTTGATATGATCACCTTTATCTTTCTGTTTCAGACGTTTTATCCGGCGGCATCGCTGGATGAGTTTGCTCTCTTATCTCTACCGGAACGTATTGCCTTTATCCAGCTGTTCCATACTGCATGGTTTTTGGAATCCTTATGGATCAAGGTTTTGATGTTTCATTTGCTCCGCACCCGCCATGTTCCTATTCTGGAAAGCCGCGCCGGCCGCCTGCCTTGTCTGGTCATGACCGCCGCGCTGTTTGCACTGACCGGGCTGATTTATACGCCGCTGGCCGGCTGGTTTGGGTTCGTTCCGCTCCCATCGTCTTATTTTGTCTTTTTATTCTTTTTGATCCTGGGCTATACGATAGTGGGCACAGCTGCCAAACGGCTGTATCTGCACCGGTATGGCCACTGGTTCTGACAGGAGGCGCGCATGAAAACAGTAAAACAAATTTCTGCCGATGCCGCCGTCCTGGACTGGTTAAAACGGCTGATCAAAGGAAAATGGACGGAAGAGCCGTCTGCGGCAGAACTGTATTTCGGCCTCGATGAACTGGTGTCCGGCGAAACCGACTGCCTGCAGCTCACTTGTGCGGACCAGGAAGAAGGGCCGGGGCGGCAGCCCCATCTGTCCTGCGGCGATCTGGTCATTTATCCGCACAGCCGCCGCGTGCTCCGCGGCAATACAGAGTGTGCGCTCACGCCTAAAGAGTTTGATATTTTATATTTTCTTGCCCAAAACCGGGGGATCGTATTTACCAAGGAACAGATTTATCAGGCGGTCTGGAAAGAAGAATTTTATACGGCCGACAGCAATATCATGGCATTCATCCGCAAGCTGCGGAAAAAAATTGAGCCGGAACCGGACGCGCCGCAGTATATCCTGACGGTCTGGGGCATCGGCTATACCTTCAACGACCGCTTATAATTGCTGCCGCGACTTCATTTCTGTCCGCTTGCTTGGCAGCAAAATCAGCATAGATAAAAAATTAGGAAAAACGTTTCGTTTCATCGGGCTGTATTGAGATACTCCTGCCTTGGTAAAGATGAACCGACCGCTCAAAAAATACCGGCTGCCGCCACGCTGGTTACTTCCGTTTGCACAAGCGTTGTTCAAACGGTTCAGACATCTGCGCTGGAGAGTATAGACGCCCCTCACCATGTGCAGATCGCGGACTGGGCGTACCGGCAGCCAAAAAGCAGCAGCCATCGTCGAAAAAGAGCTGGACGGCGGTCTGGAATACGACTCCCATGTACGTTCCGCACCTTTCTTTCGCAAGGCTATATGCACCTTGTCCCGCCCCTTCCTTTAAGAATCCGGCAGTCCGCAGGCGCTAGTTTAGAACCGATACGCCGGAACGGCGGCTAGTCTTTGCCGTTTCGCCCAACTTTTTGCAGCCACAACTGCATCCTATGCCGACTGCCTCCGCTTCTACCGCTAGAAAGCACACGCTGCATTTGCAGCATAGACTGCTGTAAACGATACGATATCTTTATTTCCATACACACTAAAACCGCCGCCGGCATTTTCTCCTGCCGGCGGCGGTTTCTTATGCAAAAGCAAGAAAATCGCCAGGATTTGTCCATTGGAATCCTGGCCGTATTTTTTTATACTTACCTTAGGATAGGCGTTCCTATCCGGTCATGTAGCAGAAGGATGGCCGCCTTAGGAAGTGATGGCAGCGTCTCGCTCCCGCTTTACCCTGCTCAGAGCAGACAGACCTGTCATCACGCCAGAGTACATGGATCGCTGGATATTTCTCCCGTCTGACGGCATCATCTTTGTTCGTGGTGCATCGATCACAGATGTCTCCCGTTGGACGGAGAAGTCCATATCCATGAATGGGCATGCAGTATCCGGAACTCCCGGTATCACCCAACCAACAGACAGCCAATATAGGCATCTATCTGCATCTTCCTCTACAGCAGATACTCTATAACTCATCTTTCCGCTTCCCGGCAGAGTTTGACGGCCGAGCAGGCAATGCAGCACCGTCGGCTTTTCGGCGATTTTCTCCCTGCCCGCCGGGAGCGGCCCTTTCCCAACCAGATCGCATAAGCGTTTTTATTCCGCTCACTCCGTCCAGCCGTTTTTACGCTGGGTATGGCGGTGACGGCTCTTTTTTCTTCTCTGCCATCGGGACTGCTGGATACGATTTCTCCTTCCATCGTCTATCTCCCATAAGACCCTGGTTTTCTATTCCAGCCGGTTCCGGTTTGCTTACACCCATCGTTGGAAAAAGGCTGTCTATGCAGCAGCGCTGCTTTTCGGCGCTGTTTGTCTGATGCGGCGAAATCCTGTACCGGCTGCCGGGCCGAGGATATCCGCAATGGGTGAGCGATAGGGTAACCAGCCAGATAGTGGACAGAGAACGATTCGTACAACTGCCGGCAGCAACTGCTGCCATTATCGTCGCTGCTGGCAGCTATACGATCACCCGCATGGAGTATTAAGCACATCGCGTCAGCAGCGCTGGACTGCGCAAGGCTTACTGCCATGCAGGTGCACGCAAAAGGACAGGCAGCACCGCTTTTTATTCTGCGGTTTAGTCGTCCGATATCTCTGTCTTTCTGGCGGCTTTTCGGATTTTTATACTAGATTTTCTCCCTTTTCATAGGGTATCGCCGGAAACTTTAATGCGATACCTGCCGCATGCAATCAGGCTTTACGCGGGGAAACTGATAGCATCATGCAGCATGCAGAAAACTGCTGACGAACGGAATTTGCCGTTCTTGCCGTATTACACATCCTTTTTATTACCTTCTTACCCGCCGGCACTTTCTCCTCACCGTGAGTCCGTTCATCCCGCGCCGTATCGGGCTCACGGCCTTGCCGGCACTCTCACTTATGTTTTCTTTCCCTGCCTGCTCCTCTATGTACTTAGAGCGGCAGTCGCTTTATCGCCGCTTCCAAAGGCAATCCCAGGCAGGGATCTCCTCATTGCTGCCGTCTGCATCATGCAGGCGGCAGTTTTTTTTATATTCTATCCCATCTGCGAATAGAGCAGACAGGAAAACGGCCTTAGAATACACTCCATAACGAAACGATCAAGCTCATAGGATGCTGCCCCCGCACTTACCGCCAACCAATTCGGCTAAATGCAGCTGTACCGTTTAAAAAAGGGATATGGCGCCATTTTTTCATCTGATCTTATTCCCCTCATCAATAACGGCAGTGAGACGCCGCCAACCGCCAACCCGCACACACTCTATCCTCTCCGCAGCCTGTACCATGCTCGCCTGCCGCTTCCATGCCCGGCAGATACACTCCCGTTACGCTTGATTCGCCAGAGAAAGCGCTTTTACTTGTGCCAGTAAGTAGGCATCTTTATTAGAGTTTCTTATTTTCAGCCGTTCCAGAACGGCCTTTTCCGTTTCCGGACTCCAATAGATCTTCAATTTATTTTTTGCCCGAGTGATGGCTGTATAAAAGATATCATGCGTAATTCGAGCTTCGGATTCATTGGTAATGACTATTTTTACAGAATTATACTCTAAGCCTTGCGCTTTATGAATCGAAACAGCGTATGCTACCTGAAACGGAACGGCTGTCGAATCATTGCCTTCATCTTCATCGGTGCTTCTGAATTTGTTCACATTAAAAGAAATAATCGAGCGGCCAGACTCTGATTCTCCAAGAAGTTTAAACGGATATCCCTTAGCCTCGTCCGCCGTGATGGACTTTTCCAGCTCTGCTTCAAATCGAATTTGCTTTTCTCCCCGATGAATCCCTACCAATCTTCCTTTTGTGTTGTTATGAATTAAGGGCGAAAAGATATTGGCCTCATTAAATAAAATGGGATCGCCTACTTTATAGGTACTGACATCCCACACTACGGGTTCATTCGGATTATTCTGCTGTAAAAAACGATTGATCGTATTGATGCCGTAAAGGCCGTCATAGTGCAGACACAGTATGATTTCGTCCTGGTCGCCGGGTTTAAAAATGGATTCATCCAGCCTGGCAGTGTAATGATTTTTTACCAAGGTTTCTAAAATAGAATCATCCAATTCGCGCACCCGTTTCCAAATCGTCAGCATGTGTTTATTTTCCGTTCGGTAAGACTGTTTCAGCTCAAATACGGCAGTTGCCGGTACAAACTTTTGCGCCAAGCTAAACCAGTTTCCAAAATGAATCGCTTCTATTTGATAACAGTCGCCTGCCAAAACAAGCCGGCTGAACTTCGCTTTTTCCAGTATGCTCCTCATATCCTGATTGCTCACAGTACTGCATTCATCAATAAACAATGTATCGTATTTCGCCCTCCATGCCTTGCCGGCTAAAAACGTTTTAATCGTACAGTAGGTGCAGTGATCTGCCTTGACTTTTCTTCTCATATTATCCACTGCCACATGGGTATTCGCCAAAAAAATCTTTTTCTTATCGTTCCTTAAATTTGCCGCATAATGTATTAACCTAGTCTTTCCGGTTCCGGCCGAACCGTATAGCAGCGCGACCTTAGAAGAAGCAAAAAGCTGCCGAAGTATTTCTTTTTTCTCCGGATCATCAATAACGTATTCGCCAAGAGAAAGCCATGCGTCTGCCTCGCAGGTGTGCCTTGCAAATCCTCGGGAAGAAAGCGCCTGCAGCCGTTCTATAATGGCACGGCAGTCGTCTGCATATTGTTCTATATAAATATGCTGTTTATATTCTTTTAATTGACGTGCAGAATGCTCCCTATAAAGAGAGTTGTTATATACTTCTATTAATTGATCAATATTTTCAAAGGCTTCCAGATCCTTTCTATGATTGAAAAGACACTTTCCTTTTTCTATATTGTTCTTTATATACCTGGCAAAAAGTTCATGCTCCCGATTATGTATGGGAATGGATTCAAGCAGGTCATATATCCTCGGATTGTGCCGGCAAAGAGAGGTGCAGTACGGCATCTGATCAAACGGAATACAGCCATGACGAAGATAAAGATTGGATAATGTACGGCACTTCCACACTTGATACTGACTTTTTATAATACGATTGTTCATGTTGTGCAGCAGATAGCGCAATACATTAGAACCCTTCTTTTTAGGAATAATGATCTTTCGGCACTCATCCAGAACATCATAGAGGGGAGTGCTCTGAGGTTTCGCTATAATCTGTTTTTTCACTGAATCGTAGAAATTCTGCTCACCGCTTACCAATTCTGACAGCGGCATTTTCGACGCAGCAATGAAGTTCATCAATCCTTTGTATTCCGTAGAGTTCGTACTGCACGAAATAGGCGGACCAAAAAATTTAGAAAAGTTCTCCCATTCACATGGCCGAATCGATATTTCATACTGGTCGATGATACGAATGGGAATATCTTTATTGAAAATCCGAATGACATCTTCCCGAAGGGAAAATTTCACCGCATAGTTATCCATGATCTCCATGGAAGTAAAGGCAGTCGTCCATTCTATTTTACTTGCATTCGCCATGGCAGCTGTAAACGTAACTTCATAGTAAATCTTTCGGTCGATGAAAAACGGTTTTATTTTTTGTATGTAGCAGCGGTCATTATAAGCAACAACCCGGCTATGCGGACTGGGCTGCTCCATTCGTTCCGCTATTTTTTTATAATAGTCCTCCTTTTCATGATCCGTATTTAATGGGAAGGCTTCGATGTTTTCCAACACTTCCAAATCATAAGTTTCTTTTAGATACAGTTTAATTTTGAGAAGGTATTCATAGTATTTAAGCATAAGCCGTTCTGCCCCATCAGGATCCATCGTATAGTGGGACACCGATTTCTGGAGAAGCCGGTGAAATCGATCCAAAAACTTCAGCTCATTCCGCTGCTTCATACTTTCCAATGCTTTCTTGCGGAAATCATAATCATTTGAGTCCGCATCAGAACCGCCCGCATAAATTTTGATGGCAATATATTCTACGAAGTTTCGCGTCTGCGCCAGTATATTTTGGCTTAACAGTCCCCTTTTATCTGCCTTAAAATGGGAAATATTATCACAAATTGCACCGTTTACATTCAAAATGTCCTGATCAATCCGCAGCATGGTCTCCCGCTCCCCCAAGATGTAAGTTGTTTTTATCAGTTTACCTTTCTCTCCATCCTCCGTCAACATTTACCGGCTATTTCCTGGCATCGGCTAACTTTATAAGAAGTAAATATTCCCCCTCATTATTGCGTATGCTGTCCGTCTTCTATGCCGCATCGATATAAAAACGCCTCTTTGTGATGGCCTGTTACTTCCATTCACAAAGAGGTGTTTCTATGGTTTATGTTTTTTCAATGCAGCCGATCCGCATTTTTCTATCGCCCTATCCTCTCGCCGGCAAGCGTCGGGTGATGGATACTGCGCCCTTTTACCGCCCTAAGCAAGAGCAGTGCGTAATCCTTTCATCAGAATTATTTTCCATTCCTCTGCGTTCTTCTCTCCCCTTCTTTTTCTTAAAGCGCTATGTTCTTGTCAAACCTTCTCTGATGGTTGACATATAATCCCCATGATATACTCTCCAGATTGCACGCCGTACTATATCAGCCTATCGCACAAAATACGAATCCGCTCCTGCCTACTTTATTTTTTCCTTTAGCCAGGTCTGCACGATTTCAAAAATATCTCGGCTGTTCTTATCGAGCATTAAAAAATGACTGTTTCCATGTATTCCCATTTCAGGCAGTTCCAGCCATGTAACCGGCGCTCCTAACTTGAGCTGTTCCTCTACATACCTTCTCATATTTTTTTGATATGTTTCCCAATTGGTTCCCGGCTGTATATGATCGCCCCAAATATGCAGGGTAGGCGTATGTATGCAAAGATTTTCCATCGCTGGCGCGCTGGAGCCTTCCAGCAATACAACTGCCTGTATCAAGTCCTCAAATTCTTTCATCAGAGAACCGACAAACTCACTCGCCTGGCTATGCGCGATGATTATGCATTTTCCCACTTTCGCTATATAGCTTCTATACGCATCTAAAATGGCCTGATTATTCGTCACCCACCTTGGAATAGTTTGCTTCGTAAATTCGTCAAAATAATCTATTGGAAACTGCGTATCGGAAAAAGCAATCCGCTTGCCGGGTTCTGTGTCATATTTCATCCCTATGCGAAAACTTGTCCATGATTCATTTTTACTTCTGAAAATAGGTTCTGATTCATATATATCCGGATATTGCGACCAACTGGCCCGGCCTCGTTCCACCGCATCGGAAACATAGCAATGATATCCCGCCTCTAAAAACCACTGCAGCCAGCCAGGCTCTCCATTGGGAAGCGCTTCCCAGCAGGCGCCGCATACACCGCCGCCATGCAGAAACAGC
>UREG01000060.1 GCA_900546795.1 uncultured Veillonellaceae bacterium | reverse complement strand
CTGGCAGCCGGTGCCTATGAATAGACCGGTGTTAGGGTTTGCGGCGATTGCACTGGTGTCGGTATTGGCTTCGCCGGATCCTGCATTTAGCGGATATAACTATCTATTCACCGTATTCCAATACGTATGGTTATACATGGCGGTGCTGTATTTTCTGCGGGGGCGGGAAGAGCAGCAGCGATGTCTGTATGCAGCGCTGGCAGGCGCGGTGATGGTAGCCTTGTACGGATTTTTTCAATACAGCCAGCTGACCGATATTTCCATGCAGGACTGGGTAGATCCGGCTGCGTTTCCCTTATTGAAGCGGCGGATGTATTCTACTTTATATAATCCCAACTTGCTGTCGGCATATTTACTGATGATCTTGGCCTTTACAGGAGCGTTTGGATTCTCCAGCAAAAAACGTATCCATAAAATAGGATATATCTCGCTTACGCTGCTGTTTGTCCTTTGCCTGGTGCTGACCTATTCGCGGGGTGCTTGGCTGAGCGCAGGAGCTATGCTGTTTTTCTTTGGACTATTCGGGCATCGCAAATTGTGGCTGGCTTTCATTCCTGCAGCGCTCGTACTCTTGTTTTATCACGGCGGTATCGTCACTCGGTTTTATTCGATTTTTAACGGAGAAGATACATCGATCATGCTGCGGTATGCATTATGGGACAGTACGGAAGCGATGATTGAAGATCACTGGCTGACAGGAATCGGATGGGGAGCGTATTGGCTGGTCTACCCTGCATATAATTATTTTATCCAAGATCCGTCCGTCATTATTTATCATGCTCATAACTTATACATTCATATGACGGCGGAAATCGGCATATTCGGTGCAGCCTGCTATTTTTGGTTCTTCTTTGGAAATCTGTGGTGGAGCTGGAAAATACTGCGCATTTCCGACAGTAAATTCAACGCTGCGTATGCGAGCGGCATGATCGTAATGGTATTGGGCATCGCGATATGCAGCGTCAGCGACCATGATTTATTTGCCACTCAGATTTCTCTCGTTTTTTGGTTATTCGCCGCGATTTTAGCCAATATATATGCGGCAGAAGAAAAGCAAATAAAAAAATAGAAATAGAGAACGCCAATTTGTGAAATAGTGTACACAGATTGGCGTTTTTGTCTATCATTTTTTTATATCATAACCAAAAAGTATATATGGGTATATACATGCTATTTAGAGATAGAACATAAAAAATTTATGGAAAAATATTGACTTTCTCCTTATGAAAGAATAAACTACATAAAGAGAAAGAATGCACGAACAAAAACAATTTTATGACGAATAAAATTGTTATAAGAATCGTTTAATAGTGATTTAATAAAACGTGTTTTTTTGCCTAAATACATAAGTTTTTTATATAAAATAATAAAAGTTATTGTAAAAACTTATTTTCTTAAAGGAATTTCTCGAATTTTGTTGAAATAATAAAGTAAGTGCAGTAAGAGCTCAAAATTGTAATGGAAGTAACTGCGAAAGCAGACTTTATAAAAACAATGAGGAGATGGTAACGATGATAAACATTTTGGATAGAGTGCCTACATCACTCCAATCTAAAATCGTTACAGCAGAAGAAGCTGCTGCAAAAATCAAAGCTGGCGATAAAATCGGTATTTCAGGTTTTACTCCGTCCGGCTATCCGAAAGCAGTACCTCTTGCTTTAGCAGAAAGAATGGAAAAAGAACCGTTCAAAGTAGATCTTTGGACTGGTGCTTCGGTAGGGGATGAAGCAGACGGTGCGTTGGCACGGGTAAACGGTATTAACCGGCGTTTCCCTTATCAGACGAACAAAGACCTCCGCAATCGCATCAATGCCGGCGATATCAACTATATTGACCAGCATTTGAGCCATACGGCACAGATGGTTCGGTATGGTTTCTTCGGTCAGCCGGACTGGGCTATCGTAGAAGCTGCTGAAATTGTTGAATGCAACGGTACGGTAGGAATTATCCCGACGACTTCCGTAGGTAACTCGCCGACGTTTGTATCCCAGGCGAAACAGGTTATCGTGGAAGTAAACGTAACGCAGCCGCTGTCCTTGAAAGGCATGCATGATATTTACGAACCGCTTGATCCGCCTCATCGTGAACCAATTCCGATGAAAACTGCCGGTGATAGAATTGGTACGGAATATATTCCGGTAGATCCTGCAAAAATCGTAGCGATCGTTCCTTGCGATAAACCGGATAAAACGAGACCTCTTGGTGCAATTGATGACGACGCTAAAAAAATGAGCGCTCATTTGATTGAATTCTTTAACAATGAAATCAAACAGGGACGCTTGCCGCAGAATCTTCTTCCGCTGCAGTCTGGCGTAGGTTCTGTAGCCAATGCGGTTATCAGCGGTTTGGCAGAAGGTCCGTTCAAAGATTTGTCTGTATTTACAGAAGTTATTCAAGACGGAATGTTTGATTTGATCGATGCAGGTAAAGCAAACCTGATTTCTGGTACGGCCTTGTCTCCGTCGCCGGAAGGTCTCAAACGTTTCTATGACAATATTGACGAATATCGTAAAATTATCGTTCTTCGTCCGCAGGAAATTTCTAACAACCCGGGACTGTCCCGCCGGTTGGGTGTTATTTCCATGAATACGGCGATTGAATTCGATATTTATGGTAACGTAAACTCCACGCATATCTGCGGTACGAAGATGATGAATGGTATCGGCGGTTCCGGCGACTTTACAAGAAACGCTTATATCTCTATCTTCTGCACCAGCTCGATTGCGAAAAATGGCGACATCAGTTCCATCGTTCCGTTCTGTTCCCATATCGACCATACGGAACATGACGTTCAGGTATTCTGTACAGAACAGGGTATCGCTGATGTACGCGGTTTGAGTCCGAAAGAAAAAGCAAAAGTCATTATTGAAAATTGCGCTCATCCGGACTACAAACCAATGCTGTTTGATTACCTGGAAAGAGCTACGGCTGCTACAAAAAATGCGCAGACACCGCATATTTTGGACGAAGCACTTTCTTGGCATACACGGTTCTTACAGACAGGAACCATGAAAAAATAACACTTTTTTATCTTTAGGAGGATGATGACAACATGGCTAATGAAACTTTGAAAGCCAAAATTGAAGCGTATGAAGCTGCCTATGAAAAATCATGCGCAAAAGTCCCAGAACGTAAAAACTTAGTACACAACAAATTGTATACTCCGCTTGATATCGAAGGCTTCGATTATGAAAGCGAATTGGGTTTCCCTGGCGAATACCCGTATACTCGCGGTGTACAGCCGACAATGTATCGCGGCCGTTTCTGGACGATGCGTATGTATGCTGGCTTCGCTACTGCTGAAGAATCCAACAAACGTTATCGTTATCTGATCGAAAGCGGTGCAACTGGTTTGTCCTGCGCATTCGACCTTCCGACCCAGATCGGTTATGACTCCGATGATCCGATGAGCGAAGGCGAAATCGGTAAAGTTGGTGTTGCAATCGACTCCTTGGCTGATATGGAAATCCTGTTCGACGGCATTGACCTCGGCAAAGTTTCCACTTCCATGACGATTAACGCTCCTGCATCCGTACTGCTGGCTATGTACATTGCGGTTGCAGAAAAACAGGGTGTACCGAGCACGGAACTCCGCGGTACTATCCAGAACGATATTCTGAAAGAATATGCAGCTCGTGGAACGTACATTTTCCCTCCGAAACCTTCCATGCGCTTGATCACTAACATTTTTGAATACTGCTCCCAGTATGTACCGAAATGGAATACGATTTCCATCTCCGGCTACCATATCCGTGAAGCTGGTTCCACAGCTGCACAGGAAATCGCATTTACGATTGCCGATGGTATCGCATACGTAGAAGCAGCTCTGAAAGCAGGTATGGACGTTGATGCGTTTGCAGGCCGTCTGTCCTTCTTCTGGAATGCACACAACAACCTCCTCGAAGAAGTTGCTAAATTCCGTGCATCCCGTCGTCTCTGGGCACGCATCATGAAAGAACGTTTTGGTGCTAAGAGCGAAAAATCCATGAAACTTCGTTTCCATACGCAGACAGCTGGTTCCATGCTGACTGCACAGCAGATCGACAACAACATCGTTCGTGTTGCTCTTCAGACAGCAGCTGCTGTAATGGGCGGTACGCAGTCCTTGCATACGAACTCCCGCGACGAAGCCTTGGCTCTTCCGACTCCGGCTTCTGTACAGATCGCTCTCCGTACGCAGCAGATCGTTGCTTACGAAAGCGGCTTGGCTGATGTAGTTGACCCGCTCGGCGGTTCCTACTATGTAGAAGCTATGACAGACGCTATTGAAAAAGAAGCTATGGAATACATCAAGAAAATTGATGAAATGGGCGGCGCTGTTGTTGCTATCGAAAAAGGCTATATCCAGAAAGAAATCCAGGAATCTGCTTACAAATGGCAGATGGAAGTAGAAAGCGGTCTCCGCACGATCGTTGGCGTAAACAAATTCCAGGTAGAAGAAAAACCGGTTGAAGGTTTGCTCCGCGTAGATGCTTCCGTAGGTGATTTCCAGAAATCTAAACTGGCTAAAGTAAAAGCTGGCCGTGATCAGGAAGCTGTAAACGCTGCATTGGCTGATTTGAAAGCAGCTGCAGCTGATGAAAACGAAAACTTGATGCCTCATATCTTGGCTGCTGTTAAGACTTATGCAACTTTGGGTGAAATTTGTGGCGTATTGCGTGAAGTATTCGGCGAATACCAGGCACATACCACTCTTTAATTCCTAGTATAATTTGCATATATTCTTTGGAGGGATAAATCATTATGGCAGAAAAACGTATTAGAGTAATAGTAGCAAAACCTGGCTTGGACGGTCATGACCGCGGTGCTAAAGTTGTAGCACGTGCACTTCGTGACGCTGGTTTCGAAGTAATTTATACAGGTCTTCGTCAGACTCCGGAACAGATCGTTGAATCTGCTCTGTCTGAAGACGTTGATGTAGTAGCAATGAGCTTGCTTTCTGGCGCACACAACACCTTGTTCCCGAAAGTAGTAGATCTTTTGAAAGAAAAAGGCATGGGCGATGTATTGGTAATCGGCGGCGGCGTTATCCCGGCTGCTGATATCCCGGGCCTGAAAGAAGCTGGCGTAGCAGCAGTATTTACTCCTGGTACTCCGACCTCTGAAATCGTTGACTTCATCAACGCAAACGTAAAATAAGTTCATAAACAAATAAATTGGCGAAGGGGAGGAGAAATCCTCCCCTTACCAAGATTAAGGCGGTGAATCCATGGATCTGGTAAAAGAGTTACTCAATGGTTCTAGATTGGCTCTGGCAAAATCGATAACAGCCGTTGAAAATGAAGCAGATAATTATGTTGATATTATGAGACAGATTTATCCACACACAGGACGGGCTAAAGTTATTGGTATTACAGGGGCTCCTGGCGCCGGAAAGAGTACGCTGACAGACAAATTGGTAAAATATTACCGTGAACAGGGAAAAACAGTAGGTATTGTAGCTGTTGACCCGACAAGCCCGTTTTCCGGCGGCGCTATTTTAGGCGACCGTATCCGCATGAACGACCTGACCTTGGATCAGGGCGTGTTTATCCGCAGCATGGGTACACGCGGCAGCTTGGGCGGTTTGTCTAAAAAAACGGCGGAAGCGGTAAAATTAATGGACGCATTTGGCATGGATGTTATCTTTATCGAAACGGTTGGCGTAGGCCAGTCTGAAGTAGATATTGTAAAGAGTGCAGATACGACGCTGGTCGTATTAGTACCGGGACTTGGCGATGACATTCAGGCAATCAAAGCGGGCATCCTTGAAATCGGCGATGTCTTTGCGATTAATAAAGCCGATCGCGACGGCGCAGATAAACTGAATATTGAAATTGAAATGATGCTGGACCTTGATTCTAAAAAAGTGGAATGGCGTCCGCCGATTAAACGGACCGTTGCCAGCCGCAACGAAGGCATTGCAGAACTTGTGGAAAGCATTCAGGATCATTTGGAATATCTCGAAGACGGAGACGGTTTGGCAGAACGCCGGAAAGAACGGACCCGCAACGAAATATCCGCAATGATCGAAGAACATATCGGCAGATATGTAGCGGAACATGTGACTTCCAAAGATGAATTCGATAAGATGGTGGAAGCCGTAAACAATCGTGAAAACGATCCTTATACAGTAGTGGAAAATGTAACCGCTAGTGTATTAAAATAGAGGAGGAATGTAAAATGGCATTTAAAGTATTACATGTGGATCATCTTGGTATTGCAGTAGATGATGTAGAAAAAACAAAAAACTTATTCCAGGAAACTTTGGGCTTAGTTCCTACTCCGGAATATGAAATCATCGAAGAACAGAAAGTAAAAGTTTGCTTCTTCCCTTGCGGTGATGCACAGCTCGAATTCTTGGAATCCACAACTCCGGACGGCCCGATTGCTCGTTTCATCGAAAAAAATGGCGGTAAAAACGGGATTCAGCACATGGCATTGCGCGTAGACAACCTGGAAGCTGCTTTGGAAGACCTGAAAGCTCGCGGCGTTCGTCTTTTGGACGAAAAACCTCGCTATGGTGCAGGCGGAGAAATGATCGCTTTCCTTCACCCGAAAGCTACGAACGGTATTTTAGTTGAACTTTGCCAGCCGATAGAAAAATAAAGCGAAAAGAATTGACCATTGATTATATTAATGGTCTCGTAGTATAATTTTATCGGAGGTGTAATTTATGGCAACAGTTCAAGAAAAAATTGATTTGCTTCACCAGAAACTGGCGAAAGTACAGATGGGCGGCGGCCAAAAAGGCATTGACAAACAGCATGCTAAAGGCAAAATGACAGCTCGCGAACGTATTGCGAAATTGTTTGATGCCGGCAGCTTCGTTGAAATCGATGCATTGGTAAAACATCGCTGCGTAAACTTTGGTCAGGACAAGAAAGAACTTCCGGGCGAAGGCGTTGTATCCGGTTATGGTACAATTGACGGCCGCTTGGTGTTCGCATTTGCACAGGACTTTACTGTAGAAGGCGGCTCCTTGGGCGAAATGCATGCTGCAAAAATTATTAAAGCACAGCGTTTGGCTCTTAAAATGGGCGCTCCTTTGATTGGGATCAACGATTCCGGCGGGGCGCGTATTCAGGAAGCTGTCGATGCTCTTCAGGGCTATGGTAAAATCTTCCTGTACAATACTTGGGCATCTGGCGTAATTCCTCAGATTTCTGTAATCATGGGGCCTTGCGCAGGCGGTGCTGTATACAGCCCGGCTTTGACTGACTTTATCTACATGGTAAAAGAAAAAAGCCAGATGTTTATTACGGGTCCTGCAGTTATTAAATCTGTAACAGCAGAAGAAGTAACGGCAGAAGAACTCGGCGGCGCAATGACGCACAACAGCGTATCCGGTGTAGCACACTTTGCTGCAGAAGATGAAGACGACTGCCTCCAGCAGATTCGTTACCTGTTGAGCTTCCTGCCGAGCAACAATATGGAAGAAGCTCCTATTGTTGAAACTGGCGACGACCCGAATCGTATGGAAGAAAAACTCAATACGATCATGCCGGACAACAGCAATCATCCGTATGATATGCTGGAAGTTATTAAAGCCTGTGTCGATAATGGCGAAATTTATCAGGTACAGGAACATTATGCAAAAAACATCATCACTTGCTTTGCACGTTTTGATGGACAGAGCGTTGGTATTATCGCTAACCAGCCGAAAGTAATGGCAGGCTGCCTCGATATCAATGCATCCGATAAATCTGCTAGATTTATTCGTTTCTGCGATGCTTTCAATATTCCTATCGTTAACTTCGTTGACGTACCGGGCTTCTTGCCGGGTACTAACCAGGAATATGGCGGTATCATTCGTCACGGTGCGAAAATGCTTTATGCATATTCTGAAGCTTCCGTTCCTAAAGTTACGGTTATCACTCGTAAAGCTTACGGCGGATCCTACTTGGCAATGTGCTCCCAGGACTTGGGTGCAGACCAGGTATTCGCTTGGCCTACGGCTGAAATCGCGGTTATGGGACCTGCCGGTGCGGCAAACATCATTTTCCGTAAAGATGCTGATAAAGATCAGAAAACAGCAGAATATGTGGCAGAATTCGCTACTCCTTACAAAGCAGCTGAAAGAGGTTTCGTAGATATCGTTATCGAACCGAAAGAAACCCGTCCTCGTGTTATCACTGCCCTTGCAATGCTTGCAAGCAAACGTGAAGAACGTCCGGCTAAGAAACATGGTAATATACCATTATAATCTGAAGGAGAGGGGACTATATTATGGGATTCTTTAGCAGCTTATTTGGCGGTAAAAAGGAAGAACCGAAACAGGTTGCTCCGGCTCCGTCCACTGCTCCCGCTCAGGCTCCCGTCGCTACCGGCGTAGATCCTAAAGTCATTGCAGCAATTGCTGCTGTAACCGCTATGGACGATGAAATGGAAATCGCTGCAATTGCAGCTGCCATCATTCATGCCCAGGGTGGATGCACTCATGCTTTGCGGATTAAACGCTCCAGCACCATGTGGGCTGCAGCAGGCAGACAGAAAATAATGGATGGCAGAAACTTTGCATAAGCAAAGCTTTCATAGAAGTTAATTTATAATATTGGAGGATGTGTAGAAATGAAAAAATTCACAGTAAATGTTAACGGCGTAGACTACAAAGTAACTGTACAAGAAGAAGGCACTGTAGCAGTAGCTCCAGTTGCAGCAGCTCCTGTAGCAGCACCGGCTCCGGCAGCAGCTCCTGCACCGGCAGCAGCACCGGTACCGGCTGGCGCTCACACTGTAAAAGCTCCGATGCCTGGTAAAGTAACGGAAGTTAAAGTAAGCGTAGGTCAGGCTGTAAAACGCGGCGACTGCCTCCTTCTCCTCGAAGCTATGAAAATGCAGAACGAAATCGCTGCAGACCGCGACGCTACTGTTAGCGAAATTCGCGTAAGCAACGGCTCCAATGTAAAAACTGGCGACGTTCTTGTAGTTTTGGGCTAATTTGTCATAAATACAAGTAAACTCCTAAAGAAAAGCAGACACCATTTCGGTGTCTGCTTTTTTGTGTTATAAATGAACGTGATAATAAAAAGCAAGAGAGGAGGAAGCTGGCTTCCTCCTCTCTTGCTTTTAACATACTGTCGGCTGTAAATAAAGTTCTGCGGCTAATCCCCAGATGCCACAGGCGATAAAGATCAGGGCGGCGACCCATTTTACGGTGCGTTCAGGAATACGCTTTCCTAATACACAGCCGATAATGATGCCGATGCCGTCGGCGACCATCATACCCATGGTAGTGCCGATCCAAACGGGCAGGATCATATTGAATTGAGCGGCCAGGGTAATGGTAGCCAGCTGGGTTTTATCTCCCATTTCTGCGATGAAAAAAGCGATCGCTACAGTCCAGAAAGGACTTCTGCTTCGTTCTTTTGTATCGTCTTCGGATAATTTATCACCGCGGATTGTCCATAATCCAAAAATGATAAAGGAGATAGCAGCGGCGATCTTGATCCAGCTGATAGGAATGAATGTGGTTAGATAAGAACCGACCGCAACCGCAGCCAGATGATTGAGCACCGTAGCGGCAAAGACGCCCCACATGACTGTTTTCCAATTAAACTTACAGGCAAATGCCATTGCGAGAAGCTGGGTTTTATCTCCCATTTCGGCCAATACAACAAAAGCGAAAGCAGATAATAAAGCAATCAAATTCATAATACATCCTCCTAAAAATGAGTAAAATAGCGTATGTTCCTTAAAAAGAAAAACAAAAAAGCGAGTACCTTTAGACAATATAGGCATAAAGCACCTGTATTGTCTAAAAGTCTCGCTTTTGATATGACATCAAAGAATAAACCAAACCGTTACACGGTTAGTATGTTGACTTATTCCGAGAGCTACTCCCTTTTAGGAACGTGTTTGATTATACTTGATTCTCAAGAACATGTCAAGCATAAAAATATCTTTTGCTTAGCAGCAGTGTAGGTTAGTGATTTTGAGTGAAATCATTCGGCGATGAAACTCTGGGTTACAGGGGAGCGAAGGTCAAGGAGTGGCACGCTTTTTTCTGATTGAAGAAAGAAATGGGTTTTAGGATATGGGGGGGATATTTCTGCTGGGGTATTGCAGTATAAGACAAGATAGTGGAGCGGCGGAGGAGTATTGGCTGCCGATATGGGGCGTTGGAGTGGGATTGTTTGTTGAAGGAAGTGAAAGACAAGGTGAGGAGTTTTTCT
>UREG01000059.1 GCA_900546795.1 uncultured Veillonellaceae bacterium | reverse complement strand
AGCAATACCGCCGGCTGCAAAGTTTACTACCGGCAGATGATGATGGTCATATACATATTCTACGAGGTCATAAGGGACTTGCAGCTCTTTTGCTTGTTCAAACAGTTCATCGCGGCGAAGGGCGGCAAGTTCTGCTATTTGGCGGTTGATAAGGCGCATATGCCGAACGGCTTGAATGATATCGCCTGTACCGGGCTCGCCTTTTGTGCGGATCATGGCTGCGCCTTCATTGATGCGCCGCAGCGCTTCTCCCAGATCCTTTGCACCGCAGACAAAAGGGGCTTTAAAATTGCGTTTGTTAATATGATGCAGGTCATCGGCAGGGGAAAGGACTTCGCTTTCATCAATGTAATCGATATCCAATGCTTCGAGGATCTGTGCTTCTGCAAAATGGCCAATGCGGCACTTTGCCATGACTGGAATGGATACAGCCTGCTGAATTTCTTTGATCAGCTTAGGATCGCTCATTCTGGCTACGCCGCCGGCTGCACGGATATCAGCGGGAATGCGTTCCAAAGCCATGACAGCGCAAGCTCCGGCTTCTTCGGCTATTTTCGCCTGTTCTGCATTGGTAACGTCCATGATAACGCCGCCTTTTAGCATTTGCGCTAATTCGGTATTTAATTTATATCGTTCATTCATTGTATCGTCTCCTTTTTTGAAAGGGCCCTGTTTTATGCATAGTCTGAGTATAGAGTAAAAATGTTATGATGAAAATATACAGAAAAATACAAAATAAATAGGACAGTCTAGGTTAGAAGCAGATGAAAATATTGACTTTTATAAGAAGATACTTTACGCTAAATATGTTGTCATTATATGAGAGAGGCAGTAAAAACGAGGGTTTAAAATGGGCCGAAGGTATTGGTATGGATTGACGGCGGCTATTTTGTCCGCTGTGTTTTTTGGTTTTTTGCCGTTTACGGCAATTGAAGCGTATCGGGAAGGATTGACGCCGAGCGCATTGTTGTTTTATCGTTTTGGACTGAGCATTCCTCTGATTTATCTATATACAAAATATGCTGGGATAAATTTGGCTATATCGGCCGGTGATGCAAGGCGCGTTTTCCTGCTGGTCACTGCCGGAACCGGCATCACAGCGCTTTTGCTGTTTATGTCGTATCAGTATATCAGTACGGGAATTGCTACAGTTCTTCATTTTTCTTATGCCGTGTTTGTATTGCTGGGAGCGGCGCTGTTTTTTAAAGAAAAACTGTATGCTGCGCATGTGCTGGCCGTTGCGATGGCGTTAGGCGGCGCCTGGCTGTGCATTCCCTGGGACGGCGGGGGCAGTTTATTTGGATTTGCTATTGCGCTTTTGTCCGGTGTAACATATACTTTTTATATTTTATATATGGGGCATAGTTCTCTTCGGAATATGGAAGCGCCAAAGCTGGCTTTATATATTTGTCTGATGACGGCTCCGCTGTTGGGGCTGTACAGTGCTGCTGCCGGTGAATTTATTATTCCGGAAACCCTGCGGGGCTGGCTGTACTGTATGCTGAGTTCTTTTATGGGAACGACGATGGGAGTATGCTTGTTTCAATACGGTGTGAAGCTGATCGGCGGGACACGGGCATCCATTTGCAGTACGATGGAACCGATTACCAGCTTATTTTTAGGAATCTGGCTTTTAGGCGAGCAGCAGACGATAGAAACTGTCGCAGGCACGGTGATGATTTTAGCTGCAGTAGGAATTACTGTATGGAAAGATTCGCAAAAAGAAACGAAATAGAAAGGATAGGCAATGAACGAAGGATATATTCGAGCAATTTCAATAAGTGAACGTAAAGGGGTAAAAAAAGAAAATGTGAGAGAAGCGGAAGCCGTGCAGCAATGGGGATTGCGGGGCGATGCGCACGGCGGTTTCATGCATCGGCAAATCAGTTTGCTGGCCATAGAAGATATTGAAGAAATGCGGGCAAAAGGATTCGATGTAAAACCGGGAGATTTTGCAGAAAATATTACGACGTCGGGGCTCGTGCTTTGGAAGCTTCCCGTGGGAACGATGTTAAAAATTGGGGAAACGGAGCTGAAAGTAAGTCAGATCGGCAAGGAATGCCATATGGGCTGTGCGATTCGGGAACTGACCGGAGACTGCATTATGCCAAGAAGAGGGATTTTTGCTACGGTAGAAAAAGGCGGCATGCTTCATACGGGAGACTTCATCGTGGTGATAGGAGAATAAGATGCTGCATTATATCTTTTTATTAGGCGCGATCGCATGCGAGCTGGCAGCAACGACGTGTCTTAAACTGTCGCAGGGCTTTACGGTATGGTGGGCTTCGGCAGCGACGGTTGTTTTATATTCTATTTCTTTTTATATGCTGTCGCAGGTAATGCTGTTTATTCCCCTCAGCGTAGCGTATGCGCTATGGAGCGGTTTGGGGATCTTGGCAACGGTACTGATTTCCGTATACTTTTTTCATGAACCGCTGCAGCTGATTACTGTAGTGGGAATTTTGCTTATATTAGTTGGCGTGGTTATCGTTACCTGGACGACAAAATGAAAAACTCGTACACGAATTCCATCTTCGTGTACGAGTTTTTTTATGAAGAAGCAGGCATATGCTGCATCTGTTCAAGAAAAAGCTGCGCCGGTTTTGTAAGAGGCCGGTATTTTTTCCAGATTAGATACAGCGGAACTTCCAAAGCCGGGGATAACGGCCGGCAGCAGAGAGGGCTGTCAGAGCCGGTATAAACGAGGCCTTCTAAGCACAGAGCGCAGCCGATGCCTTCTTCTACCATGAGAGAGGCATTATAAATCAGGTTATAGGTTCCGATGATAGAAAGCGAAGAGATATCGCCTTTGAGCCAGCCGGCTAATTCATTGTCCGTCATCGCCTGCCGGGAACAAAAGAGGGGAACGCCAGTTAGATCTGATGCGGTGATATATTCTTTTTCTGCTAAGAAATGGTCTTTTCTCATCAGCAGCCCCCAGCGGTTGGCAGCGGGAAGCGCCAGGAAATTATAATTGTTTTTATTAGATGTACCTACTAAAATTCCAAAGTCCAACAGCCCTTTGTCAATACGAGTTTCTACATCTTCCGCATTGCCGCTGAATAAGTGAAATTGTATTTGCGGGTATTGGGTATAAAGATTTTTAGTTAATCGGGCAACATGCTTCATGGTATTGGTTTCAGCACAGCCGATATAAATGGATCCGCTCACCAGATTCTGCGGTACTTTTAGGGCAGAGGCGGTATGCTCGGTGAGAGAAATGATTTCTTCGGCTCGTTTGGCAAGGAATTTTCCCGATTCAGTCAGGGTTATTTTTTTGTT
This sequence comes from uncultured Veillonellaceae bacterium, assembly GCA_900546795.1. Lineage (GTDB taxonomy): Bacteria > Bacillota > Negativicutes > Veillonellales > Megasphaeraceae > UMGS915. The sequence continues at coordinate 6,903 of UREG01000059.1, read as the reverse complement.
GCTTCGCAAAAATAGTTTGCAGTTTAGTTCTTCTTCTAAATTCATCAGCTGCCGGGATAAGGTTGGCTGTGTAATATGAAGACTTTCCGCTGCTTTTAAGATGGTCTGATAACGGGCGACCGCAAGGAAGTATTTTAGTACGCGGATATCCATGGTTTACCTCGCAATACAATAGAGTAGTATGAAACATACATTCATAAAATAATGGAGAAAATTTTACCTATACTATATCATGTTTGTATATGCTTTAAAAGCATGTGTGTATATAAATGACAAGTATTTGCTATAGAAATGCAGGGAATTTTATAATAAAAGCAAGGAAAAGGAGGGAGAACAATGAGGAAAAAATATATTCGTACCGCGCAGCTGGCGGTATTTTCTTTGATTTTTAGTATGATTGGATGCGGGGGAAGCCTAGCGGCGGAATACCATGCAGAGAATGGGCCGGATCCCGCATACAAGGCGGATAAAAGCCGGGGAGCCGATAATTTTTATACCAGCAGCCAGGTTCAGATACAGAAGGTGCAGTTTAAAAACCAATACGGCATGACGATAGCCGCCAATTTGTATACGCCAAAAAGTCTGGAAGAAAATCGGAAATACCCGGCAATTATTGTAGGGGCGCCAATGGGAGCTGTGAAGGAACAAAGTGCAGGGCTGTATGCGGCAAAGATGGCGGAAAAGGGATATGTGACGCTCGCTTTCGATCAATCGTATTGGGGCGAAAGTGAAGGAGAACCGAGAGGCAGTGTGAATACGGATATCTATGCAGAGGCGTTCAGCGCCTGCGCAGACTATCTGGGAACCCGGCCATTTGTCGATCGGGAGCGTATCGGCGTGATCGGGATCTGCGGCAGCGGCAGTTTTTCTATTCAAGCCGCAAAGATTGATCCGCGGATTAAAGCGGTTGCGACGGTAAGTATGTATGATATGGGCGCAGCAACCCGGTGGGGACTGCACCGATCGCAGACAAGAGAGCAGCAAAAAGAATTGTTGGCTGCTGCAGCACAGCAGCGGTATGCGGAATTTGAAGGCAAGGACAGAGTTTTTACCAGCGGAACGCCATATACTATAAATGAACATTCGACGCCGATTGAAAAAGAGTTTTTTGATTTTTACCGAAGTGATCGTGGATACAGTCCAAATACAACGACAATGCCAACGCTGACCAGTAATGTAAAATTTATGAACTTTTATCCGTTTGAAGATATGGACTTGATTGCGCCGCGGCCCGTGTTGTTTATTGCAGGAGATCACGCTCATTCCAGAGAGTTTAGTGAAGACGCGTATCAAAGAGCGGCAGAACCCAAAGAACTGTACATCGTTCCGCAAGCGGGGCATGTGGATTTGTATGATCGGACGGAAGTAATACCGTTTGATAAATTGGAAGAGTTTTTTGGAAAGAGTATATAAATAAAATACTGAGGTGCAGGAAATGAAAAACTAGGGAATCGTAATAGAATTCCCTAGTTTTTATTATGTAAAAGCGTATGCAGTTTTCTGGCATATCCGATGGGATCGATGGCCGTCATAAAGCCGGACATGATGCAGATACCTGCAATAGGCAGACCGTTTAGCAAAGGCAGTGTGTTTTCATTGATGCCGCCGATTGCGTATACGGGAATGGATACGGCAGATAAAATTTCTTCCAGAAAAGCAATTCCTCGAGGGGGCAGTCTTTTTTTGCAGTCTGTGGGAAAAATATGACCTGCAGTAAGGTACGTGGCTCCCAGGGATTCCGCTTCTTTGGCTTCTTCCAGGTGGTGGATGGATACGCCAAGCTTAGCAAATTGACCGGCGTATTCAGGATGTGCACGCAGTTCTGAAAGAGAACAATGAAATGCGCTGTGTCCCCGCGCTTTAGCGATATCTCCGAAGTGGTGAAGAATGCAGCGGACGGAACTATTCTGAAATATAGGCAGTGCAGCAGCGGATAATGCATCATATTGTGCAGGGAGTAAATCCTTTTCTCTTATGATGACAGCGGAAATTTCTGCGTGTGCTAATTGCTTCAATTTTTCTTCGAGCGGTTCCCGGCACAAGCCGCGGTGCGTGACAGCAATGATTTTTTTATCCCACATAGAGAGAGTCGCTCATGACCGGCTGCAATCCCTGGCGGCAGATCATATTGTAGATTTCTGAAACGGAACGGCCGTCAGAGATTTCAAACTGGCCATCGCCTTTTTCTTCTGCCGTTTCTTCATGTCCGCCGATGCCAACGGAAACGCCGGCAGAAATTTTGGTGGCGCCTAATGTAACGGCGTGATCGCGGAAGCGGGCGGATTCCCGGCTGGATATAACGATATTGGCAAACGGGAGAAACAGACGATATGCGGTGATGATTTGCAGCAGCTGCGGTTCATGAACATCTTTCGGATTGATTTTATCATTGTTGATGATAGGGCGGAGACGAGGGCAGGAAAGAGAAATTTCTGCATGAGGATATTTCTTTTGCAGCAAATAGGCATGCATGCCCGTTGACAATGCGTCGCGGCGGAAATCTTCCAGACCCAGCAGCGCGGCAAACCCTACGCCGCGCATACCGCCTAAAACAGCACGTTCCTGCGCATAGAAGCGGTATGGAAAAATCCGTTTATGTCCTTCTAAATGCAGTTTGGCATAGGTCGGTAAATGATAGGTTTCCTGGAATACGGTAACATAATCGCAGCCGGCTTGATGAAGGCAGGCATATTCATCGGTATTCATCGGATAGACTTCTACGCCGACGACTTGGAAATACTGCTGTGCTAATTGGCAGGCTTCCGCAATATATTCTACATTGGACATGGAGCGGCTTTCTCCCGTGAGCATGAGGATTTCCTGCAGTCCTGTGCTGGCAATGGCTTCCATTTCCCGTTTGATCTCATCGCGGTTCAGTTTAGCGCGGTGGATATTGTTGTGGCAGTTAAAGCCGCAGTAAATACAATAATTTTCACAGTAGTTGGCCAGATATAAAGGCGTCATCATGTACACGGAATTGCCAAACTGGCGGCGGGTAACCAGCTGTGATTTTTGCGCCATTTCCTCTAAATAAGGGAGGGCTGCTGGGGAAAGAAGGGCCATGAAATCTTCCGGCGTGAGCCGGTCGCTAGCAAGCGCTTGTTCTACATGGGAAGAAGTATAATAAGACGCATCGTAAGCATTGCGGAAGGTAAGGACTTCTTCAAGCATCGAAGAATTGATCTGCTCCATATCAGGAAAATATATAGTAGGATCTACATAAGGCGCCGGCATATTATGCTTCCTCCTTTCTAAGGAATCCGGTGAGTGGGGAAGAGGCTTCGCCATGCTGACGCACGCGGCCCAGTCCGGACAAATAGGCAGCGCGGCCGGATTCAATTGCCTGACGAAATGCTTTCGCCATAAGCGGAATATTTCCGGCGGTAGCGATTGCTGTATTGACCATAACAGCGGCAGCTCCCATTTCCATTGCTTCGCAGGCTTGAGAAGGACGGCCGATACCGGCGTCTACGATGATGGGAAGATCGATTTCATCGATTAAAATACGGATAAATTCCTTGGTGCAAAGACCTTTGTTGGTTCCGATAGGAGCGCCAAGGGGCATGATTGCAGCAGCGCCGGCAGAGACCAGATCCCGGGCCGCATATAAATCAGGGTACATATAAGGAAGAACAGTGAATCCGTCTTCTGCCAATATGCTGGCGGCTCGCACCGTTTCGGCATTATCTGGCAGCAGGTATTTGCTGTCTCGCATGATCTCTATTTTTATGAGATCGCCGCAGCCAAGTTCACGGGACAGGCGGGCAATGCGGACGGCTTCTTCGGCAGTTCGGGCGCCCGAAGTGTTCGGCAGCAGGGTGATTCCTTCAGGGATATAGTCTAAAATGTTGGCAGTATTTCCTGAAGCGGCACGGCGCAGCGCCAGCGTGATGATTTGCGCTCCTCCTTCTTGTGCGGCTGCCTGGATTAAATCGAGAGAATATTTTCCGGAACCCAGGATAAAGCGGGAAGAAAAACGGTGATTTCCTAATTGAAATGTATCGGATGCAGACATAGATAAGACCTCCATATTATGAATGTAATAAAGAAAGAACAAGATTGGCCTGATGGGCGGCGCATAGTGTGACGCGGGGCGCCATTAGGCCGGGCGGCGTATTGATGGAAGAAGTGCCGTCGCCGCAGAGATAGAAGCGGTCGGTAATCTTTTTTGTTTGGACTGCGTTGCTGCTGCCGATGCCGGCCATGCCTGAAGCGGAAATGAGTATGGGGGCAGAGGGCATGGATAATACGATGTTTGCCAGCGCCGCTTTCGTTTGCGGCGCATCAAATGCTTCGCAGAGAATAGGGATATTCCTGAATGCTTCTGCCATATTGTGTTCTTCTAAGCGCATTGTGTGCAGAACGACTTTCGTATATGGCGTGATGCGGGCAATAATATCCCGGAGCGCCTCTGTTTTATACATGCCCAAATGCGACAGATCATAGGCCTGGCGAAATACGTTGGTAATATCGACGCAGTCGTCGTCAAACAGATGAAGCGTACCGACGCCGGAACGTGCAAGGAGTACCGCAATAGCGGAGCCCAGGCCGCCCAGTCCGGCAATGCCTACAACGCCGCGCTGAAAATCTTGCCAGCAGGATTTTCCATATCGCTTGCAGAGCAGTTCTTCCACCACGCCGGCGCTGGGAAGTGTATGGGACAAAAATTGAATGTCGTCGCCTTCAGATATGAGATGAGAAGGAGAGACGCGTTTGCCGTTTACCGCAATCCAATTATCTCCGGTATACTCCGGCAGAGAGCCTGCGGCAGTTTGATTCGGAATGGTTCGCGGCATGCCATTGACGATGACCTTCATATCAGCCTCCGCCTACAAACGTGACGATTTCCAATACGTCGCCATTTTGAAGTGTTACAGAATCATAGTCAGCCCGCGGCAGTATAGCGCCGTTATATTCGATAACGACATACTCTTTCTTGAATCCCAGCAGAGAAAGCAGTGTTTCAGCGGTATGGCCGGCTTCCTCTATGGATTTTCCGTTTACAATGATCAAGCGAATACCTCCTTTGCAATAAAAAAAAGCCGCACAAAGGAACTACACCCGCGGTGGTGTACCCCTTTGTGCGGCAAAACGCTTTCGCACTCTTTGTATAGAATAGCAAAAAGAAATATCCTTGGCAAGGGCTTGTATACAAATCGAAAGATTTAGGGTACAATGAAGTCATAAGAAATATACAAATAACTCATGCAGGAGGAAAAGACGTGGAATTTTGGCAGGAAGAATATAGACGAAAAGTGTGTACGGCGGAAGAAGCGGTACAAACCGTGAAGTCCGGCGATTGGGTAGATTATGGCATGGCAGCGTCCCAGCCGGTTTTGCTGGATGCGGCGCTGGCAAAGAGAAAAGGAGAACTAAAGGATGTAAAGGTCAGAGGTTCCTTTACCTTTGCTCCACGAAAAGTTGCCGAGTGCGATCCGTTTCGGGAAACCTTTACGTACAGCTCTTGGCATATGAGCGCATATGAACGGGGATTGTGGCAGAAAGGGATGTGCAGTTTTTCGCCGATGACATTTAGGAACAAGCCGTCGTATTATAGAAAGTATTTAGATGTAGATGTGGCGATGATTACCGTAGCTCCAATGGACTCGCATGGATGGTTTAACTTTGGACTTAATAATTCTGCCAATGCAGCTATTTTGGAAAAAGCAAAGATCATTATTGTAGAGGTGAATGAAGCGATGCCCCGCTGCCTTGGGGGCAGTGAAGAAGCGGTTCACATTTCTCGGGTAGATCATATCGTAGAAGCCGGGTCTTTGCCGATTACGACAATTCCCTTTTCGCTGGGCAATGAAGTGGATTCGGTGGTTGCCGCGCAGATTGTGGAAGATATTCCCAACGGCGCGACGATTCAGCTGGGAGTAGGCGGTATGCCGAATGCAGTTGGCGCGATGATTGCCGATTCGGATTTGAAGGATCTGGGGATGCATACAGAAATGCTGGTGGACGCTTTTTATTTAATGGCTAAAAAAGGCCGGCTTACGAATGCCTGCAAATCGCTGGATAAAGGGAAGGGAACCTTTACGTTTGCCGTAGGATCACAGGAAATGTATGACTGGGTAGATGACAATCCGGGGCTGGCGTCTTATCCGGTAGACTATATTAATGACCCGGCTGTGATCGGTCAGCTGGATAATTTCATTTCTATTAATAATTGCGTGGAAGTCGATTTGTATGGACAAATATCGTCAGAATCTTCCGGAACCCGCCATATCAGCGGAAGCGGCGGGCAAATGGATTTTGTAGACGGCGCATACCGTTCTAAAGGCGGCCGCAGTTATATCTGTTTCAGCTCTGTCTTTATCGATAAGAAAACCGGTGAGAAAAGATCCCGTATCGTGCCTACGCTGCTTGCCGGCACGATAGCAACAGTGCCGAGAACTCAGGCGAATTGGCTGGTAACGGAATACGGTAAAGTAAATATGGCCGGCGCATCGACATGGGAACGTGCGGAACGGCTTATTAGCATTGCTCATCCGGATTTTCGCGAAGAGTTGATAAAAAATGCGCAGGAAATGGGGATTTGGCGATACAGCAATAAACGGTAAAGAGATTTTAAAATAAAATATGGCCGTATGTAGGATTTTGCCTGCTGCAGATAGAATATACAATAGGAACTACTCAAGAAGGAGCGGATACTATGTATATTATTGTTGGCAAAGACGAAGAAAAAAGCCGGGAATCGGCGGCTGCGGCTGCTTTGGCTAATGCCGGACATGATGTGCTGTATATAGTGACGGACGGTACGGACCGCATACTTGAAACGAAATGGAAAGAAGCGGGAGTGACGGGAATTACCGTTCGATATATTTTGTCCGGAGAGGACAGTTTGGCGCAAATTGAGGACTTGGATTGGGAAGACGCGGAGTTTTTCTATATTAATCA
>UREG01000058.1 GCA_900546795.1 uncultured Veillonellaceae bacterium | reverse complement strand
TCCACATCGTCACATACATATCCCGCGCAGCCCGCGTATGCCGGTCGTCCAGAGGAACCGGATACATATCCGCATCATATTCGCAGGCCTTTAACAGCAGCGATCCGCCGCCTGCCGGCTTTTTCATCTTCCTTGCGATATCTTCCATATTTTCCAGAAAACTGTCAAAGTCAAATACAGGATGGCTGATAAAGGAAGGCAGTATGGGGATCGGGATATCCCGCACTGCAAGTTCCGTATCGCAAATGGCATAGTCGCAGCTCTGCAGCGCTTTTTGAAGCGCGGTATCGTCCGGATTCACGAGCAAGGGAGCTTTACAGCCGACCTCTTCCATTCTCGCAAGGATTCTTTGATGCAGCTGTTCCATCGTTTGGTCATCTAAACCATGCTCTTCTTGGAAATTACGGTTCCGCACAACCACGATAGACGTGATGCGCAGTCCGTATTCTTTTTGATACAACGCTATTTTTTCCGGCAGCCCCGTAAACACTCTTGTTACCAATGCAAAGGAATGCGGTGCAAATTCCGCTTTCAACTCGCCGTATCGTTCCTGTATCCGTTCCACTTCCGTTGCCAATACCGCTTCGACCTGAGCTTCCATTCCTAATTTGGTTCCAATCGTCCGATAAAACTCCTGCAGGCCCTGGATTCCCTGCCATTCCGCCATGTCCGCCACATGAAAAAATTCTGTTCCGAACCGCTCTTTCATCGTTATCGCCCATTTTTTTCTGCGCACAATATTGAGCGCCGCTGCCGGCGCTTTTCGCAGCCCTGCCAAATCCGCCGCCGGAAGATAGGTATGGATTCGGATTCCCATTTGCCGCAGCAGCGCTTCCACCCGCTGCAGCTGTCCGGCGCCGCCATATCCCCAGATGAACGTTTCCACGTTCACTGCATTGGCTATCCGTTCCTGCGGCTCCATGACAGTCTCTGCCAGCGCGTCCATCACTTCTACATATCCGCAGCCGGCATACAGCACCGATTCATTACTTTTCTGGCTTCCCTGCTGCCGTGCTTTTTCTTTCAGCTTTTTCCGCGTATTATTCTTGTTCATATGGGAAAAGGCCTGTGAAATCACCGGTATCAATACCGCTTTTATTTCCGGCTGTATCTGGCGCAAAATCCCGGCAACGTCTTCCTGCACGATATCCGAAACAACGGTCGGCAGCACAAATATCATCTCCGGATGTTTTTCTTCGTCCAGCCGTTTAAGAAGGGTGACCAGCTTTTTTTCCGCGCCAAAAATAACGTCCTTATCCCGAAAATCTGCACACTCCAATTCATAATACGGCGTATTGCGGGAACGAGCCGCATACCGGTAATGAAAGCCGCACCCTCTTGGGCCGTATACTACGGGCACTGCCCCCTTTATCTCATCAATAGCCGCCAGATTCCCGGACAGCTTCCCATTGACTCCCAGATAATGCAGCATATGAAACGGTTTGATCCCCAGCAGCAGCAGATCCATATAATATTCCTTCACGCTATGCACTCCCGTCTTTTGATTTCCTCTAGTCTTTTAAAAGCCGGATATATTTGTACCCGTCTTCCATCGATACCCTGGTTCGCACTTGATACATTTCATTGATATTTTCTTCCGTCAGCGTTTCCGCCGCATCGCCGTACGCAAATATCTTTGCCTGTTTCAGCATCAGGATTTTGGTGCAGAATAACGACGCCAGATTTAAATCATGAATCGTCATGATAACGGTGATGCCATGCTGACGCGCCAGTTCCGTTACGGTATGAAGGATAAAGAGCTGGTTATGAAGATCCAGGCTGCTCGTCGGTTCGTCCAGAATAATGATCTTCGGCTGCTGCGCCATCGCTCTTGCCACAAACACGCACTGCCGTTCCCCGCCGCTCATTTCCTGAATGTTTTGAAAAGCAAACCGCTCCAGATCCATCTGCCGCAAAATCGAAAAAACGATCTCTTTATCGTTTAGCGTAAACCGCTGCCCCACATGAGGGATCCGCCCCATCATTACCGTATCGATCACGTTCATGGGAAATAAACTCCCCGTATACTGCGGCACATATGCCATAATCCTGGCCAGCTCTTCCCGCTTCATTCCCTGCAATTCTTTTCCATTCAGGCATATGCGGCCTTCTTCCGGCGTCAGTATTCCATTGATACATTTGATAAACGTCGTCTTTCCCGTTCCATTCGGCCCCAAAATCCCCAGTACCGTCCCCTCCGGTATGGATAAAGAAATGTTGTCTAAAATACGGCGGTCCCGTCTATACGAAAAGGATAGTTTTTCTATTTGAAGCACCGTAATACCTCCTATATGCGGAAAAATACAGACCGTTCCAACCTGCATTTCCATGTACTATTGAAATCTTTTTCCCCGCGACAAAATCAGGTGTATAAACAAAGGAACACCTAAAAAGGAAACGATGATCCCCACGGGGATATGGACCGGATACAAAATAAACCGGCCTGCCGTATCGGAAACCAGCAATAAAAGTGCGCCCAGTACCGAAGCAAACGGCAGGTAATACCGATGATCGTAGCCGATAATGAACCGCGCCATATGCGGCGCAATCAGCCCGACAAACCCGATAACGCCGGTAAAACTAATGATCGCCGACGTCATCAATACCGCCAGCAATCCGCTGATCGTCCGCAGTCGTTCCGGATAAATCCCCAGACTCTTTACCATTTCATCTTCATTGCTGGCCATTGCATTTAAGGCTAAACAATATCGCATAAGAACAACAAAACAGCTTAATACGACAATGGCTGCCAAGCCGTTGATCTCCCAAGTCGCCTTGTTCAGCGAGCCGAACGACCACTGCACCACCGCTTCTAATTTATATTCTTTGGCAAAAAACTCAATCGCCGCCGTCATGGCGCTGAATAAATAATTCAGGGCAATCCCGACCAGAACGATCGCGCCCGGCTTGATCCCCACCTGCTTGGAAACGCCGTATACAATACAGCCGCAGCCGCAGGAAAATACGAAAGCGCTGGCTACAATCCCGATATCGCTTTGAAAAAAAGCGCCGCTGCCAAAAACAATGCACACCGACGCGCCAAATGCGGCGGCAGAAGAAATCCCCAGCGTAAACGGGCTGACCAGATAATTGCGCGTTACCGACTGCATGACCGCCCCGGCCAGAGACAAACCAATCCCGGCCAATATTGCCAGCACCACCCGAGGCATGCGCAACAGCAAAATGATCTTATTCACCGCCGCGTCTGCCCCCTGGTCAATCGTACCGTTCCAGGCCTTTTGCAGCGCGATGATCGTCTGTCCCGGCGCCGCGGCCTTCATGCCGATCGTCGTACATATATAAGCCAGCACGGCAGTTACCAGGATAAGTCCCCAGATCCATGCCATTTTCTTTCTCTGTTCCCGTAGATATTCTTTTTCCAACATAAAGAAACCTGCCTATTCTTCTAAAGTAAACGCGGGATACGTATGCCCCGGCATATACGGAAGTCCCTGATACGACGTCACCCACGTGCGGTACGCTTCTTCCGGATGAAGATCCGGCAAATATTCCGGATATAAAAACTTAGCGATATACAAACTACCCAGCAGCTTGGACGCAGCGCCGTGCACATATTGGGACAATAAAAGTATCCGCCCATGCTGCACCGCATCGATCGTATCCCAGCCGGGCCGCGCCGTCAGCGCCTGTATTCTTCGTTCAAATTCTTCTTTTGCCGGCGGCATATAGGAAGGATCGGCTCCCGCTTCGCCTACTTTGATAATCGCTTCCGGGTTCCGTTCCACCACCGCTTCTATATCGATATCTGTTCCTTTTGCGTCTTTAAAAATATTATCGCCATGGGCATATTCGATCATATAGAAAAAATAATCGCCCGGCACCGTCGTCACGCCCGGCCGTTTATATTCAAAATACACTCGCTTTTTCGGTACGTCCCGCAATTGCTGCTCTACATAAGAAATCTTGTCCTGAAAATATGCGATGAAATCTTCCGCTTCTTTTTCTTTATGAAACACCGAGCCGGCCAGCCGATACGTCTGCGCAAACTGGTCCGTATAATACGCGTCCATAACGACCACTTGTATCCCAAAAGGAGATAATTTTTTTACCGCGTCTTCCCAAGCGCCGTTACTGGTAATCACCAGCACCTGCGGCGTCAGCTCAATGATTTTTTCATAATTCAATTCATTCTGACTTTTGGCGACAACTTGGCTGCGGTCAAACAACGAGCCATATGCCGCCTGATCCTGATAAATCCCATAATCTGCACCGACGACTGCCGAAGCCGCCCCCAGCGATTTTACTACTTCCATATTATATCGATTGACCACCACGGCCCGCGTTACTACCCGAGGAAGCACGACGGTTCTTCCCAAACTATCTGTTACCGTCACTTGCTCCTGCTCCGCCTCCGAACTGCTGCCGCTCGATCCGCCGCAGCCGGCCAGCAGCAGGTTCAGCCCTGCCAGCAGCATGATGAGAAATTTCTTCATATTCTTTTGCGCCACATTTCGCTCCTGCAAGACAAGCCCAGGAAAAGCACAGCTTCTCCTGGGACGCCTTTACTCGTTTTCTATTATTACCGTATATCAGAAATCAAACTGCGCGGAGAACATATAAGTTCTCGGCATGGAAAGGCCAAACGTCGTCGAACTTCCCCGGCCCATCCAGTAATCTTTATCGAATACATTATAGCACATGGCCGACAGCGTAACAGGGACGTCGTTGAACGCCGTTTTGTAATGTACGCCCATGTCCACGGATACCCAAGACGGAATTTCCGTTTTTCCTCCGATGGCTTTTGAGTTGTCGATATAGGCTTTATCATTCCAGATTGCCCGCGCTACGATTCCCCAATCCTGATTCGGTGCATATTCTACGCCCAGCACCGTACTCCATTTGGAAACGCCGTTGACGAATTTGCCGTCCGACGCACCGCCTTTTGTATGATCTCGTTTTGCATCCAGATACAAGAGACCGCCGGTCACCGTCCATTTTTCCGCCATTTTCCCATTGACCGTCAATTCTACGCCTTTATATTTGTTCTTGCCGTCCGATGCGTAGAGAAGTTTGCCTTCGCCCAAGTCTACGTCAATGTTGTTTGCTTCATCAATATCAAAATAACTCAGCGTCGTCAGCAGGCTGCCGTTCTGCCATTTTACCCCGATTTCATTCTGTTCGCTCGATACAGGCGGCATTGTTTCGCCCTGATTAATGTATTTTGCATCGGAAACAAACGCTCCGCGGGAGAAGCTTTCCGTATGACCTGCATAGAGCGATACCTTGCCGTTAGGTTTGTATACCAGGCCGTACGTCGGCAAAATGTCATCGTTGGTAAAATGCGTATTATTCGCATAGTTGGTGAAGCTTTCATGCTTTCTTGAAGCGGCAAGCAAAACTTCCCATTTGCCGTATTCCAAAGAATCCGCCAGCGTAATGCCTACGTTGGTTTCTTCCCACTGCGGCGCGGCGTACCGCATGGTCGGAAGCGGATAGAATCCCGGCAAATGTACGACTCCGTCATAAATACCGCCGCCGATCAGCCCTTTTTCGCTATTGTGGCTGTCGTTCCAGTATCTGGCCCACGACCGGTCCACTGCCAGCGATACGTTGTGTTTGACTTCGCCCGTTTCAAATGTGCCTTTGATCCCGATCTGCGCATATGCATTGCGCCCTTCTTCGTTCTGCGCATTGGCCACATTGTCGCTGACAAAATTTCCGTTGTCGTCAAATTTCAGCGCGGAAGACGAATTGTATTTATTCCCGCTTCGTCTGGACTGACCTGCATTGACGAACCATGCCCAATCGTCGTTCATATTCTGTTCATGGTTCAAGGTCATGATATAGCCATGAACCCATTTTGTCGTTTCTTTGAAGTCGTAATTCTTTTTGGAATCCGGCGCTCCAGGCAAGGTGCTGCCGCTTCCTGCAAAGGTAAACCACCGCTGTCCGCCGTCTACACGCAGGTCAAAATGCCCGGCAAATAAATTCGTCGTGCTCTTTCTTCCCTTATGATCCAAATTAAAGAAAATATTCCGTTCTTCTTTCGAAGCTCCCGGCAGCGCCAATCCGCCGTCCATATATTCCGCATTGATGCGCAGTCCCCATTCATTATCTTCACCGAACCGGCGGCCTACATCGATAAATTCGCCCAGATTGCTCCGTCCGGAAAAGGTCTGCGTATACCGGGTAACCGGGTCTTCACCGGCCCGTTTCGTTACGATATTAATCGTGCCCGGAGCCGGAGTCGCCCCGCTGTTCGTACCGTTATTGGACATGCTCACACCGTTTACGCCTGCGTTCGGACCGGAAGTGATATCAATCCGTTCTATCACATGAGAAGGCGGCGTTGTAAATTGGTAAAATAAGCTTGGTATGCCGTTGAGCATCATATGGTTCCCGTTCATATTGATGCCGCGCATGGAAAAGTCCGTATACATCGGCGAACTCGTGCTGGAGCGGATAGACGGATTGTTTTGGAGCACACTGGCCAAAGGCTGGCTCGGATCATAAAACGTATCCAGCGTTTTAGACGTCATGCTCATTTCAGAATAAGGAATATCCATTACGCTCTTATCGCCCAAGATCCCCAGTTTAGCCTGCGTATTGACCAAACCGCCGGGAAGTACGTCGGCCTGCCCTTCTACCGTAATACTTTCCAGCTCATAGGACGGCGTTTCTTCTGCCGCATAGACCATACTCCCTGCCAGCGCGCAAAGTACCCCCCCTAAAATCATTACTTTCTTCTGTTTCTTCATTTCCCACACCTCATCTTATATTTTTTCCAGCTTCCCGGCCGAGCTCTCCTGGTTTCGCTTGCCGGAAAACTAAAAATCCCAATAAAAAACGCTTCCTCTGCCATGCAAAGAAAGCGTCTACAAAATCAGGAATGGAACGGTACCTTCCTATCTATTTCATAGCCGTCATCCCATTCCATCGCAGGACTATTTCGACGTATCCATCAGGCAGTTCTTCTGGCTTAGCTTCATCGCCGCTTTCGTCTTCCCAGTATTTCCAGTGACCTAATGAAAGCCGGCTCCGCATTACAGCTACGGGATAGCATAGGAATCTCACCTATTTCTCTTTTAAGCGTCTGCACCCGATTTCAATTCATATATAGTTTTATTGATTTGCTAGATTAGAAATATTTCTCACGAGAAAGAAATTTTTCTTATTATTAGAATACTATTCACTTTATTTTTTTGTCAAGATATTTTACCCATTTTTTCTATCCGAATCCGCCCCTGTCCCTGCACCGCCGTATAGCCGAAACCGATCCGTCCCTGCAGCTCGTCTTTGATATATCGGAGCAGGACTTCTGTTTCCGTCAGCGCTTCCCGCGGCACTTGTTTTGCCTGAGAAAACATCGTAAATCCATTGCCACCGTTCTGCAAAATATATGCCGTGCCGCCAACCGTATACACCCGGCTGCGTTCCAGAGGCTTCCCTCCTATCGTTACATTGCGGACGCGGTACGGTCCGGCTACCCGCACAAATTGTCCCCATTCATCGCATACGACAGAAGAGGGCGTATCGGCGTCAATCGTATACGTCAGCCCGGATACCTGCAAAAATCCGCCTGCTTCATCGGGATAGGCCGCGGCGCCCCATTCCAGGGCATTTAAAATATCCTGTCCGGTCGCTTCGATCGCGGCTGCATCGTTGCCAAAAGGCAGTACCTCCATCATATTGCGGTACATGATTTGTCCCTGCGGCAGTGAACCGCGCACCCCTCCGCCGTTGTACAGTGCAATATCGGTATGCAGTACCGCCCGATGAGCGTCAGCAACCAGATCGCCCAAATTTGTTTCACTGTTTCGCACCAGCCGTTTGCCCGTTTCCGGATCATAGCTGTATAACGGCGTATCCGCCCAGCCAACCGGCTGCGCCAGGACGGTCTCCAACCGCGACGTTTCTTCGTCAATATGCTGCTGCATTTTTTTATCCCTGCCCTGAATGCCTGAAAGCAGCTTCATTTTGATGCGCCCCGTCGTCCCGACCGTCATTTTTCCGATGCGCTTTAACTTAGTACCGGTCTGTGTGATCGGCACCGGCTCATTCTCTTTGTTCTGCACGATTGTAGTTTCATTGATTTCATGAGAATGTCCGTCGATAACCGCGTCGATATCCCGGGTATGGCGTACAAGCGCCGCGCTGCTCCATATCTCCGGCACGCCGCCGATCCCCATATGCGCTACCGCAATGACATATTCCGCTCCGTCCGCTTTTGCCTGATCTACCGCCCGCTGGACGTCCGCATACAGCCGCCTGCCGCCGTCTTCTTGTCCAAAGGAATAGATGTATTGCCCCCTGCCGTCTTGAAAAAATACAGGGGTGGAAGATTGCAGAGTATCCGGTGTCGTTATCCCGACAAACGCGATCTTCGTCCCGCCAAATTCCATCAGTTTATACGGCGGCAAAAGATAGTCCCCCGTTTGTCTGTTCCGTATATTGGCGCTGTAATATCCGCCGTTCAGCTGACCTGCCAATGCTAGGAACTGGTTCATTCCATAATCAAATTCATGGTTTCCCGGTATCGCCACATCATATCCCGCCGCATTCATCAGCCGAATCATCGCTTCGCCTTTTGTCAAAAATCCCAGCGCCGTTCCCTGAATCGCGTCGCCGGCATCGACCAGCGCCACATACGGTGTTTCCTCTTTCATTTTCTCCTTATAATACACCAGTGCCGCCAATCCTTCATTATCCTGCACGCCGCAGTGAATATCATTCGTATATAAAATGACGATATCCTTATCCGCGCTGTACCCATCATATCCAAAGAAAAACAGCCCTGCCAGCAGCAGCGCCATACTCCTCCTCTTCCACATCATTTTTCGCCTCCTTTCCTTATAGTATACCAAAAAATAGAAAAAACCTGCTGTTGCCAGCAGGTCTGTGGTTCTCACTTCTCTATTTCGTCTAAAGCCGCCCGCAGGGAAGACACATATTGGAACAAGGGTTCCGCCGCTTCTGTTCCGTGTTCGGCGATGATCTGAACGATGCCGCTTCCCACGATAACCCCGTCCGCATACCGGCCAATTTCTTTCGCCTGTTCTGGCGTATGTATGCCAAAGCCAACCGCAACCGGCGTTTCTGTATACCGGCGGATCGAGGCGGTAAATTGCTGAATATCCGTTGTAATCGTATCCCGCATGCCCGTCACTCCGGCAGAAGAAACGGCGTATACAAAGCCTTCTGCTCCGCTGGCAATCGCCTGCAGCCGCGAATCGGAATTAGGCGCTGCCATCGAGATCATGGTAATTCCCTGTTTTGCTGCCGGCACCGCCGCTTCTTCCCGTTCTTCCAGCGGCATATCCGGAATGATGATCCCATCTGCTCCCGCTTTGGCCGCTTCTTCAAAAAAGGCGTCATAGCCATAATAAAAGACCGGATTGGCATACGTCATCAATACCAATGGGATAGAGGAAGTCTGCCGCACCTTCCGTACCAGAGCGAATATATCCTTTACAGAAGTGCCGTTCGCCAGAGAACGGGTATCTGCCGCCTGAATCACCGGCCCTTCCGCAATAGGGTCCGAAAAAGGAATTCCAATCTCTATGATATCTGCGCCTGCTTTCTCCAGCACCGCAATATATTCCGCCGTCTTTTCCAGATTCGGATCGCCGGCTGTCAAAAACGGTATCAATGCGGTATGATCTGCAAATGCCTGTCTGATTCGATTCATGTTCGTGTCCCCCTTATTCTGTCAGCGCTTTGCCCCGGTATCTGGCAATCGCGGCTACGTCTTTATCTCCCCGTCCGGACAAGCAGACGATAATACAATCTTCTTTGCTCATAGAACCGGCTATTTTTCTTACCTGCGCTACGGCATGAGCGCTTTCGATCGCACAAATAATCCCTTCTGTTCTTGCCAAATACTCAAACGCTTCCACAGCTTCATCGTCCGTAATCGGCACATATTCTGCCCGGCCGCTGTCATGCAGCGCCGCATGTTCCGGCCCGATCCCCGGATAGTCCAGACCGGCCGAAATGGAGTAGACCGGCGCGATCTGCCCCGCTTCATTTTGGCAGAAATATGATTTCATTCCATGGAATATTCCTAATTTTCCTTTAGTGAGCGTTGCTGCATGAAAGGCCGTATCCACTCCCTTGCCTGCCGCTTCACACCCAATCAGCCGCACGGTTTCATCCGGGATAAAATGATAAAACAGCCCCATCGCATTGGAACCGCCGCCGACGCAGGCAACCACCGCCGCCGGAAGTTTGCCTTCTTTTTCCAGAATCTGCCGGCGCGCTTCCTTGCTGATCACGCTCTGAAAATCCCGCACCATCATGGGG
>UREG01000057.1 GCA_900546795.1 uncultured Veillonellaceae bacterium | reverse complement strand
ATCTCTTTTAATTCTTCCGGCGTCAGCGTTTTGACTGTCGCCTGCGTACCTACCGGCATAAACATCGGCGTTTCAAAAACTCCGTGCGGCGTATGGAGCAGCCCTGCCCGCGCACCATCGCATTCCGCCTGCAATTCATATCGTATAACCACTGTGTGCCTCCTATCGTATAAACATGGCATCGCCGAAACTAAAGAAGCGATACCGTTCTTTTACTGCCGTTTCATATGCATGAAGGATCTTCTCCCGATCAGATAAAGCGCTGATCAGCATAAGCAGCGTAGACTGCGGCAAGTGAAAATTCGTGATCAGCCCATCTAATATATGGAAGGTATAGCCGGGATAAATAAAAATTTCCGTCCAATAGCTTCCTGCTTGCACTCGTCCGGACTGCCCGGCACTTTCCAGCGTCCGAACGGAAGTCGTCCCTACGGCAATAACCCGCCGGCCTTCGTCTTTGGCCCTATTGATCGCCGCTGCCGCAGCTTCTGTTACCGTATAAAACTCCCGGTGCATATGATGGTCCTCGATATTTTCTGCCGATACCGGGCGAAATGTCCCCAAGCCAACGTGAAGCGTCACAAAAACAAGCTCCACGCCTTTTGCTTTCAGTGTTTCCAGCAGATTCGGCGTAAAATGAAGTCCTGCTGTGGGCGCAGCTGCCGATCCTTTTTCGCGTGCATACACCGTCTGGTAGCGATCTTTTTGCTGCAATTTCTCATGGATATAAGGCGGCAGCGGCATTTCCCCAATCTGATCAACGATTTCATCCATAGATCCTTCGCATTCAAATTGTACCAACCGTCCGCCAAAATCCGTTTTATCCAACACGCGGCACCGCAGCTCGCTGCTGAATTCAATCACCGTGCCGGGAAGCGCTTTTTTCCCCGGTTTAACCAATACTTCCCATTTCTCGCCGCCTTTTGGCGTCAGCAGCAATACTTCTACTTTACCGCCGGTTCCCTGCCGATGTCCGTACAGGCGGGCAGGGATTACTTTGGTATCATTAAATACCAATACATCGCCGGCCTGCAATTCATCGGCAATATCATAAAAATGTTTATGCTCTATCTCTCCGGTTGCGCGGTCATATATCATAAGCCGGGAAGAATCCCTCGGCTCGACCGGCGTTTGTGCAATCAATTCTTCCGGCAGCTCATATGTAAAATCTGTTACTTTCACCGAAGTGTACACCTCTATTTCCCTTTGCTGCGCTCAGGCAGTTTATTTATATTTTTTCTCTACTTTGATGTCGGTATAATAATGTTTCAGTATCTGCCGGTATACATCTTTCTCTTTTTTACCGGCTGCTTCCGCCATTTGCCGTGCACCCCACTGGCTCATGCCCAAACCATGCCCCCAGCCGTATCCTGCCAGGGTCAGTGTCTTTTCTTTTCCAATTTTTAATTCGTCTTTTCGCTTTACCGTATCCTTATCTATATTCTCCGGCACATTTTTCCCAAAATAAAAATCAAACAGCGTGCTTCTTAATCCGAACGCGCTTCGCATCTCATTTCCCGTCATTTCTGCGGTGCCTTTAGAGCCTTTAAAGACAACCTTCTTGATTCGGCCCGATATTCCCCGGTCTTTTTCCTTCATCGGCCGTTTATTCAGCGGCGATACAATAATCGACTGAAGAGTGCCGATATCCCGCCCCATTGATTTTAATTTTGTTTCCAGATCTTTAACGGCCAGCGTCGTTTCCCAACGGTATGCCGGCATTTTGTCGCTCGGATCTTTTACCGCCCGAATATACGGGATCTTTGCCGACCATACGTCTTCGCTGTTTTCCGTATATCCTCCCGCGCTCGCACTAAAATAGGCTTCGATCGGCTTGCCGTTATACGTCATAATTTCGCCTTTTGTTTCATCGACCGCCTGAATAATATCCGGTGCTTCCGCGCTGATCCCGCCGTAAACCTGGCTGTTCACATCATCGGTCATATCATAGCCTTTCGCCGCATACGACCCGATATGAGAAGACGCAAACGTCCGGGCAGCCACCGCCTGCGCTTTCAGCGCTTCCAGCGGCCAGCCGGAAGCCATCTCTTTCCCTACTACGCCGTATAAATACGCTTCCAGTTCTACCTGATTGATGACCGTTATCCCATCCTGTTTCGGCGTTTCTATAATTTTTACTCCGCCTCGATAGGACTGGTTATTGATTTGGATCGTTGTGGATTTTTCCTGTCTTGCCGGCTCGATGGTAATCGCATCGCCGGCCTCTTTTCCATTTACCCAGATTTTTCCGCCTTTATGGATAATCTCCGCTTTCTCTTTGCTTTTTAATTTCTTCCAAGTTTTTCCGTCCGCTTTTTCGATAACCAGCCCGGCTCCCGATTCTATCGTTACCGTGCGCTGGCCTTCCATCAGACCAATATCTAAAATCGGTGATTTTTCCGCAGCAAAGCTCATGCCCGCCAGCATAACCGCTGCCAGAGCCGCTGCACCGACGCATTTCCATTTCATGTATGTGTCTCCTAACGTCTAAATAAAATGTTCAGCAGGATCGTTGCTGCTATGCTTACGATCACTGACGTCATCAAAGGAAAATGAAAGGAAAAGTTTCCCTTTGTATAATGAAAATCTCCCGGAAGATTCCCCAGAAAATTCCATTTTTCCGTTGCCATCAGGACGCAGCCGATAACCACGAGGACAACGCCTGCCATAATAAGCAGTTTTCCCATATATCCTCCTATCTCAAAACAGCCGACCCAATTCGTCTTTTTTCGGCGGTTCGATCCCCAGATGCCGATAAGCCGCTTCGGTCACAACCCGCCCTCGGGGCGTACGATTCAAAAATCCATTCTGCATCAAAAACGGTTCGTATACATCTTCTATGGTTTCCGTTTCTTCACTGATCGCTGCTGCGATCGTATCGATCCCCACCGGGCCGCCGCCGAATTTTTCGATGATTGCCCGCAGCACGCGCCGGTCTGTTCGATCCAAACCGCACCGATCCACTTCCAGCTGTTCCAGCGCCTGATCTGCCAATACGTCGGTAATCACGCCCGTACCCACGACCTGTGCAAAATCACGAACCCGCTTCAGCAGGCGATTCGCGATACGCGGCGTTCCCCGGGAACGGCGGGCAATCTCCATTGCGCCCCCTTCTTCTATGGCAATATCCAATATTTCCGAAGCCCGGCGGATAATATGCACCAATTCTTCATGCGTATAATATTCCAGCCGGCTGATGACCCCAAACCGATCCCGCAGCGGAGCCGCCAAAGATCCGGCTCTCGTCGTCGCGCCTACCAGCGTAAACGGCGGCAGATCAATACGTACAGAGCGGGCAGACGGCCCCTTTCCGATCACGATATCCAGCGCGTAATCTTCCATAGCGGAATACAGCACTTCTTCTACACTATGGGATAAGCGATGTATTTCATCAATAAAAAGCACGTCCCGTTCTCCTAAATTGGTCAGCAGCGCTGCCAAATCGCCAGCCCGTTCGATCGCCGGTCCGGACGTAATGCGAAAGTTCACTCCCAATTCATTGGCAATGATACCGGCCAAAGTCGTTTTGCCTAATCCCGGCGGCCCGTACAGCAGCACATGGTCCAGCGCTTCTTCCCGTTTTCTTGCCGCTTTTATAAAAATATCCAGATTTCGTTTCGCTTTTTCCTGTCCGATATACTCTTTAAAATACCGCGGCCGCAGGCTATACTGCCAGGTATCGCCGTCCATTTCCGCTGATTCCACGATTCTCATTTCGTCCATCGCCATTTACCTCCCGCTGCCCAGACGAAGCAGCACCGCGCGAAGCAGGGTTTCCACCTGGTCATGAAGAGCCGCTTCTTTTTGCAAAACCGGCATGACTTCCTGCGCCGAATAGCCCAGGCTCATCAACGCCGCCAATACTTCCTGTTCCGCTCCGCCGGCAGAAACCGGAGCGGCAGCTTCTATACTATCTTCGCCAGCTGTTTCCGGAGCGCCAACTTTATCCTGCAGTTCCAATACCAGCCGTTCCGCAGTTTTTTTCCCAATCCCGGGAATTTTTGTAAGTACGCTGATATTCTTCTGATGAATCGCCAGCCGGAATCCGTCCGGATTCACCGCGCTCAATATGCCGACCCCCGCTTTAGGCCCAATGCCGTTTACGCTGATCAGCAGCTTAAACAACTCATATTCGTCCTGCGTATAAAATCCATATAAGGTCAATGCGTCCTGCAATACCTGCAAATACGTAAAAAGCAGCACTTCATCGCCGACCGCAATTTTTTGTCTCGTCGAATTGGGAATGTATACCGTGTAGCCCACGCCCTGTACATCTACCATACAGCTGTCCGCAAATAAAAACGCCACTGTTCCTTTCACATATCCGATCATAATTGTACCGTCCTGTTCAATCGCCTTGATTGGCAGGCATATACCGTTGATATCCCTACCGCCAACGCGTCTGCCGCGTCATCTGGCTTTATTTTTTCCCGTATATTCAATAGCCGCATCGTCATGGATATGACTTGTTCTTTTGTAGCCCGGCCATAACCGACAACGCCTTGTTTTACCTGCAGCGGCGTGAATTCGGCTATCTCAATGCCAGCCTGTTGGGCTGCCAATAAAATCACGCCCCGCGCCTGTCCGACTGTGATCGCCGTCGTTACGTTCCGATTGAAAAACAACTCTTCTACCCCGACTATATCCGGTTTATATTCGTTCAGTAAGACGGACAATTCCCGGTATAAAATAGCCAGTCTCGCCGCGTCCGTATCTTTTGGAGTTGTCTCTATCACACCGTAGCGTACCGGCCGAAGCCGCGATCCTTCCTGATCTATGATCCCAAAACCGCAAATAGCAGTTCCCGGATCGATCCCCATTACCCGCATCAGAGAGCTCCTTTCATACATAGTACTTTTTATTATACCAATTTTCTTTTCTTTTAAACAATACGATTCCATAAAAAGTCCGCTAAACTAAAAAACCCCAGCAAGCGCTGGGGTTCATTGCAATTACTGAGCCGATACGACTTCTTTGCCTTTGTAAAAACCACAAACCGGGCATACCCGATGAGGTAATTTTGCTTCGTGGCACTGCGGGCATTCTACAAATCCCGGAGCAACCAGTTTCCAGTTAGCACGACGTCTGTCACGACGGCATTTGGACAATCTACGCTTTGGTACTGCCATGTTCTGCACCTCCTTACATAGTCATCGATCTGTATCTTCTGATCATTTTTTCAGCAATGTCTGCAGCACTGCCAATCGAGGGTCCGCTACAAAGGTATCACATTGACAAGGCGAAGTATTGAGGTTCGCACCGCAATGGATACAAAGTCCTTTGCAATCATCCTGACATAGCACTTGATATGGCTCGCCGATAATCAGCGTTTCCCGAATCACTTCGGTCAAATCTATCTCATACCCGTCATATACCAGTGCGTCACTGTCGGCATCAGGATCCGTTACGTACCGCTCTTCAAACCGTTCATTCCGTTCAAGAGGCACCGCCGTCAAACAACGGCAGCATTCATACATACCGGCAGTATGAATAGTTCCAATCACCACCAAGCGATGGCCGTCATGAAAATATTCGCCTTCTATGTTTACTTCCTCATTCTTCCAAGGAAATGCACTCACATCTCCCAGCTCTTTGGCAGGAAGTGCAAATGCAAAAGGAAAGTGTGTACCAGCCTGTTGAATTGCCTGCTCTACTTGTAGTTTCATATTTTTACCTCGACTATACTATTATAGCTATGCACCTAGTCTTTGTCAATAAGTGCGCCCTTCTATTATACGATCTTTCTGACAATTTCAGAAGATATATCGGCTATGGAAGATACGCCGGCCATCATCATCGCATCACGCAGCTGTCCCTGCAGTTCTCGGAGCAGGAGAGCTACCCCTTCCGCTCCGCCGCCAAACGCTCCTACCGCCATCGGACGGCCAATCAGGCAAAAATCTGCGCCCAGCGCCAATACTTTCAAAATGTCTTCCCCTGTTCGGATACCGCCGTCGATGCCGATAGCACCTTTCCTTTGACGGCAGAGGCAATCTCCGGCAGCATATCTGCCGTCCCTGCCATGCCGTCCATTACCCGGCCGCCATGATTGCTCACAATCACCGCCGCAGCTCCCGCTTCCGCACAAGCCTTCGCTTCTTCTGCCGTCATAATCCCTTTTACGATCATAGGCAGATCCACAGCTGCCGCGATCGCTGCAATATTTTCCCGGCTCTTCGGCCCCACCGGCTGCCCCAAGAGACGCATATTAATGAGCGTCGCCGCGTCAATATCTACGGCAAATGCCGGCGCGCCGGCTTCTTTAGCCCGCAAAGCCCGTTCTATGATCGCATCGTCTTCCCTGGGTTTAATCGTAGGAATAACCCGGCCCGGAAAACGGCGGGAAGCCGCCAGCCCGCTTTCCAAAACAAACGCCTGCGCGCCGTCGCCGGTCATGCCGATCGTACCGGCCTGCACCGCACCGGCAGTAATCGCATCTACGTATTCGTATTCCACTTTTTCCGGATCATTTTCCGTGTCCCACGTGTTGAACGCAGCCGCTCCTATCGGGGCGCAAAATACCGGCAGCGCGGCCGTCTGCCCAAACAGGCTGACAGACGTATCCGGTGAAACGGCGCCTCCCATGCTGCGCATCAGCAGCCGATATTCTTCAATCGCTTCCCGATTCCGGCGAAACGTCGCTCCGGTCCGCAGTCCGCCAAAGCCCGGTATCTCGCCCCGACATGCCGCACCGTTGCAGACCGGACATACCCGGCACGCTCCGTTCATTCGTTTTCTTGCCTGTTCCCATACCTGTTTCTTATCCATTATTTCCGCCCCTTTTCTTATATAAAAAAATTTCCCCTCCCTAAGGAAAGGAAATTTTCTTAATTACTGCATTTCTTCGAACTGGTCTTTGCCTACGCCGCAAACCGGGCAAACCCAATCTTCTGCCAGCTCTTCGAATTTCGTACCCGGTGCAATGCCTGCATCTGCATCACCAAGTTCTTCATCATATACATAGCCGCAAATGATACATACGTATTTTTTCACTTTTCTTCCCTCCTTTG
The DNA here is from genome assembly GCA_900546795.1 of uncultured Veillonellaceae bacterium. GTDB lineage: Bacteria > Bacillota > Negativicutes > Veillonellales > Megasphaeraceae > UMGS915. Next base: position 3,393 of record UREG01000057.1, on the reverse strand, counting down.
GTATAAGATTACATCTCCCATTATATCATAGAAATTTTTAGATGTAAATGCACTTTTACACTCCAAAAGTTTTATGAAGAACATCAACAAATCCACGGAGATAATCACATTGAATTTTTGTTCTTTCTTTAATTTTTGGATACAGCGCTTTCCCCTTTTCCGTTACATAATAGAACCGTTTTTTCCGATTCTCTCCTACTTCCATGTTGCTCGTAATATGGCCTTCTTCCTCTAAAATCCGAAGAACCGGATACAAGGCATTTGGATTCGGAAGATATAATCCGTTGCTCATATCCTTAATCTTTGTCCGAAGCTGATTCCCATACATCGGACTTTCTTCCAGAATAGACAAAATGTACACTGCCACCAAGATGTGATTCCACGTTTTCAAGCTCGTTCCTTCTATTGTGATCCGATCATTTGTTTCTGGTACCATAGCAAACCCCTCCCAATTGCAGACAACCATACACTGATACGCGCCGTTCACCATACTACGATAGCACTTATTTATATACACTATAGCACGTTAAAATGCTAATTTTCAATAGTTATTATGAGAATTCATAAATATAATGCATTCTTTTTTTTATGAGGAACATTATATTTTTCAATATCTTTACCAATTTCTCCCCGCTCCGCCGCCTCCGGAAGAGCCTCCGCCATATCGTCCGCCATATCGTCCGCCGCCTCTTCCCCCTCGGCGCAGCACGATTTGCAGCAGCGTAATGGTCATCATTCCTCCAAACAGCGTCCAGTCAATAAGCAAAAATATCGCGGCACCAACGATAAGCAGCAGCTGTGCCCACCAGGGCAGCTCGGCATTTTCGCTGTGCGCCGCCGCAGTCTTTGCCTGATCCGGATTTTTTAATGCCGCTTTATACTCCCTGGCAGCAGCAGACACGATTGCGCCATAAGTGTTTCGGATTCCTTTGCTGTATTCCTGCCGCTGGAAATCCGGAATCAGATACCGATCTTGTATCCGTCCGGCCAAATGGTCGGAAAGGGCGCCTTCCAGCCCATACCCCACTTCGATCCGGCTTTGCCGTTCTTTCATGGCAATAAGCAAAAGAACGCCGTTATTTTCTTTTTTATTTCCCAGCCCCCAGCTGCGGAACATTTCCGTCGCATATTCTTCTATCGGTTCACCGCCCATATCGGGAACCACTACGGCTACCACCTGCGCGCGGGTCTGCTCTTCCAGCTGCCGCCCGACCTGTTCCATCCATCGCTTGTCCTCCGGTGAAACGATATGCACAAAATCCTGGACATAGAGAGAACCCTGCATCGGCTTTGGAATATCCGCCCCGCTGGCAGCTGCCGTCCCCAACAGCAAAAGCCATAGGCAGGCGGTTATTTGCAGGAGAAATCGAAATATAGATTTCCCCGCGCGGTTATACGCGCTTCCGCTATTCATTTTCTAAAATTGGACAGCCGGCGCTTGCTGTGCCTGAGCGGAGGCCTTGAAATATTCTTTTGCAGAAAAACCAAAGATTCCCGCCCAGATATTGGTAGGGAAAGAACGGAGCTGGCCATTATAATTCTGCACTGCCATATTGTAGTCCCGCCGTGCCACGGCAATACGGTTTTCCGTTCCCGCTAATTCGTCCTGCAGCGCCTGAAAATTCTGATTGGCTTTCAAATCCGGATACCGCTCTGCGATCACCAAAAGCCGATTCAGCGCCCCGGTCAGCTGGTCGTTGGCTTCCGCCATATCCGCAGGCTGCTGGGCGCCGGCCAATTTTGCCCGGGCATCCGCTACGGCCTGAATCGTTTTTTCTTCATGTTCCGTATATCCTTTTACGGTATTCACCAGATTCGGAATTAAATCGGCCCGCCGCTGAAGCTGATTTTCTACCTGGCTCCACTGTCCGTTGACCTGCTCGTTCATGGTTACCAGACCATTATATCCGGATATGCCCATGCCGCCGATCAACAGCAAGAAGGCCAGTATTACCATCCATATCTTTTTCATATCCTGTCTCCTTTATCCTTTGTTTTGCACTGTATGCAGTTTATCTTCTTTATCCAGCCTAAAAAACGCATATACCCGTTCGGCGGCAGGACGATTCATACCGGGAACTGCCGCCAACGCTTCTACGTCCGCCTGTTTCATCTCGTCCATCGTTTTGAAGGCTGCCCACAGCGCTTTCCGCCGCGCCGGTCCGATGCCGGGAATATGATCCAGTACCGAGACCAGATTTCGTTTTCCCCGCAATTTTCTATGATAGGTGATGGCAAACCGATGCGCCTCGTCCCGGATCTGCTGCAAAAGCTGCAATTCCGGCGACCGATGATCCAGCAGAATCGGCTCCGACTGTCCTTCTACAAATACTTCTTCGATCCGTTTCGCCAGCCCAATGACCGGTACGTCCTGCACGCCGGCCTGCCGAATGAGAGGCAGCGCCGCATACAGCTGGCCTTTACCGCCGTCGATCACGATCAGATCCGGCAGCGGCCAGTCTTTTTCTCCATACCGTCTGGACATAATTTCTGCCATCGATGCAAAATCATCCGGTTTTCCCTGCACGGTTTTTAATTTAAACCGCCGGTATTCTTTTTTTGCCGGCCGGCCGCCTTCAAAAACGGTCATAGACGCCACTGTCTCACTGCCCTGGGTATGGGAAATATCAAAACATTCCATCCGCTGCGGCAGATCCAGGGCCTGCGCCAGCCGTTCCACCGCTCCGGACGTCTTGTCATAATCCTGCTGCCATTGCAGACGCCGCTGTTCCAGCAGCGTAGCTGCATTTTCCGCCGCCATAGCAAGCAAGTCTTTCTTGTATCCCCGCTGCGGGATAAGGACCGATACTTTCTGCCCTTTTTTGTCTGTAAACCATTGGCTGTACAAGTCGGTATCCGTCAATGCAGGCACGACGACTTCCCTGGGAATAAACGCTCCCTGCCCGTAATACTGCATCAGTACAGCAGCCGTCACTTCCTCTTCCTGCTCCGCTTCGCTGTTGTCTATTACAAAGGTTTCCCGTCCCATCAGCTTGCCGCCGCGCACCTGAAAAATCTGCACGCAGCTCTGCAGGGAAGAACGGGCAATACCCATGATATCCATATCGCCTTTTTCCAAGGATACATGCTGCCGTTCCTGTATCTTCATAAGCGCTTGAATATCGTCCCGCAGTATTCCTGCCTGTTCAAACTGAAGGTTTTCCGCCAGCCGCTCCATTTCCTGCCGCAGCGACTGGATCAGAGCGCCGCTTTTTCCTTCCAAAAACAGCAATACCTGCTCTGCCAGTTTCCGATATTCTTCCCGGCTGACATGATGCGCGCAAGGCGCCAAACAGCGGTTCATATGAAATTGGAGGCAAGGCCGATCCGTGCTCATCGTCCGGCATGTCCGCAGCGGATAATGCTGGTGCAGAACCCGTATGGTGCGATGCA
>UREG01000056.1 GCA_900546795.1 uncultured Veillonellaceae bacterium | reverse complement strand
ATTCGTCTATCGCCCTTGCCGCCTGCGTATGGCCTGTTCCGATGGAGGCTGTTACGATCAATATTTTCTTTCGTTTCATTATTCTTACCTCGTGATTAGCTTACACTCCGTATTATAGCATACTATCCTCTTTTCGGGCAGAAAAAAAATACTTCGGAACGGTTCCCGAAGTATTTTATATGATACTCAGCAAATTACTGGTTGATCAAGTCTTTCAGCTGTTTGCCGGCTTTGAATGCCGGAGTTTTGGACGCTTCAATTTTGATGATCGTGTTGTTCTGCGGGTTGCGGCCTTCACGTTCTTTGCGGTGACGTACTTCAAACGTACCGAAGCCGATAACCTGTACTTTTTCTTCTTTTGCCAAGGATTCAGCAATCGTATCGAAAAGAGCTTTTACTGCTTTTTCTGCATCCTTTTTCGTTAATTCTGCTTTCTGAGCAACACTTGCAATCAATTCTGTTTTGTTCATAACAGATCCTCCTTTGAATTTGTCACTTATGTATTTCGCCAGAAATATAAACATTCCTCTTTCAGCAACGCTTTTCGGCCGCTTTCGCTTCATTCCAAAATTGATCCAACTCCGCTAGCGTGAAGCTGTCCCAGGTCTTTCCTGAAGCGGTTACGCGCGCTTCTACATGGGAGAAGCGGCGGCGAAACTTGATATTGGCTTTATGAAGCGCAGTTTCCGGCTCAATCCGCAACCATCTCAGCCAGTTTACAATCGCAAACAGCAGATCTCCACCCTCTTCTTCCATATGCACGGCATCCTTTTCCTGAACGGCGTCTGTTATTTCCTGCCATTCTTCAAAGACTTTCTCCTGAACCTCTTTTGCGTTCTGCCAGTCAAAGCCGACCTTTGCCGCTTTTTCCTGAAGCTTGAGAGCCTGCAGCAGAGATGGAAGCCCTTTGGAAACACCGTCCAAGACGCATTTTCGCTGGCCTTTTTTCTCTTGTTGCTTTAACGTATCCCAGTTTACCATAATCTCCGCCGTGTTTTCAAGTGTTATTTTCCCAAATACATGGGGATGGCGGCGAACCATCTTATCGCAGATATCCTGAATGACGTCCTGAACGGTAAAATATCCCGCTTCTTCCGCCAGGCGGCTGTGGAAAATGATCTGCAGCAGGATATCTCCCAGTTCTTCTCTCAGGTTATCGATATCCTGCGTGTCGATGGCTTCGAGCATTTCATAGACTTCTTCCAGCAAATAGCGGCGAAGGGTGCTGTGGGTCTGCAGTTTATCCCAGGGACAGCCGTGCTCGCTCCGCAGTTCTGCCACGACGTCCGCCAGCGGAGAGAGGGAAAATTCTTCCGCTTTTTCCGGCGTTTTTCCCAGCATGACCACGCTCGTCAGATGATCGATTTCATCAATCCGATCCAGTTCATATAATTGGATACGCCGGATCTTTTCGTCCGGCAGGCTCAAATGGTATACCAGCAGCGCTTCATGTTCATCGCCGTACCGATCCATCAGCGCCAGTTTGACCTGCGACGCAACGGCTTTGCTGTATACCTGGGTTACGATCAGCGGCGACGAAATCTCCAGCGGCAGGGTGTCAGCGTCTTTGCTGTCGATGATCTGCACGCCCTGCACCGGATCTAAGCCGACGGCTGTATAAAGGACTTCCAAAAAGCTCATTCCCGACAGGATCGTTACTTGCCGTCCGCTTTCTTTTCCTTTTTCCCGCAGCAGCACTACGGTCCGTTCCGCCACCAAAGGGCTTCCGGGCACGACGTATACTACGTCCTCCGTTTTGCTGCACTGCCAGATATATTCGACGATTGCATTATATATTTCTTCAAAGGTGCGGCCTTCTTCATACATGGCGTCGCAATGTTCGTACGGTATCTGTTCTTCGTCCAGCCAGGCAGTAGTCGGGTGAACGGCCGTCCTCAAGATCACGCGTTTTCCCGCATGCAGCAGCGCGGCTGTTTCCGTCGTGATCAGTCCCGGTTCTCCCGGCCCCAGACCCGCTATATAGATAGTTCCCATGATTGTTCTCCTTTATTTTTGTATTTTCCGTATCCATTTTGCCGCGGTGTTCCCTGCTTTCGGCAGTTTTTCCGCGTCCTGCGGCGTGATCAGTCTGCCGCCGATCAGGCCGGCTGCGTAGAGAATAACCGCCGCTCCGATCGCGGTCAGCAGCGATCCGGTATTTTGTCCGGTAATCTGATATAAACCGGTATATATCCCCCAGGCCGCTGCTCCCATGGTCAGCGACAGGCCGCCCAGTTTGACGATTTCTTTTTTTCGCAGGCAGTAGCCGCTGTATTTCTTTAAAAAGTACATATTCAGCGCTGCTGCCAGTCCCAGATCGATATTCGTCGCCCAGGCAGCGCCTTGAATGCCGATATCGTATATGGCGGTAAAATGCCAGCTCAGCGCGATTTTTACGATTGCGCTTGCGATCATATTCAGCAGAGGGATCGTCGTATGGCCCATGCCCTGCAAAATAGCGGCGCTTACCTGCTGCAGGCCCAGCAGCCATATTCCCCATGCCATGATGCCGATCGCAGCTCCCGCATGGGGCGTTGCATACAGCATCTGCGAGATCGGCACGCCCAGCACGGCGATTCCTACGGCCATCGGCATGGTCAGCACGTTCATAATCCGCATGGCGGCGTTGCTGTCTCTATACAGCGCCGGATAGTTCTTTTCCGCAAAGGCTTTCGATACGGCAGGGACGATAGCCGCCGCCAGCGCCGCCGTTACGATTGCGGGCAAATTGACGAGAGACGTCGCCATTCCCGTCAAATAACCGAATAACGCCGTCGATTCTTCTATGGTATACCCTGCCGCAAGCAGCCGGTTCGGCACGATGACCAAATCAATGCTTGCCACTGCGGGCATCATGATATTTGCCATCGATACGGGGATCATCAGCAGGAGCAGCCGTTTTGCAATCCGCCCGGCGCTGTCCGGCACCGCCGCTGGCGCTTCCCCGCCTACTTCTATTCCCAGACTTTTTTTGTAATACCGATAACAGATCAGCAGGGAAAGCAGGCCGGCCGCCGTTCCCGGCACTGCGCCGAACGCCGCTCCCGCAGCGGCATATTCCAATCCCCAGGGCAGGAAAAACCACGCCAGTCCTATCATGGACAGGACTCGGAAAAACTGATCCGCTATCTGGGAAATGGCAGTAGGCAGCATGAGCTGATAGCCTTGAAAGTATCCGCGGAAACAGCCCATGAGTATTCCAAAGAACAGCGCCGGCGCCAGTACGATCAGCCCCAAATACGCCCGTTCATCGCGCACCCAGCCCCATTCGAGCAGCTGGGAAGCCAGGACATAGAAAAGAACTGCCGTGCCCAGCCCTACTGCGGTAAATACTTTCAGGGATACGTGAAAGATTTTTCTCGCTCCCGCCCAGTCTGATACGGCCCGCTTTTCCGCTATCAGGATAGAAATGGCAATCGGTATGCCTGCCGCGATGAACGACAATGCCAAAATATACACCGGATATGCTAATTGATACAGTCCGATGCCTTCGCCGCCCAGCATACGGGACAGAATAATCCGATTGACAGCGCCGATAATTTTTACAATAATCCCGGCAATCGTCAGAATCATTGCGCCTTTTAAAAAGATATGTTTACTCACCGGCTCCCTCCTTTGCGCTCGTTTTCTTTTCCAGTTCCGCAAGCAGTCCGTCTAAAAAGGACAGGATATCTTTCCGATCGTCGATCTGCACCCTAAGTTCCAACGGTTTTACGGGCAGAAAACGAATTCGTTTCCAATAGTACGGCGATACTTCTTCCATCGCCCAGTCTGCCATCGGTTTGCTGTCGTGCCATTTCACGTCCAGCTGTCCCTGTTTAGGAACGACCGATACAATGCCCAGCAGGCTGGCCCGCAGCCGCAGCTGCGCCGCTTTGAGCAGCTGTTCCACAGGCTGAGTCGGCGTGCCGAAGCGATCGACCATTTCATCAGCAAGTTCGCTCCATTCGTCCAGCGTTTTTAAGGCTGCCAGCCGGCGGTACATTTCTATTTTCTGCGTCATATCCGAGATATAGGTTTCATCGATAAACGCATCCACATGAATTTCCAGCACGGTATCCGGCGGGGGAGGCGTATATTCGCTGCCGTCTTTCAGCCGGCGTATCGCGTCCTCCAGCATTTGACAGTACATGGCAAACCCGATATTGGCGATATTGCCGTGCTGTTCCCGCCCCAGGAGATTCCCGGCGCCGCGGATTTCCAAGTCCCGCATGGCAATTTTAAATCCGGAACCCAGTTCGGTGAATTCCCGAATGGCCTGCAATCGTTTTTCCGCTACTTCTGTCAGCGATTTGTCCGGCCGATAGAATAAATATGCATAAGCCAGACGATGGCTCCGCCCTACGCGTCCTCTCATCTGGTACAGCTGCGACAGCCCGAGCTGGTCCGCGTCGTAAATCAGAATCGTATTGGCATTGGGCACGTCCAGTCCGTTTTCTATCAAGCTCGTACAAAGCAGTATATCATATTTCCCTTCGTAGAAATCCATCATGATCTGTTCCAAGAGAGCGCCGTGCATCTGCCCGTGCGCGACTGCGATTCTTGCATCAGGCAGCATGGCCTGCAGCGATTCGGCCATCTTGTCGATCGATGCGACGCGGTTATAGATGAAATACACCTGCCCGCCGCGGCGCAATTCCCGCAGTATGGCGTCTTTTGCTGTTCCCGGCGCATATTCCGTCACATAGGTCTGCACAGGGAACCGGTCTTGCGGCGGCGTGTCAATCACGCTCATTTCCCGCACGCCTACCAGCGACATATGCAGCGTTCTTGGGATCGGCGTTGCACTCAGCGTAAGCACGTCAATGTCGGCGGCCCATTCTTTCCATTTTTCTTTTTGCGCCACGCCGAACCGCTGTTCTTCATCGACTACCAGCAGTCCCAGATCTTTGAATTTTACTTTTTTATTGAGCAGGCTGTGCGTGCCGATCAGCACATCGCAGGTTCCCTGCGCCAGCCGTTCCAATATCTCTTTCTTTTCGCCTGCCGATCGGAACCGATTCAATACATCGCAGCGAACGCCGAAATTATAGAATCGATTGGTAAACGTTTTATAGTGCTGCTGCGCCAATACGGTTGTCGGCACGAGCACGGCGACTTGTTTTCCGTCCATTACCGCTTTAAAGACCGCCCGAATCGCCACTTCTGTTTTTCCAAATCCTACACCGCCGCATCCCAGCCGATCCATCGGGTGCGGCTGTTCCATGCTTTCTTTGATTTCCGCCACGGCTTTGAGCTGATCCGGCGTTTCTTCATAGGGAAAATCGTCTTCAAATTCCCGCTGCCACGGTGTGTCCGGCTGAAAGGCATGGCCTTTTACGATCTCCCGGTTCGCGTAGATCTGCACCAGCGATTCTGCCAAATCATCGATGGATTTTTTTGCTTTTGATTTCGTCCGGGTCCATTCCGCACCGCCCATTTTATGCAGTCTCGGCGTGTCCCCTTCGTTGCCGATATATTTTTGCAGCACGTTTAACTGATCGCTCGGCACATACAAAACATCTTTGCCGGCATATTGGATTTCCAAATAATCTTTATGGATACCAAAGGATTCGATCGTCTTTATCCCGCAGTATTTTCCTATGCCGTGGACGTCATGCACCACATAGTCGCCGATTTCCAAGTCGGTAAAATACTGGATCTCTTCGCCTTTTTTGGCTTTCTTCCGCAGTTTTCGCTTCTGGTTTCCATAAATATTCAGCGCCGAAACTACCGCTAATTTTGCCTGAGGAAATTCAAAGCCTTCCTGAACGTTTCCGTCCCATAAAAATACCTGGGAACCGGCCAATTCCTGCGCATTGTCTTGGAAAGGAATCTTTTCTTTTTCCAGCCAGGCCGCCAGCGCTTCCCGCTTTCCCTCGTCGGCTACTGCCAGCAGCACTGCATAGCCGCGGACGAGCCAGTCCCTAATCTCTTCTTCCAAGATCTGGAACTGTTTTTGAAATCCCGCTACAGGGCGCGCGGAAACAGTGAGCCATTCCCGTACGGAAAGATACGGCGTTTTTTGGCTCAGCAGCGAGAGTACCAGCTGTTTTTTTCCGGCTCCGCTGTCGCTGAGGAAACGCCAATCTCCTGCCATGCGGCGATGGTCTTCCGTTTCTTTTAAATAGGCTTTCAGCTGATCCTGCGCCCGGACCGGTTCGTCCCAAATCACGATGTCCGCTTCATTTCCGTAAGAAAGTATCGTCGTCGTTCCTTCCCCGGGCAGACGCATGGGCAAGATGGCAATATGTTCGGCATTTTCCTGTGAACGCTGGGTATCGGCGTCAAAGAATCGAATGCTGTCTATTTCATCGCCAAAAAACTCAATCCGAACGGGGTGTTCATAGTTAACCGCATAAATATCCACGATATCGCCGCGGACAGCGAAATGTCCCCGCCGTTCTACTTTTTCAGACCGTTCATACCCATCTTTGACCAGCCGTTCCAATAATCCGGAACGGGGCCATTCTTCTCCCAACGACAGTGTGCATACCGCCTGGCGCACCATTTCCGGCATCCATACGTACTGCGCCGCAGTTTCCGGCGTCAGCAGCACAGTGCACGATTCCCGCTGCAGCAGACGGCCCAAAAGCTCCATCAGCGCCGCTTGTCCGTCCATGCTTTGAGCGGCGGCATGGAGCACCGCTTTATCCACCATCGGCGGTTCATATACCGGACGTTCCGGACAAAAGACTGCCAGATCCTGATACCAGGAAGCGGCCTGTTCTCTGCCGGAAGCAACGATAAATACCGGACCTTCGTGTTCCCCTATGGCGCCTGCCGTGAGCAGCGTCTTTTGGGAACCGGCTACGCCGTAGATCCCATGTATCCCTTTTTTCTCATACAGCTGCAAACAGTCCTGCAATATCGGGTCCTGCTGCAGCCAAGTATAGATTTTCTTTTCCATATCAACACCAAAGAGGGCTTTAGCATCGCCAAAGCCCTGGATACTCCTTTATAAATTCTTGTCTTATTATAGCACAGACCGTTCATTTTCTCTACTGTACATTGTCGCAGCAGCCATATCGGGCCAGCGTGCCGGCGCGGGCAATCACTTTAGTGAAGGAAGACGGGATCTCATCAGCTTTCAGCTGTTTTCCCAGCGCCCGTCCCAAAATGACGCCTTTATTCCCATACATCCAGGCAAAATAATAGATGAGCAGGTCGTCTTCCCGCCGGTCGGAGATGCCCTGCAGCCGCCGCGGCGGATATTTCTTGTGATGAATCTCCAGTTTCCGCACCGCTTTCTGCATCATTTCTGTATTCGTCTTTGCCGCGCCGCCTACCGCCATATTGAATACCGTGTCCAATACTTTCCGCCGTTTCTTCCGCAGCAGCGTTTCTACCACGTCCATTTCAAAGCAAATATAATCGGTGTAGAAAATCTCGCCGCCTTTCCGCGCTTCTTTTACGTCGGCGTCATATAACGCGACCGTCGGTATATTAAACGATTCGAGCAGTTTTTTTATTTTGCTGATCGAGCTTTCTCCGCGGGCATTGATCAGACAGATCCCCAGATAGTCGAAATGAATGCCCAGTGTTTTCCCTAAATAGCGGAAACAGCCGTATTCCGATTCGCCTTCTACAATGATTACGCTTCTTGCATAGAACGCTTCTTTGATTTCAGGGAAATGCATGATCAAATGTTTTTCCAATTCTTCCGGGAAATGGAAGGTGCTGCCGCAAGCGGCTTTAACTTTGTGCGCCATGTTCCGATAGAGCCGGATAATATGCCGGTAGTCATCGACCAGCGCATCCGTCGAATGCGTTACGATAAAAAGCTGCCCCTGTACGCCGTCGATGTGGAATAAGTTTTTCAGCAGCCGGCAAAAGTCCTCGTCTTCATTATTTAGTATCCGTTTATAATAATCCAGGATCGACCGCTGCATATACGGGTGCGAATGCACTTCCGGTTCGTCAATACTGATCATGAGCGGCAAATATCGTTTTCCGCTTTTGGCCGTGATCAGCAGCTGCTCAAACGGAACGGCTTTGCTGTAATACATCTTATAGATCTGGAGCAGTATTTTTAATATAACATTGGCAATGACCTGAATATTATCGACCGTACTTTGGCTTGACGGCGTCATCAGCTGAAACAAATGCCCCATATTTGCGTAGTAGGAAGGTTCAAACTGTCCATGATCCTGATAGTACGTGATCAATTCTTTAGCCAGTTTATCTATCCGATCATCGCCGGCTTCATTCCATTTGCGGAGCCGTTCTTCCAGCCGGCTGTAAATCCGGGAAGAGATATAATACTCTTCCGGCTGAATCGCAGAATACGAAATATAGCGGCTGATGCGGATAATATTCAGCGGCAATTCTTCACCTGTCCGAATATTGTAGATCCGCGGCACCACTTCATCGACCCGCTGTTCAAAACGGATCGCATACCGCCCTTTTTCTTTCACGGCTTCCGGCAGGCAGGCGCACGTATCGCCCTCTTCTTCAAATAAGTTGATATGAGCCTCTATTATAATCGGCTTATCCGGATTATTATAATCCCGCTCGGAAAATCCCCGGCCTTCCGTCAGCTGTCCCAGCAATCCTAAAAAACTGCTTTTCCCTACGGAATTTTCTCCGACAATATAGTTGACGTCTTCATGAAAGTGGAGCTCTATATCCTCAAAAATCTGATAGTTTTGAATTCTCATATATTCTAAATACATAGCCAGTCCTCCCTGAACAGCATATATATACTATATTCGACATAAATGACAAAACTCTTGCTATTCCAATAATTTTTCCTGAAAAAGAGAATAAAGTGCAATAAACAAGAATCCGCATGCCCCGCTTCACGCGATAAAAGATTGAACATATCGGTCTATGAAAACTGATCTGCTGCTCAGCAGTGCAGAGACAACATCCTGACAAGGTTCCGATATGCATATTCCTGCACCGCCTCCGAATCCCTGCCCCAATTCATTTTTGCTTGGCTCAGCATCCTATTCACAACCTACACTTACGCGGCCATCACGGCAGAATACTTCCTTCTCCGTCTTCTTTCACCTAAATTCTGCTCTCCCTTTCACTCCGCTCAAAACGTATATGGGGTAAAGAGCTGCCGATTTCTCTTTCCTGCCTGCCTCTGCACTAAAAACAGTCTAAAAAAATGCTCTGCTTTGTATAGCAAAACCTTCGAACCTGCCTGATATTTCTATTGCATTAATTCAGAAGCATAACAGAGGTCAGCGTGCGCATAATAAAGCGCCCCATTTGTTATTCCGGCTCCGATCCTTCCTAACGAATGAGGCGCTTATGCAGCATACTGTCTTTTATTTTTCTTCCAAAAAGTTTTTTATTTCCGGCTGCCGCACCAAGTCTTTCCATTCTTCTTCCGTCGGCAGTTTCACTTTATCCCGCTCTACGTTTACCAGACACAAAAATCCCAGCGCTTCTCCTTTATTGGCTCGAAATTGATGAAACATCTGCGGCGGTATTACGATCACATCCCCCACAGACGTGTCTTTTACTTCTTTTCCCAGTAATACTTGTCCCTTTCCCCGAAAGATCATAACCAGATGAACATGCTCATGATGCTCCAGCGTCGAATATCCTCCGGGCTGTACTTCAAAATAGCGGAATTGGCAGGGAATATCCGCCAGCCCATCAAATAGAATCTGGCGGGTCACATCTTTAAATGGACTGTTGTCCTGCTTATATACCAGTTTTTCCACACCTTCCCAGGTGTAGGTCTCTTTATCAAATCGTTTCAACATGGCATTCACTTCCTAGTCTTATTTATTTTATTATACACAACTTTCCTTCTTTCCCGCAAATCGCCAACGCCAACGCCAACGCCAACGCCAACGCCAACGCCAACGCCAACGCCAACGCCAAGCGATTATATCGACCTCTGCGGTGTGTGTCAATTTCCTTTCAAACTTTTTCGCAATATCCAAGAATCGTCTCCCTGCGCCATCCTTACACCCGCATTCCTTGCCACGTTATCTTTTTTACACCATTTCCCCTTCTTCATTCCCCATCGAAAACCATAACACTGACAGCACAATAACGTTGACAGCACAATAACGTTCGAGACCTTTCCTTAAACGCACCCCTTCTTTTTCTGCGCTCTCACTCCCTGCACCGCACACTTTCATTGAGCAGAAAAAATCTGCCTTTCCCTTCTCTTACTCCCATGACGCCTACACTCTCATCAAACAGAAGCAATCTGCCTCTTCTTATCCTCTGCTCCATGATGCCCAGACTTTCATCAAGCAGAAAAACATCCCCATACTTCATCATCTTATTAACTGCTATATCTCCCTAGAGAAAATTTTCCTTCCCCATCTTCTTGTATTATCAACTTTTCTGCCATAGAGCAAAAACTTCCACACATTAACTTCTTTTCTCTTTATCAAACAGAAAAAACGCCCCTTTTCTTTTACGCCTCCCCAATGTCTCACTCCTTATCAACTCCACTACATCTCCCTAGCGAAAATCCCTATCTTAGCTCCTACTTTCTTCAATAAACAATCCCACTCCAATGCCCCATGCCGGGCAGCCAATACTCCTGCACAGCT
>UREG01000055.1 GCA_900546795.1 uncultured Veillonellaceae bacterium | reverse complement strand
TGCTAGTGCAAGTATATTTACATCTTTTCGAAGAAACAGAACAAATAAAAGCATTGAGTTTTTTGGAATTACTTGTTATAATGTGAAAAGATGCAGATAACAAGAAAGCGAGGGACTGGCATGCAGAAAAAATGGTTGCGTTTTTTAGCAGTAGGTATGATGGCCGTATCGTTGGTGGTAAGCGGCTGCGGCGGCGAGAAAGAAAAGGTGCTGCGGGTCGGTTCGGAAACGACATATCCTCCCTTTGAATTTTCTGAAGGAGAGAAATACGTGGGCTTTGATGTGGAGCTGACCGAAGCGTTGGCAAAACAGATGGGCTATAAATGGGAATTTCGGAGCATGGGATTTGACGCCTTGATACCGGCGCTGCAGAGCAATCAGATCGATGTAGCGGCAGCGGCAATGGACGCGACGCCGGAACGGGCGAAACAGGTTGACTTTACCAAGGTGTATTTTGACGATACGGGATATGTCGTGCTGGTGCGCAAAGAGGAAACGGCGATAAAAGGCTTGGACGATTTAACCGGCAAAACAATCGGGGTGCAGGTAGGAACGAAGCCGGTTGAGATAGCCAGCGCGGTTTCAGACGCAGAGGTGCGGCAGTTTGACGCCAATACTCAGTCCTTCCTGGAACTGACGCACGGTAATATCGATGCGGTGATCATCGATAAAGCGGTGGGTATGTATTACCTGAATCAGGGAGCGGGCAAAGATCTTAAAATGGTCGGCGACGCCGTTGATAAAGCCGAGATGGTCATGGCCGTGAAAAAGGGAAATACCCAGCTGCAAAGCGATCTGAACAAAGCGCTCGATGAGCTCAAAGCAAACGGCGAATACCAGAAGATTTATGAAAAATGGTTTGGCAAAAAAGAATAAGAAACCGCAGTATCTCCCGGCCGGGAACCATCTTCCGGCAAGGGAGATATTTTTTATTTTTTCTTTCGGAAAGCGGCGACGGAAAATACGGAGTTTATTCGTTAATTTGTTAGCCAAAACGAATAATACATGGTATGATAAGGAAAGCTAAATAAAGAAATTTAATGTCATTTCTCAAAAATATCAAATCAGGAGTTTGTATGAAAGAAGCTATGTTTTCCTATCCCGTGCAGCTGCGGGTAAAAGGGCGGCGGTGTGCGGTAGTTGGCGCAGGTTCGGTGGCATATCGGAAAGCCAAAGGATTGGCCGCGCAGGGGGCGGACGTGACGGTGATTGCGCCGGAATGCTGTCCCGATGTACAGGCGCTCATCTGCCGGCAGCAGGTAAAATGGATTGCGGACCGGTATCGGCCGGAATATATTGACGGTGCGTTCCTGGTATTTGCCGCAACGGACAGCGATGCAGTCAATCGGCAGGTGGTAGAGGACGCGCCGGGACTCGTTTCTTCCGCAACGGCGCCGGAGACGGGAGATTTTTCCCTGCCGGCGGTCTGCCGCAAGGGGCCGGTGGCCTTTACCGTATCGGCCGGCGGCCATGCCGGCTATGCGCGATTGTTAAAATCGTGGCTGATGAAGCGGTTTCCGGAAGAAGCGGCGGCATTTGGCGCCTATCTTCTGGACGTGCGGCAGCGGCTGCTGGAGACTAAGAGCACGCCTAAGGAGCGGACCGCATTTTGGCGGAACGTACTAAACGATGAATTGATGGATTTGTTGGAACGGCACAGAATAGAAGAAGCGAGGGAGCAAATAGAACATGCAGTTGACTGTTTTAGGACTGAATCATCGAACCGCTCCCGTTGAAGTGCGGGAACGTTTTAATTTTTCGGCAGAGCGGGTAAACAGTATCATACGCCGCCTGCATGGATACGATCATATTGCGGAAGCGGTGTTGGTATCGACCTGCAACCGAACCGAATTATATATGGTGCTGGAAGATCGGGAAAAAGCGATCGGGTTTATTAAGTACCTGCTCCGGCACTTGGCCGGCGACGCGTACCGGCCGGAATATTTTTACAATTTGTCGGGAGTAAACTGCGTGCGCCATTTGTTTCGGGTGGCTTCCAGCCTGGATTCGCTGGTAGTCGGAGAAGGGCAGATTTTAAGTCAGATCAAAAACGCCTATCATATAGCCCGCAAAAACGGCATGACACGAACGATGATGAATACTCTGTTCAACCGGGCGATCGCCGTGGGAAAGCGGGTGCGGACAGAAACGCGGATCGCGTATAACAGCGTGTCGGTCTCTTCGGCGGCCGTAGATCTGGCAATGGAAAAACTGGGCGATCTGTCGGACGCGCGGATTTTGATTTTAGGGGCCGGCCATATGAGCGAGCTGACAGCCCGGCACTTGCTGGATAAAGGCGCCAGAACGATATTTGTCAGCAATCGGACGTATGACAACGCGGTGCTGCTGGCGGAAAAGTTTAACGGCAAAGCCATCGATTATCAAACGCTGTTCAGCGAAGGGGTGCAGGCGGATATTATCATTACGTCTACCGGCGCGCCGCATTATGTGCTGACTGCGGAAAATATAGGGCCGATGGTTCGGGAGCGGACGAAACCGCTGATCCTGATCGATATTGCGGTGCCGCGGGACGTGGATCCGCTGCTGGGAGAAATGCCCAACGTCGTATTATACAATATAGATGACCTGGAAGGGGTCGTGGAAACGAACCGTATCCTGCGGGACAAAGAAGCGCAGGAAGCAGAAGGAATGATCGAAGAAGAAATCGCGTCGCTGAAAGAGCGGCTGCGGTATTTTACGATGCGGCCGGTCATGGTGCAGCTGCATGACAAAATGAATTTCCTGCGGGAACGGGTGCTGAAAAAAGCGCTGGCAAAAATGCCGGACCTGACGGAACGGGAAACACGGATTATCACGCTCATGACCGAGCGGCTGGAACATAAATTTCTCCGGGAACCCATGAAAATGATGAATCAGGTAGCCGGTACGGAACAGGAAGAAGCGTACCGCACGCTGATTTGCGATCTATTTCAGCTGGGCGCAGCGGGAGAGGAGTTTGGCGATGAGAAAAAGTTTGAAGATTGGGACTAGACAAAGCCTGCTGGCATTATGGCAGAGCACCTATATCCAGTCGCGCCTGCGGGAACAGTACCCGGACTGCGCGGTGGAATTGAAAAAAATCGTAACCAAAGGCGATCGGATACTGGACGTGCCGCTGGCAAAAATCGGCGGCAAAGGGCTGTTTACCAAAGAGATTGAAACGGAACTGCTGGACGGGACGATCGATTTGGCGGTACATAGCCTGAAAGACATGCCGACCGTCCTTCCGGAAGGCCTGTGCCTGACGGTTATTACCGAGCGGGCGGACAGCGGCGACGCTTTTGTCAGCAACCGGTACGAACGGTTTGCCGATCTGCCGCAGAACGCAGTGGTCGGCACATCCAGCCTGCGCCGGAAAGGGCAGCTGCTGGCAGCGCGGCCGGATCTTACGATCGTCGATCTGCGGGGCAATGTAGATACGCGGCTGCGGAAACTGGACGAAGGGCAGATGGACGCGGTCATTCTGGCGGCGGCAGGCTTGCAGCGGCTGGGATACGGCGAACGGATTCGGGAGATACTGCCGGTTTCGCTGTGCATACCGGCAGTCGGCCAGGGAGCGCTGGCGATAGAATGCCGGGAAGACCGGCACGACATAAGAGAGATGCTGGCATTTTTAAACGATGAACCGACTCGGCAGGCAACAGACGGGGAGCGGGCGTTCCTGCGGCTTATCGAAGGAGGCTGCCAGGTGCCGATCGGCGTAAGAGGCGTAGTGGAAAACGGTCAGGTTTCTTTGACCGCCGTCATCGGTTCGGTAGACGGGAGCCGCCTGATCCGCGACGAGATCAGCGGACCTGCCGCAGAAGCAGAACAGCTGGGAGAAGTCTTGGGGAACCGAATGCTGGCTGCCGGCGGACGGGAAATACTAGCAGAGATCATGGAGGAAACAAAATGAGTGTACATAAAACGGAACACGGTATCGTATATCTGATCGGCGCAGGACCGGGAGATCCGGGCCTGCTGGGATTAAAAGCAAAAGAATGTCTGGAACAAGCCGATGCTGTCGTGTATGACCGCCTGGCAGATCCGCGCATCATCGCCTATGCGAATAAAGACGCGGAAATGATTTATGTAGGAAAAGCCAGCGCCAATCACACCATGCGTCAGGAAGATATCAATCAGCTTCTCGTGCGGCTGGCGCTGGAAGGGAAGACGGTTGCCCGGTTAAAAGGCGGCGATCCCTTTGTCTTTGGCCGCGGCGGCGAAGAAGCGATGGAACTGCGCAGACATGGAATCCGATTTGAATTTATCCCCGGCGTTACCTCGGCAATTGCCGTAGCGGAATATGCGGGGATACCGGTCACGCATCGCCGCGTAGCCACTTCGTTTGCCGTAGTTACCGGCCATGAAGATCCGGAAAAAGAAAAATCCGGCATTCATTGGCAGGGACTGGCGACCTCGGTGGATACGCTCGTCTTTCTCATGGGCGTAGAAAATATCGAGCGCATCAGCCAAAAACTGATTGAAAACGGCCGCAGCGCCGACTGCCCGGCAGCAGTGATCCGCTGGGGAACGCGGCCGAACCAGGAAACGCTGATTACCACCGTAGGAACGGCAGCGGACGATGTGCGCCGCCATGGATTGAAACCGCCGGCCATTTTTCTGGTAGGCGAGGTAGTCAAACTCCGGGGCGAACTGCGGTGGTTTGATAATAAACCGCTGTTTGGCAAAACGATCGTCGTCACCCGCGCGCGGGCGCAGGCCAGCAAACTGACAAAGCAGTTGGAAGCGCTGGGCGCACAGGTGATCGAAGCCCCGGCAATCGAGATAGAAAACGTACCGGCAGAGGAGCCGGCTATTGCCGCAGCAATAAGCGCGCTGGACTCATATCAGTGGCTGCTGTTTACCAGTGCAAACGGCGTATCGGCATTTTTTGACGATATGAAAGCCCATGGCAAAGACAGCCGGTCGCTGGCAGGAATCCGTATTGCCGCCATCGGTTCGGCAACGGCTGCGGCGCTGAAAGGACAGGGGATCGTGGCGGACGTGGTGCCTAAAACGTATGTAGCGGAAGATCTGGCGGAAGCGATCAGACCGTTTCTGCAAGCGGGCGATCGAGTTTTATTGGCGCGGGCAAAAGAAGCCAGAAACGTATTGCCGGAAACGCTGCGTGCTGCCGGCGCTGTCGTTGACGTGCTGACCGTATATGAAACGAAACCGGCGGCAAACGGGCAGGAAGATTTGCTCGAACGGCTGGAAAGCGGTAAAATTGATATGGTAACGTTTACCAGCTCTTCTACCGTCAAGAATTTCCTTGCGCTGATAGGAGACAAAAAAGACGCCCTTTCCGGCATCGCAGCGGCGGCAATTGGCCCAATCACAGCCGATACCTGCCAAACACTGTGGAAAACGCCGGATGTACAGGCAAAAGAATACACGGTAGAAGGCCTTGCCGCTGCCGTAGAGGAATATTATAAGGAGTGATACATATGGGATATCCGATTTATCGGCCTCGCCGCATGCGGGCCAGTGAAAATCTCCGCGCCATGGTGCGGGAAACGGCGGTTTCTGCAAAAGATTTGATATATCCGCTTTTTGTGGTGCCCGGAGAAAATATAAAACATGAAATCGAGTCGCTGCCGGGAAATTACCACTGGTCGCTGGACCGCATTATGGAAGCGGTCGATGAAGTCGTGGAACTGGGGATTCCTGCCGTTATTTTATTCGGTATCCCGTCTTATAAAGACGCCGTCGGCAGCAGCGCCTGGGATCAGAACGAACCGGTGCAGCAGGCGGCAGTAAAAATAAAAGAAAAATATCCGGAGCTGGTCATCGTAACCGACGTTTGTCTCTGCGAATATACCGATCATGGCCACTGCGGCGTGCTGGAACACGGCTGCACAGTCAACAACGACGAAACCCTGCCGCTGCTGGCTAAAGTTGCCGTATCCCACGCGCAGGCCGGCGCGGATATCATCGCTCCGTCCAACATGATGGACGGCTATGTCAAAGCCATTCGGGAAGCGCTGGATGAAGCGGGCTTTTCTCATATCCCGATCATGGCGTATTCCGCTAAATTTGCCTCTGCCTATTATGGGCCGTTCCGGGCGGCAGCCGATTCTGCTCCGTCCCACGGCGACCGCAAAGGATACCAGATGGATCCTGCCAACAGCGACGAAGCGCTGCGGGAAGTAGAGCTCGATATCGAAGAAGGGGCGGATATCGTCATGGTAAAACCGGCGCTGGCGTTCCTCGATATCGTTCAGCGCGTTCATGAAACCTATAACATGCCGCTTTGCGTGTACAATGTAAGCGGCGAATTTGCCATGGTAAAAGCGGCGGCGGAAAAAGGCTGGATCGACGAAAAACGGATCGTAATGGAAACCATGCTCGGATTCAAACGGGCCGGCGCCAAAATGATCATTACCTACCATGCGCTCGATGTGGCCAGATGGCTGAAAGAAGAATAGGAGGAACTATGGAACACACGCGTTCGATACAGGCATTTGAAGAAGCCCGGCAATACATGCCCGGCGGCGTAAGCAGCCCGGTTCGGTCGTTTCGGAGCGTCGGCGGCGTACCGCCGTTTATCCGGGGCGGCAAAGGAAGCCGGATTTATGATATTGACGGCAACGAATACATCGACTATGTACTTTCTTACGGCCCGCTGCTCATGGGGCATGTCCCCGGCTGCGTGACCGAAGCGATCAAAGAAGCAGCGGATCAGGGCACATCGTACGGCGCGCCGACCCTTAGAGAAACGGAATTGGCAAAACTCGTCTGCCGCCTCGTGCCGTCCATGGAAATGGTGCGGATGGTAAACAGCGGCACGGAAGCGACTATGAGCGCCCTGCGTCTGGCCCGCGCCTATACGGGACGGGAAAAAATCGTCAAATTCATCGGCTGCTATCACGGCCATCACGACAGCCTGCTGGTAAAAGCCGGCAGCGGCGCGGCGACATTTGGCGTGCCGGACAGCCCCGGCGTACCGAAAGGCGTTGCGGCGGATACGATTACCGTTCCGTTCAATGACCGAGCCGCGCTGGAAGCGGTATTTGCCAAAGAAGGCGAAGCGATTGCAGCGGTTATTTTAGAGCCGACGCCGGGCAATATGGGACTGGTGCTTCCGGAAGAAGGCTATTTGGAACTTGTAACCGATCTGACGCACCGCCATGGCGGTCTGGTGATTTTTGACGAAGTGATGAGCGGTTTCCGCAGCGCCCAGGGCGGCAGCCAGGCAGTATACGGCATTGATCCGGATATCACTTGTCTGGGCAAAGTGATCGGCGGCGGTCTGCCGGTAGCGGCATACGGCGGCAAACGGCGCATCATGGAGCTGGTAGCTCCGGCAGGGCCGATGTATCAGGCCGGTACGCTGAGCGGGAATCCTTTGGCTATGGCAGCCGGCATTGCGGCGCTGACCTATATGGAAGAAAACGGCGTTTGCCAAAAACTGGAAGAAAAAACGGAAAAACTGGTTATGGGGCTGGCAGAAGCGGCGGAAGCGGGTGTGCCGGTACAATGCCATTACCTGGGGTCCATGTTTACCGTATTTTTCAGCAATGAAGAAGTAACCGATTACGAGTCGGCAGCAGCCAGCGATATGGAAGCGTTCAAAGTATATTTCCATACGATGCTGGAAGAAGGCATTTACCTGCCGCCGTCTCAGTTCGAAACCAACTTCCTTTCGTTGGCGCACAGCGATGAAGATATAGAAAAAACGATACAGGCGGCAAAAAAAGCGTTTGCAAAAATTGCCGAGATGCGGGCATAGAAGAGCCGGGCGGCAGCCCGGTTTTTTCTTTACGGCTCCGGCGTTTTTTGTTAGCATAGATACCGGACTGTAAAAAAGGAGCCTGCGATGAAACGAATACTGCAAGACTATATACGAAAAGAACCGGTCCTTTGGACGGCGGTCTCGCTGGCAGCCCTGTCGGCGGTATGGATACCGCCCAGCCCTGCCTATCTCCGTTATATCGACGGCCGCGTGCTGGGGCTGCTGTTTTGCCTGATGGCGGTAGTACGGGCGCTGGGGCACGTCCGATTTTTCCTGTGGCTGGGAGAGAAACTGGCGGCAGGCGCTTCATCGCGCCGGTCTCTGCGCTTTGTGCTGGTTTCCCTGGCATTTTTCTCCAGCATGTTCATTACAAACGACGTGGCGCTGATCACCTTCGTTCCGTTTACCATAGAACTGCTTCATCGGATCGGCGCGCAGGACGAGATCATTCCCGTTGTGGTATGGGAAACGACGGCGGCTAACCTGGGGAGCATGCTCACGCCCGTCGGCAATCCGCAGAATCTGTATCTGTACCAGATAAGCGGCATGGCTGCCGGCGAATTTCTCTGCCTGATGCTGCCTTTTACCCTGCTGTCCTTTATCCTGCTCGGCGGACTGGCGCTCTGGAAAAAGGATAAACCGCTGACCCGTTCCTGGGAAGATACGGCAAAAATCACGGATAAACGAAAAGCCGCCTGTTTCGGTCTGCTGTTTTTCCTCTGCCTGCTGGTAGTGGGAAGGCTGCTGCCGGAAAAGGAAACCCTCGTTTTCACTGCGGCGGCAATCGGTCTGCTGGACAAAAAGGCGGTAAAAGAAGTGGATTATATCCTGCTGGCCACGTTTACGGCTCTGTTTATTTTTATTGGGAATCTCAGCGCTTCGCCGGCGGTGCGGCACGGATTGGAAGCTTTGCTGGCAGGCCGGGAGCTTTGGATTTCGATTCTGCTCAGCCAGATTATCAGCAACGTACCGGCGGCCATGCTGCTGGCAGGGTTTACGGATCGGATACCGGCGCTGATTATCGGCACGAATATCGGCGGGCTGGGCACGCTGATCGCGTCTATGGCCAGCCTGATTTCCTATCGGTTTTACGGACAAACGCTGCATGCGGATAAGAAGCGGTATCTGCTGGCGTTTACCTGGATCAATCTTGCGCTGCTGGCGATACTGAGCCTGGGCGCGTGGGTAAGCGAACGCCTGCCTATATGGTTGACACCGGTGTAAGATAAAAATAGAATAGAAATAAGAGGATAGGGGGGAGATCGTGTGAGAGGATTAAAAACATTACTGCTTATCATCGCTTGTTTATATATGATGTTTATCGTCTATAAAGAAGGGCTGACGCCGATGAACGGAGCCATATTAGGACTGATTTATTTTGCGATGGCGATGAATATCTGGCAGGCCAGCCGGCTGCGGAAAAAATGGAAAGCCAAAGAAGCGGTGGAAGAAGAACGGCGGCAGCGCCGGGAAGCCTTGAAAGCCCGCCGGCAGGCCAACCGGGAAAAAGAAGCGGCGGCTATACTGCAGACGAAAGAAAAAAACAAGAAAAAGAAATAAGAATGTCTTTGCTGACAAGCGTTCGGCGCATCAGCTGCCGCATCGGAAAAGCCGCCTATACGGCGGCAGACTGTAAAGACAAATAAAAAAAACGCCTCATAGGAGGCGTTTTTCTTTGGTTTATTTTACATATTTTTAATGGCTTCTTCCGGAGTTTTCGGCATATCCGTTGGTTCAGAGCCAAACCATTTCTTATAGATTTCTGCGTATTCTCCGTTCTTTCTCATTTCGTCCAGCGCTTTGTTCAGCTGATCCATGAGTTTCTGATTTTCTTTTTTCGTGGAGAAGGCGTAGTATGCTTTATGCACGTTGGCGGCAGGAATGATCTTCATATCTTCGTTAGCCAGTTTAGCGGCGAAATATTCGGCTACCGGTTTATCCGTTACCACGGCTTCCGAGCCGCCGGCTTTCAATTCCATGAGCGCGTCGGTATTCGTATCGAACTGTTTGAGAACCGCGCCGTATTTTTCCGCGTACTCTGCGGCGATCGTAGCAGCCTGCACCGCTACCTGACGGCCGGTCAGATCGTCGGACGAATTGATCGTCGCATTGTCTTTTCTGGTGATGATAACGAGCTGGGATTCATAATACGGGGAACTGAACAGCACTTTTTCCATCCGTTCCGCTTTGATCGTCATGCCCGAAGCCGCCACATCGACGTCGCCGCTCATGAGCGCAGGAATCAGGCCGCTGAACTGAATGTTGCGGAACTCGATATCCCGGCCGATATGTTTGGCAGCCGCTTTGATCATATCGATTTCAAATCCCTGATAGTCGCTGTTGGAATCGTTTTTAAATTCAAAAGGAACATACGTGGCGTTCGTAGCTACCCGCAGCGGCTGTTTAGTGTCCTGCGAGGAAGACGGCGTACTGCTGCCGCAGCCAGCCAGCGCGCCGGCAATCAGCAGTGCAGAAAACGTAAGAGCAAGATATTTTTTCCAAGATTTCATGACATCGTCTCCTTTGAATTGTTTTTTGATTAGAAGAAAAGAACCGAATTTTAATCTGGCGTTAATTATACGCCGTTAAAAGGCAAAAATCAATAAAAAAACGGTCCGTCTGCATAAAAATTTAATTATGCTGGATATAAAACAAAGTATACAGGATATTGTAGAGTTACAATACATATGTTACAAAAAGAATAAAAAGAGAAGACACCCTTTTTGTGATATGATTAAGTCACCAACACTCATCCACACAGAAAAGAGGTCTTCTCTATGACTAGCATAACACAAGAAGGGAAAT
>UREG01000054.1 GCA_900546795.1 uncultured Veillonellaceae bacterium | reverse complement strand
GTAAAAAGATATTAATAGCTTTAGATAATCATTTAGATATAAATAAGTTTACAGAGTTACTTGTAAATTATAATGTTGATATTAGTACTTCAAGTAGTATAGAGGAACTTACAGAATTACTTAGAAGTGATAAAACATTTGATATAGTATTTTTATCTAATACTATATCAGGTATTGAAAACTATAATATTACTACCAGTGAAGAAAGAAAAAGAACAATGACTAAGTTATCCCTAATAGCGGGATATAAACTACAAATTATTATGGTAACACTTGAAGATTACAAAGATAGTGATACTGAATATATAAAGATGCCAATATCTAAAGTAAAACTTGATGATATAATGGTAAAATATCTAGGTGAAAAATAAAAAATAAATATTTACAAAGATATAGATATTTGCTATAATATATCTTGTGAGAAAGGATTGATATAAATGAAAACATTCCAAATCATCAGAAATGAAGTATTAATAATCGACGATAAAAAAGAATATTGTGATACATTAGATAACTGGTGTGCAGATAGTGGTGTAAGTACCATAATGCCGCAGATGGTAATCTATAATACGGACGAGCAACATTGTGTCATTGACGGAGTATACTGCGACTATCCCAATCCAGAATACAATGGATATATTGCCGATATTGATGCATACATAGCAGCTAAGGAACAGCGAGAATATGTACCTCTGACATTAGCAGAGTTGCAGGCACAAGCTATAGCACAAGCTTATGCTGCATATCAAGCCGAAAAATATGCCCCTGTATGGGTCGGAGATATTGGGTTCTTGACTACAGATGAGGGGCAACAGAATTGGCAGACCGGTATTGCATTACTGACCGATGGTCAGACGGAATTGCAGGTACTAATCGATAAGAATGATCTCACAAAGAAGGAAATCCGCACAGTAACACAAGCCGATATGCTAGAGGCCGGGAAAGCGGCACGTGCCAGTCAGTATGCGGCCTACGAGAAATTCCAGGCGTTGAAAGAAAAAATTAAGTTATGCGATACTGTTGCCGCTGTCCAGGTCTATATAACGGAAGAACCCGCATAGATACTGGTATGACAACTGTTATAACTATTAATACCAATCTAATACCGCCCGCAGGCTCATATAATAGTGGCTTGCGGGCGTATCTATTGCAGCGGTTAGTCCCAGGTTAGTACCACTATAGCAGATCAATCGCGCGCCGTAGGTCGCGTATGGCCATGTGGGTGTAGACCTGCTGGCGACCGTTGCGGCTGATCTTAATGGCATAAGGGCGGCGACGGTTGCCGTCTGCCCGGTACACAATACTACCGTAACCATTGGGGAGTTTACGATGTTTTTTTATTTTCATAATATCACCTCTTGACTTTTTGGCTACATAGAAATATAATTATCGTGTAGCCGATAAAGAGAGGTGAAATTAAATGGCTGAAAAGAAAAAAGTCGGTAGACCAATATCTTCAAACCCAAAAAATATCCAGATGCGAATACGACTAACGGAAGAAGAAAGCAAGATATTGGAAGAATGTGCTGAAAAGTTACAAACTACAAAAAGTAACATATTCATTATTGGCATGCATAAGGTCTACGCCGACATAAAAAAATAGAGCACCGGAACCCTGAGAAAGTATCGGTACTCTATCTAGTAAAACGGCGTTTCCGCCTATGAAATATTATATCATAGCGGAACGTCCCAGGTAAAATAGAAAGGGGACTTTACTATGAACAGTTTACAAAATTTAACATTGGATAGTCGGGAAGTTGCTAATATGCTTAATAAAGAGCATAGGCATTTATTAAGGGATATCAGTGTTTTCAGTAATTATCTTAACGAGTCCAATTTTGGGCTGGTTGAATTTTTCCAAGAATCTACCTACCGAGATGCAAAAGGTGAGACGAGGAAATGCTACCTCATCACGAAAAAGGGCTGTGAATTTCTGGCTCACAAGATGACTGGAAAGAAAGGCACGTTGTTTACCGCAGCGTATATCAATCGGTTTCATGAAATGGAATTGATGTTGCAGAAGCAATCCACTCCGATAATCCAGCCAGCCGCGGAGAAGATCACCACGAAACACTATCAAGGTAAGCCGGTCATGACGACAAAGGATTTGGCTCCGATCCTGGGCATTCAGCCGTGGAATGTGTTTAACACGCTTACAGAAATGTAGGCGTTTTTATTTTGCCTCTTGACTTTTTGTCGCTCACAAAATATAATAAATGTACGGCAAAAAGTGAGGTGAAAAAGATGAGTGCCAAAATGGGGAGGCCTAAGTTAGACAATCCTAACTCCATAAAACTCTCTATTAGAATCAGTGAGAATTTGAATAAAGAACTGGAGCTTTTTTGTTCGAAGAACGGTGTATCCAGAGGGGAAGTTGTGAGGAAAGGATTAGAAAAAATATTGGCCGAAAATAAAAAATAGATTGATTGCCGCCGTAGGAAGCTTACAATCAATCTATTTCACACCAACTACAAGAGTTGATAAATATATCATATCACACTCTTGTAGAAATGAACAGGAGTGTAAAAATGAATAATTTAGTGGAAATTAGGAACAATCGAGTTGTAGTATCCAGCAGACAGGTTGCTGAGGCATTTGGGAAAGAGCATAGGCATGTTTTAGAAAATATACGTGAAATTATCAGAGCCGAAAATTCGGCGCTGACCTTCTATCAAGAAAATACGTATACAGCTGGCACCGGCAAACGGTATCCAGAATACCTAATGAACCGGGATGGCTTCTCTCTGCTGGCGATGGGGTTCACGGGTAGGAAAGCGTTGGAATGGAAAATCAAATACATTCAGGCGTTTAACGAAATGGAAGCAGCGTTACAGAATCAATCCACTCCGGCGATTCAGACAGCCGAAGAGAAGATCACCGTTAAGCGGTATCAGGGCAAGCCGGTTATGACCACACGGGATCTGGCTCCGATCTTGGGTATTCAGCCGTGGAATGTGTTCGCAGCCATGAAGAGATGGTGCGTGGAAAATGCTGATTATGCACTGTTGACAGGTCTTGTTTTACGGCAATTCAAAGAAGCGAATGGCGGACAAGTTCCACGGGGTATTTCTTCGTTGACGATTATCACCGAATCGGGAGCGAGAAAACTCTGTAAGTTGTATGAAAAGCCATTTCCGCAAGAGCTGTTTTGGGAGAAACGCATTGCAACGTCATCGAAAGATAAGATGTTAACAGCTATTGAAAAATTATGCAGTCAGCTACGGACGATTGAGGGCGTTTTGCGGCACTATCCGGAAACTGTGTTGAAGGGTGCGGAGAAAAACGCGATTCTAAGCACTGCGCAAGATATGAGTTTAGCGTTATCTGTTGATGTTTACCGGTTTAAGCAACGATACGAAGTACAAGAAGATTAATAGTAAAGCCGTCTACGTTTGTAGACGGCTTTTGTTATACATTGAAAGGAGGTGATTATAATGGCGGAAGAAAATATCAAAAGGTTGTACGACAAGTTGGAAGAGCTGCAATCTACTGTAATCCGTATTGATACCAATATGGCGCATATGCAAGAGATTATGGACTGTATGCAAGCGGATAATCGCATGCGTGACACCCATATCCACAGATTAGAAATCGCCAAGAGGGAAGCTTGGGCGATTGCTGGATTTTTAGGGTTTGTCATAGGATTATTATTGCAATTAATCAAATAAGAAAGGAGAAAAAATGGATAAACTATTAGAAAAAGCCAGAGAATATCTAAATAAAGTAATGACAACTGCAATTACGATGAAAACGCCCCTACTATGGTTAGTAGGGGCATATCTATTATCCGTATTCTGCATTATGTTGATATGGACGGCTGCATGGTTGTGGCAGACCATCCATACCGGTGTACCGAATCTGGATATCTTGCTGCGATTCTTAGACGTGTTGATCGGCCCGGCGATGATTGGTTTTGTAACCTTTATTGGTGGCTGCTTGATAGACAGCAATGGCAACGGAATCCCGGATAGAATAGAAGGAGGCGTGCAAAAATGAGAGAAGTAACCTTACAGGAAATCTATGATAGTGCAAGAGGCGCTTACCATGAGATATGGCAGGCGGCACGAGATAATGGTCGCGATGTTAAGTTATATCTGCACTGGACGGCAGGACGGTATGATCAGACGTATGGCGATTACCATATTAATATTACCGGAGACGGTCGTGTATGGCTGACAGCAGAGCTAACCGATATACTGGCGGCAACGTATCGGCGTAATTCCGGATCGGTATCCATTGCGCTGTGCTGCGCCTATAACGCAGTACCAGACGATTTGGGAGCATACTCACCAACGGACGCGCAGATTAATGCAATGTCGCAGGTAGTAGCTACGTTGGCCAACGCACTGGATCTTACGATTGATCTCCGCCACGTGATGACGCACGCAGAAGCGGCAGACAATCAAGATGGGCTGTATTGTCATGATCCATACGGGCCGCTGACTACATGTGAGCGGTGGGATCTGGACATATTGTGTAATGGTCAGGCTCCGCATACCGGTGGTAATGAGTTGCGGGGCAATGCCAATTATTATCGAGCGCAGTGGCAGGCGGGAGGTAGATGATGTGGCGGATAAGAGACAATATATACTGGCTGGCATTGTTGCTGTTGCTGTGTTGGGCGTCGGCTATTGGATCGGTATCAGCCGCGGAAGCGATGTACCAGATTTCCGAGACGGAGCTGACAGCATTAGAGGACAACAATCGGCGGCAATCGGAGCTATTGACGCAGCTGGAACAGCGCTTGAGCATGTCGAGACAGGAATCGGCAACCTTGCAAGCATCAATCAGGACATTGAGAGCACAACTGACAGCCTCGAACAATCAAGTGACCGCATTACAACAGGACTTACAGACAGCGCAGCAATCGTTGCAGACCTCCAGGCAATCAATAGAGAGAGCGCAGGCATACTTGCAGGCATACGAGCAAGAGGCACAGGCAACGCAACAACGCCTTAGACGGCAGAGGACTATCTGGGCTGTGGTAGCGGGAGCGCTTGCCTGTGTGGCGATTAAATAATAAAAGTAGGGTAGCCGATATTGGCTACCCTGTTTTTTTTTGTGACGGCACAAAAACGGCACAAAAAATATGATGGTGCATAGTTTTATTTTTAAATCGTAGACCACGATAAACCAGAAACACCGCATAAATACTAGATTCTTAAGACTCTGTGGTGTTGCTTTTAGCACCCCCATCACTCTCCCGAGAAAGCGGCGTATATCAGCTAAGAATCTGATCGATGAGCGCGCAGATGTGTATCCGCATCACGTCCAGTTTTTCCGCCGGCAGCGTGATGCCGTCAAAAATCAAGGGAAGCTCAGTACAGCCCAGCACAATGGCTTCTGCATGTTCTTCTCGAATCAAACGGTCGGCTATGGTTTTAAATCCTTCTTGTGTGTCCGATGCAATGATGCCATACTCTAATTCTGTTTCAATTTTCTGTCCAATATAATTTTTTTCGGATTCGTTTGGTGTAATGACGTCAATGCCTGCTTGCTGGAAAGGCTTTTGAAAAAAACTGCCATTCATAGTCGGAGTTGTACCCAGCAGTGCAATTTTTTTGTACCCTTTTTGCAGCGTATACTGGCAGGCTGTCTGCACGATACTGACGATGGGAATAGGGGAAGCCTTCGACACTTCATCATATACAATATGGGGCGTTATCCCGGTAAACGCTGCAAACTCTGCTCCCGCAGCCGCCAGATTCTGGATTCCTTTTACTAGATAGGAAGCGAGTTCGTCATACTGCTTCTTTTCACAAAAGCCGAGGACTTCAAAGACGCTCAGACTTTCAATGGAAAGATGAGGAAATATATTTTTTTGAAGTTGTTTTTGAACGCCGGACGTAATCTCCTTATAGTAAATGATGGTGGATTCGGGACCGGTTCCGCCGATCAGACCTAATTTTTTCATAATATCCTCCTAAATGGTTATGGAAAGACAGCAGATGTATCGCGTTCGCTGCCTGCATCAAATTATTGGCATTATACCTTGCGGATTTTTCGTTGGCTTGCCTAAACCTAGTATACTGTGAATGGTTTTCCGATGCAATGACGTAGGAGCGGTTAGGACAGGCGGTTCTTCCCGTCGTGCAGGCGGGAAATCTGCGGCACTTCCGCCAACGCAGAAGCTGCTTGCGTCCGAGAGAGGAGAGGGGGCAGTATCCCGAAAAGAAAACGGATACCCCTTGCTGCGAAAAAGAAGGTTTTCCATAGGTTCGAGCTGACAGGCGCTGCCTTTCACAGCAAAAACAGGGAAGGGAGAAACAAAAAACCGACTGCTGAAAGCTGCCTGCCGTCAGAAGTCGGTTTTATATATGAATTATTTATTTTCTTTTTTAGCAAGTACGGCATTTGCCATATCTGCCCGATCCTGAATGACTTTATTGCCGTTCTGGATTTTTTCCGGCCAGAAATTGCTGACATACTCAGATTTTTTCGTCTTTGTCCGCATTTCTTCCAGCTGAATCGTCTGCTCATCTACGTTGTAAACGTATTTGCAGTAGGAAACGGAATCGCCGATAGTTTCGATCGTGTCAAACCGAAGCACCTTCATTCCTTTTTCCATTTTTACACTGGCAGTTTCCATATCTACCTGCGTGTAATCGTTGTACTGCCATAAATTTTCTGCGCAAACCGGTGCTGCCATCAAGCCGGCGAGACAGAAGGCCAACATATATTTTTTCATACCCATTGAAGTCACCTCTATTTAGAAAGTATATTCATTATTATACAAGGTTTCTGCGCTTCGTACAACTAAATCAGCGGAAAAACTAGATATTATTCTGGGGAGATTACGCTGGGAGTTTTAAGGAATGTATAATCCGGATTTCTTTCCACCACCCAGTTCGCCTGCCATTCATTGCTGATAAGCAGTACGATGCGGTCGCGGTTGTCCTTGACGACCATCGCGCTGTCGATCCCTTTCAATTTCGTGTGATCGACCGGCTCCGCCGATTCCTGGGTTACCCAGCGGGCAACGCTGTACGGCAGATGCGTGATTTCCAGATCTACCTTGTATTCGTTTTTCAGCCGGTATTCCAGCACCTCAAACTGGAGCTGCCCAACTGCGCCGATGATATAGCTTTCACCGCCGGAATGGGGCTGCTCAAAGATCTGCACTGCCCCTTCCTGAGCCAGCTGCGTCATGCCTTTGACAAACTGCTTGCGCTTCATCGTGTCTTTGGCGCGGATGCGGGCAAATAACTCCGGAGGAAAGACCGGGAAATCGGCAAATGTAATGGCTTTGCCGCTGTAGAGCGTATCGCCGACGCCCATCGTACCCGGATCAAATACCCCGATGATATCGCCCGGATAGGCTTCGTCGATAATCGTCCGCTCCGTTGCAAGGAACTGCTGCGGCTGGGACAGACGAACCGTTTTGCCGGACTGGCGGTGCGTAACCGACATGCCTTTTTCAAATTTGCCGGAACAAATGCGCATGAATACGATCCGATCGTGATGCTGCGGATTCATATTTGCCTGGATTTTAAAGACAAATGCGGTAAAATCCTCGGACAAGGGATCGGCAACGCCTTCCAAAGCTGCGCGCGGCTGCGGGCAGGGGGCCAATTCCAGGAACTTTTCCAAAAACGGCTTTACGCCGAAATTGGTCATGGCAGAACCGAAAAACATCGGCGTCAGCTGACCGGATTTTACCTTTTCCATATCAAACTCATCGCCGGCTACGTCCAGCAGTTCGATATCATCGATCAGCGCCTGATGGATATCTTCGCCCAGAAGCTGCTGAAACTCCGGATCATCGGCAGACCCTTTGGTGGACGCCAGCTTTTTCTGACCGTGCGTCGTGTCCTTTTCAAACAGCTCGACCGTAGCCGTTTCCCGGTCATAAATCCCCTGATACTCGCCGTTGATGCCGATCGGCCAGTTCATCGGATACGCTCGAATCCCCAGCAGATTCTCAATTTCTTCCATCAGATCAAAGGGATTGCGTCCGAAATGGTCGATTTTATTGACAAACGTAAAGATGGGAATCCCCCGCTCCTTACACACCTGGAAC
The DNA here is from genome assembly GCA_900546795.1 of uncultured Veillonellaceae bacterium. GTDB lineage: Bacteria > Bacillota > Negativicutes > Veillonellales > Megasphaeraceae > UMGS915. The sequence goes on along the minus strand of UREG01000054.1, from coordinate 2,666 downwards.
AGCTTTTTCGTCTGCGCTTCCACGCCTTTTGCCACGTCGATCAGCATGACCGCGCTGTCTGCCGCCATGAGCGTGCGGTACGTATCCTCGCTGAAATCCTGATGGCCCGGCGTATCCAGGATATTGACCCGGCAGCCGTCATAATCAAATTGGAGCACCGAACTGGTTACGGAAATGCCGCGCTGCTTTTCGATTTCCATCCAGTCGGACACCGCGTGCTTTGCGGTTTTGCGCGCTTTAACGGACCCAGCCAAATGAATGGCGCCGCCGTAGAGCAATAATTTTTCTGTCAGCGTCGTTTTCCCCGCATCAGGGTGAGAAATGATGGCAAAGGTACGACGATTTTTTACTTCTTGAATTAACGACATGATTCACCTCATTGTGAAAAAGTAAACTATAATAACTAATTTATTATACCCAAAAACGCCCGCCCTCTCAAGACTTTGCCTTGCATGAGACCCAAAACTCCGATATACTATAATGTACCAATATACTCGAAGAATCCGTTTGCTTCCGAACCGGCGGAACAAGCCGGGCAAACGGACGGAAAGACAGGACTATGATGCGTGTATTCTTGTGCGAAAAACCTAGCATGGCCAGAGAACTGGCAAAAGAACTGCCCGGCGAACATCGGAAAAAAGACGGCTACATCGAAGCCGGCGCAGATATCGTAACCTGGGCGTACGGCCATTTGCTCGAACAGGCGGAACCGGGCGACTACGATGAAAAATACCGGCGCTGGCAGGAAGCGGATTTGCCGATCATACCGCAGAAATGGAAACTGAACGTAACGAAAGCCAGCGCAAAACAATTTGCGGTAGTCAAACGGCTGATCGAAAAAGCGGACACCCTGGTGCACGCCGGAGACCCGGACAGGGAAGGGCAGCTTCTGATCGACGAAATTTTAGAATACGTAGGCAATACCAAACCGGTGCAGCGGATACTGATGAACGCGCTGGACTCCAAAAGTATCCGGCAGGCGCTGGACAATCTGCGGGGCAACGAAGAATTCCGGCCGCTGAAAAACTCTGCGCTGGCAAGGAGCCGGGCAGACTGGCTGATCGGCATGAATCTATCCCGCGCCTACACCCTGGCAGCCCGCCGCAAAGGCTATAAAGTAACCTTTCCCATCGGCAGGGTAAAAACGCCGACACTGGCGCTGGTAGTACGCCGCCAGCGGGAATTGGAATCCTTTGTGCCTGTGCCGTACTATGTATTGAAAGTCGAATACGAACACGAAAACGGCCGCTTTGCCGCCGTGTGGAAACCGTCGGACGAAACAAAAGGTCTGGACAGCGAAGGCCGTCTGCTGGAAGAATCCGTCTGTCAGGAACTATGGCGGCGCATACAGGAATCGCCGCAGGGGCAGATCGAAAGCTGCACCAAAACAAAAAAACGCGAATGGCAGCGGCTGCCGCTTTCTTTATCGGCGCTGCAGATCCTGGCAGGGAAAAAATACGGCTATGATCCGCAGCAGGTACTCAATACGGCGCAGCAGCTGTATGAACGAAAATATACGACCTATCCCCGCTCCGACTGCGAATACCTGCCGGAAAACCAGCGGAAAGACAGCCGGCAGATCTTGAAAAACCTGGCGGCAGCCGGCGACGATACGCTGGCAAAATGGGTGGGAGGCGCAGATATTGCTATCAAAAGCCGAGCGTGGAACGATAAAAAAATCACGGCGCACCACGCGATCATACCGACGACCGTACCGTGTCCTCTGGCCAAACTGACCAAGATGCAGCAGGACATTTACAAACTGATCGCCCAGTCCTACATCACGCAGTTTTATCCCGTTCATGAATACGAACAAGTGAAAATTACGATCCGGCACCTGGATGAATTGTTTGCGGCAGCCGGCAGAACGACGATCATCGCCGGCTGGAAACTGCTCTGGCAGCAGCAGGCGGCAAAAGACGACGAAGAAGAAAACGCCGTATTGCCGCCGGTAAAAAAAGGCGATCCCGTACGGGCGATAGGCGGGGGAACCGAGAAAAAAACGACGAAACCGCCGGCACGCTTCACCGAATCCACCCTGCTGGGAGCGATGAAAAATATCCATTATTTCGTCAAAAACGAAACGCTGAAAAAACAGCTCAAAGAAGTAAGCGGCATCGGTACCGAAGCGACGCGGGCAACGATCATCAAAGAGCTGGTGCAAAAGAAACTGCTTCAGGAAGAAGGGCGCAAAAAATACCTCGCGCCCACCCCGACAGCCTACCTTCTCATCGACGCACTGCCGGAAGAATTGACCTATCCGGACGAAACCGCCGTATGGGAAGAAAAACTCCACGACATGAGCCAGGGAAACGGTACCGTAGAGGACTTTTTGCAGCAGCAGATCCTCTTGCTGACCCGTCTGGTGGGACAGACAAGAAGCGGGGAAGCCGTCATAGGCGACGCGCCGGCGTGTCCGGACTGCGGCAGCCTGCTGGTAAAGCGCAGCGGAAAATTCGGCGCGTTCTACGGCTGCTCCAATTATCCCCGCTGCCGCTATACCCGGCCTGCTGAGGAAAAAACAGCGAAACCGCCGCCGGATACGGAGCCGGCAGCGCTGCCGGCAGGCAGGGAAGCAGAGCGGACGCCGTACCCTTGCCCGCGGTGCAAAACCGGCTGGTTTGTCCGAACAACCATAAAAGACCGGCCCGTCTGGCTGTGCAGCA
>UREG01000053.1 GCA_900546795.1 uncultured Veillonellaceae bacterium | reverse complement strand
TCGCTGTCTACCGAATTGGGGACGCGGCACCGGGCGGCGATCGGCATGAGCGAATTGGCTGACGCTGTGGTCGTCGTGGTCAGTGAAGAAACGGGAACGATTTCCTATACGTATGGGGGCCATATTTATCGGCATATGAATCGGGAAACGCTGCGGGCAGCGCTGGAGACTTTTTTGGCACAGCCGGCAAGTGGAATTAAAGAATTATTTAAATGGAGGCCTTCGAAATGATGAATTGGGGAAGCCATTGGGTATCTAAAATCATTTGTTTGCTGCTTGCCGTCGTACTGTGGCTGTTTATTATGAACGAGCAGAATCCGATGACGGATGGGACGTATACGGTGCCGATCAGTATAGAGAACTTGAATGACGCGCTGATTGCTTCTGATGTGCCCGCTACGCTGACGGTGCGGGTAAAGGCGCCGCGGAACACGATCATGAAGCTGACTCCGACTGCGTTTCGTGCCTATGTGGATTTGGCAGATGCCAAAGAAGGCGAAATGAAGCTGCCGGTTCATTTGGAAGTGCCGGCGGGAACGGAATTGGTATCGCAGGATATTCGTCAGGCTACTGTGCTTATCGATGTGTATAGTGTAAAAGAGATTCCGCTGACGCCGCAGTTAAACGGCCGTCTGGAAGCGGGAACGGCAGTACAGCAGGTAGATTTCCAGCCGGCGGCGATCACGGTAAGCGGCGCGCAGCGCGTGATTCGGGAGATCGACAAAGCGGTGGTTACGGTGCCGATTCAAGGCAAAAAAAGCAGCTTTACATTTATGGCGGCTGCTCGGCTGCTGGATAAAAATGGGCAGGAAATCGATACGCTGACGATCGTGCCGCGGCAGGTCAATGTATCGGTGAATATGGTGCAGGATGCTGTGAAGAAAACGGTACCAGTTCATTTGGTGACATATGGAGAAGTAGCGGATCAGAATCGGTTCATGCAGGCTGTTCTCTCACCGGCGCAGGTAGAGATAAGCGGCAGCAAAGAAGCGATAGAAGCGATTCGGCATGTCAATCTCCCGCCGATTGATTTGAGCGGATTGAATAAAACGACGGAAAGAACTGTAGAAATACCGGCAATTGATGGAGTAGTGATGACTCCGAATACCATTACGGTACGGCTGGAAATCGAATAGAAAGGGGCAGTGGAATGCTGCGGATCATAAACTTGAGAACGCCTGTGACCCAAACGCTTACGCCTAAAGCGCTGGCGGCGAAAAAACTGCGGTGCAGGGAACAGGATATAGAAACGGTACAGGTTGTACGGCGTGCGATCGATGCGCGCCGGAAACCGGATATATCTTTTGTATATACGCTGCAGGTGCAGGTGCGGCATGAAAGTGATATCTGGCGGCGGTGCCAGAAAGATAAAAATATTACGCGCATGAAATTGGAAGCGCCGGAACCGATACAAAAAGGGCGTACCGAGCTGAATCATCGGCCGGTTGTAGTTGGCTTTGGGCCGGCAGGAATGATGGCCGCCTTTTATTTGGCAAAAGAAGGGTATGCGCCTATCGTTTTGGAACGAGGCTATGACGTAGATACCCGGTCGGAGCATGTAGCGGAATTCTGGCAGACGGGAAATTTTCGGCCGGAATCGAATGTGCAGTTTGGCGAAGGCGGAGCAGGCACCTTTTCCGATGGTAAACTGACGACGAGGGTAACGCATCCGCGGTTGATGGAGATCTCTTCTTTTCTGGTACAGGCTGGGGCGCCGGACGAAATATTATATCTTCATAAACCGCATGTAGGGACGGATATTCTGCGGGATGTAGTAAAAAATATCCGAAAACAGATTATTGCCTTTGGCGGTGAAGTGCGGTTTGGCTCGCAGGTGACCGATATTCAGATAGAAAACGGTGTGGTCTGCGGCGTTACGGTAAATGGAACGGAAACGATTGCCGCGGACCAGGTGCTTTTGTGCATTGGGCACAGCGCGAGAGATACCTATGAACGGCTCTATCAGCTGGGCGTGGCGATGGAAGCGAAACCATTTGCCATAGGATTGCGGATAGAGCATGACCAGCAGGTGATTAACTACAGCCAATACGGCTGTGATGCCGAATCGCTGGGACTGGGGGCGGCAGATTACAGTTTGGTTTATCATTCGCCAAGCGGAAGAACGGCCTATTCCTTCTGCATGTGTCCCGGCGGCGCGGTTATCAGCGGCTCATCGGAAGCCGGGGGAGTGGTAACCAATGGCATGAGCCTGCATGCGCGGGACAGCGGGATTGCCAACAGTGCGCTTGTAGTGAATGTCATGCCGGAAGATGTGGGCGGTTCGGCGCTGGACGGCGTAGAGTTTCAGCGCCGTTATGAACGGCTGGCGTATGAGGCTGGCGGCAGAACGTATAAGGCGCCGGCACAATTTGTAGGCGATTTTTTAGCGCATTCACAAGAATTGGCGGAAAAAAGCGGTCTCTTTTCCTATCGTCCTGGCGTAGTTATGACCGATTTGCATCAGGTATTGCCGGATTTTGTCAGTGAAACATTGGCAGAAGCACTGCCTTATTTTGGCAATCGGATAAAAGGATTTGACGACCCGATGGCCTGCCTGACCGGAGTGGAAACAAGAACGAGTGCTCCGCTGCGGATATTGCGAAATGCACAGCGCCTTTCTATAAATACGAACGGTCTGTATCCGATCGGCGAAGGCGCCGGATATGCCGGCGGGATTATGAGCGCGGCGCTGGACGGTGCGGAAAGTGCAATTGCCGTTATGAAAGAATTTAGCCCATGGGAAAAAAGGGAGGAACAATAAATGTCTAGATTATTTGGTACAGATGGAATACGCGGTGTGGTCAATGAATCGCTGACGCCGGAACTGGCCTATCATTTGGGGCGGGCTGCCGCATATTATTTCGGACGGGAGAAAGAGCACCCGGTATTTTTGATCGGCCGGGATACGCGCCGGTCCGGTACGATGCTGGAAGCGGCGCTGGCAGCCGGTATTTGTTCGGTCGGCGGCAACGTCATTCATTTAGGAATTGTGCCGACGCCGGCAGTGGCCTACTTGACTAAAAAACATCAGTATGAAGCGGGAATCATGATCTCTGCGTCGCATAATCCATTCCAGGATAATGGGATCAAGTTTTTCGATCACAATGGGTTTAAACTGCCGGATGCAACCGAAGATGAACTGGAACAGATTTTACTGCAGGACAGCCGCGGTGAATTAGACGCCCGGCCGACCGGTGCGGGAATCGGTGCGGTAGAAATTCGGCCGGAACTGCGGGATGAATATATAGACTTTATTTGTTCTACGACCGATGTTCGACTGGACGGACTGCGTATCGTCCATGACGCGGCAAATGGTTCGGCGTCTCAGGTAGGCCCGGAAATATTCCGGCGGCTGGGAGCGTCCGTCGTGTCGATCCATAATCAGCCGAATGGGATCAATATTAATGATCACTGCGGCTCAACACATATGGAAAGCTTGAAGGAAACGGTGCTGCAAACGAAAGCGCAGATTGGGATTGCCAATGACGGCGATGCGGATCGATGCCTGATCGTAGATGAATTGGGCCGGGAAATGGACGGCGACCAAATCATGTTCCTCTGTGCAAAAGATTTGAAAGAACAAGGGCGGCTGAAAAAAGATACGGTAGTTGGTACCGTGATGAGCAATATTGGTTTTCATAAAGCCGTGGCTGCCATAGGCTGCCAGACCGTGACTACCGGCGTGGGTGACCGTTATGTATTGGAACGCATGCTGCAGGACGGATACTGCCTGGGCGGCGAACAGTCGGGACACGTTATTTTCCTTGACCACAATACGACGGGCGACGGAATACTGACGGCGGTGCAGATTTTGGCGCTGCTGAAGAAAAAAGGCTGCCCATTGTCGGAATTGGCAGGAGAGATGAAAAAATATCCGCAAAAATTAGTAAACGTACGGGTTACCAGTCAGCTGGGCTGGGAAAAACACAGCCTGATCATGGCGGCTATTGCAGCGGGCGAAGCCGAACTGGGCGAGGAAGGCCGGATACTGGTGCGTGCGTCCGGTACGGAACCGCTGATTCGAGTCATGGCAGAAGGGCCGGATCAAGAGGAACTGGATCGGATCACCCAGGATATTGCGGCAGTGATTGAACGGGAAATCGGTATATAAAAAGCATAAAATATCTTCTTTCTATTGACCGATGAGAATGATTTATAATAAAATGGTAGAATGATAGAAACAGGTAACAAGAACTGTATTATATAGGAGGATATACACATGTGCGGTATAGTAGGTTATGTCGGTACTCGGCAGGCTTCAGATTTTTTGCTGGATGGGCTGTCTAAACTGGAATATAGGGGATATGATTCCGCCGGCATTGCCGTGTATGATCAGGCATCACAGAAAATAACGATTCAAAAGAAAGTGGGCCGCTTGGCGAATTTAGCAGAAGAAGTAAAAGCGCATCCGAACCATGGCTATATGGGGATCGGACATACGCGGTGGGCGACGCATGGCCGTCCGTCGGATATGAATTCCCATCCGCATAGCGATGAAAAAGGGGATTTCGTCATTGTACATAACGGTATTATTGAAAACTATCTTTCCCTGAAAGAAGAATTGCTGGCAAAAGGATATCATTTCAGCTCTGAAACGGATTCGGAAGTAGTTGCTCATTTGCTGGCAGATATGTACGATGGAAATTTTGAAAGCACCGTGCGCCGTATGCTCAAACGCATTGAAGGCTCTTATTCGCTGGTCATGATGTGCCGGATGGAACCGGATAAAATTATTTGTACTAAAAAAGACAATCCGCTGATTATCGGGCTGGGGGAAGGCGAGAACTTCATTGCTTCGGATATTCCGGCGATTATCAATTATACTCGCCGTACCTATATCATGGCAGACGGAGAAATGGCGCTCGTATATAAAGATAAAGTCTGGGTTACAGATCTGGACGGCACGCCGATCGCTAAAAAAGTATATGAAGTAAACTGGGATGCGGAAGCTGCGGAAAAAGGCGGCTACGAACATTTCATGATCAAAGAAATATATGAACAGCCGAAAGCGATTCGGGATACGATGACTTGCCGTATCAGCAAAGATGGCAAACAAGTCGTATTTGATGAACTGGCATGGACTAAAGAAGATATGGCGTCGATAGATCGGGTGCTGATTACTGCCTGCGGAACGGCATATCACGCTGGTTTGGTAGCAAAATACTATATTGAAAAAATTGCCCGGATTCCGGTAGAAGTGGACATTGCATCTGAATACCGGTATCGGGAGCCTCTCACGGATAAACGAACCTTGTGCATCGTCATCAGTCAATCGGGAGAAACGATCGATACGCTGGCAGCGCTGAAAGAGGCAAAACGATTGGGCGCCCGTACATTGGCAGTAACCAATGTTTTAGGGTCTTCCATTTCGCGGGAAGCCGATCAGGTCGTCTATACTTGGGCGGGCCCGGAGATTGCAGTTGCCTCGACAAAAGCGTATACGACGCAGTTGGTAGCATTGCTGATGCTGGCTGTATACATGGGGCAGCTTCGCGGCGTATTGGCGGCGGAAGCAGAAGAAAAAATTCTGGCAGATTTAAAAGCTGTGCCGGAACAATGCGGTGAAATTTTTGAAAGCGCCGAAGAAATTAAAGTATTTGCAGAAACATACGGCAATAAAGAAGATGCGTTTTTCCTCGGCCGGTCGCTGGACTATGCCGTTGCTATGGAAGGCGCGCTGAAGCTGAAAGAAATTTCCTACATCCATGCGGAAGCATATGCCGGCGGTGAATTAAAGCACGGAACGCTGGCGCTGATTGAAGAAGGCGTTCCTGTCATGGCTCTGGTTACCCAGGAAGATGTGCAGGATAAGATGATCAGCAACATCAAAGAAGTAAAAGCACGCGATGCTATTGTCATCGGCATCGGCATGAAAGGGGATACGGAACTGGGAAAAGAAGTGGATCATACGATCCTAATCCCTCGGACCGACCGATTTACCGCTCCGATTTTAGCGGTAATTCCGCTGCAGCTTCTGGCATACTATGCCGCTGTTGCCCGCGGTACTGATGTAGATAAACCGAGAAATCTGGCAAAGAGCGTAACAGTAGAATAAGATAAAATAAAAACTACGGTACAGATTTATTTCTGTACCGTAGTTTTTTTATGCAGAGAAAGATCACATGGTTTTGCGCTGGTTTAGTTATGGAGGACTTCTTTGGAAATACGAATAAATTCTTGAACGGCTTGGGGTCTATATTTATGAGTAAGATAATTGATGGCGGTATAATGCTCGGAAAGATGATTTTTCAATGGATAGGTAAAAAGGCGAACTTGAGAATTAGGAGAAAAGAGCGGTTTATTTCGTAAAAATATATCTGAGCACATGATGATGCCAAATCCAGCCATGCATAAAGAGATTAGGGTTCCTAAATTTTTTGTTTCCAAACGAATTAAAGGAGAGAAATTTGCTTTTCGGCAAAATTCGTCAAAGCGAGCGCCAGCCCACGTATTGGAGGCGATGCGAAGGAACGGACAATTTTTGAATACCTGGATAGAGGGTTCAGAGACTGAGAGGAGCATGTCTTTCTGCTCTGGAATATAGGTATCGATAATAGTTTCCGGAACAACTAGCTGGAACTGATCTTCCATGAGAAACTCGGAAGTGACTAAGTGCGTATGGATCGGCGGAAAACCAATGGATACGTCAATACGTCCTTCTAAAAGCGCTTCCTGCACTTCAAGAGACGTGCCTTCAAAAAGATGGATGGTTACCTGTGGAAATTCTTTATAGAAGTGCGTCGATAGATAAGGCAGCATGACTGCGCCTCTTACGTGAGTAACACCAACAGTAACTTCACTGGAACGAAAGTCTTTGATATCCTGTAATTCCCGTTCGCTTTCCCGTTGGAGTGCCAACAGCTGGCGGGCATATTTTTCAAGGCTTTTTCCGGCTGGCGTGAGCGTTAGCGGCGGTGTGCGGTCAAACAATAAGATTCCAAAGTGTTTTTCCAGCTTTTGGATATGCTGGCTCAGCGCTTGCTGGGAGATAAACAGACGTTTAGCCGCTTTAGTAAAATTCATTTCTTCCGTTACAATTAAAAAATACTCTAAATTTAATAAATTCATAGCAGATATCTCCTTTAGATTCGGCATTATATTCATTGTATCACAATAAGTATGCTACAAGTAAATGATTGTAATGAGTTTTGGTAAAGACTGTTAGACCGAAAAAGAAAGAGCGTATATCATAAAGATAAGAAGTTCCGGAAACCTTCTGAAAAATAGTAAGGCGGCAAAGGGCACGATCTTTTTGCCGGCAATATAAACATATACTGTATCAGAGTAGAGTTGATTCTTGTTTTATTGAACATTCAAGATCGTTTACTGTAAAAATACTCTCTGTCTTTATTAGATTTATACAATTTATTCTAATGTGAGATATAATATATATTACATGACAAATATATATACCCATTTTATTTGTAGGTTTATATAAGATGGGAAAGAGGGGCTTTTATGATGAATATGGAATGTAAAGCAGCAGTAGAAAAAAGAATTCATATATTGCAGGAATACATGGAAGAAAATCAACTCGACACGGTCATTATCAGCAGTCCAGAGAATGTCTATTATTGTTCTCACTTTAATCCTATTATTTTTAGCAAGCCAGCGTTCGTATGGATTCAAAAAAATAAAAAGCCGTACTTGATCGTGCATGCGATTCGCAAAGACCATGCCGTGGACGATGGGGTATTGGAGCAGGTGGCTTTGTTTGGCAAATGGGGCGGAAATACATCGCTGGGAATGGAGCCGATAGATGTTTTAGCGGCTCTGATAGGAGCGGTGCGCGGAAAAATAGGAATTGAAGGAAACCATATGACGATGAATATGGTTCGGCAATTGACGGAACGAATACATCCGGCAGATATCATTGATATTAGTCCGCAGCTGCGAAATATGCGGCTGATTAAAGACGCTTATGAAATACAGAGAATTCGGCAATCGGCTGCTATAGCGGCGGTGGGGATTGAGGCAGCAATAAAAGCGCTGGATCAAGGTGCGGCGGAAGCCCAAGCCTGTACCCAAGGGCAGTATGCAATGAGAAAATTCTGGCAGCAAGAATATCCAAAAGAGGAGATCGCAGGATTTGGAAGTCCCGGCAGTCCCATGTTGGACGGATTGAATGTGTGGTGCATGTCCAACAGTCATATTGCGTATGGATGCGATTGTCCCCGCGATTATCTGCCCCGAAAAGGAGACGTTGTGCTTCCTATGGCATGGGCAAGACTCGATGGTTATGCCGCAGAAATAGAACGGACAGTATTGGTTGGAAAAGCCAATCAAACGAAACATCGTCTATATGATGCGGTACTGGCGGCTCGGGAAGCGGTATTCTCTGTAATTCAGCCAGGAATTTCATTTGAGTTTTTGTATGAAACGGCGATAAAAGAAATGGAAAAAGCTGGATTTGGGCATATTTTGCCAGGGCGGTGCGGACATGGAATCGGACTGTCTGCGCATGAATATCCATCGCTTGCCGCAGGCAATAAACGTTTGCTGCAGCCGGGGATGATATTTACGGTAGAGCCGGGCCTCATGACTCGTGAACTGGGCGGAGTGCGTCATTCTGATACAGTATTGGTAACAACGCTGGGATATGAAGTGCTTACTGATTTTAGAAGCGATAAGATCGTAATTAAATCAGACTGATCATTTACGAGAGGATGGGACATCATCATGAATAAAACAGAACGGATTCAGGCAGCATTACAGGGACAGGAAGTAGATCGAATTCCGTATAGCTTTTGGTCGCATTTGCCGGGTATCGATTTAGATGCCGAACGATTGGCGGATTATACCTATAATTTCTATAAAGAATTGGATTTAGACTTTGTAAAAACGATGGCGAACGGTATGTTTGCGATTGAAGATTTTGGCTGTGAATGCGATTACAGCGAAGTCCTTAAAGGCGGCGTTTCCAAGCTGGTAAAAACTGTAATTGAGACGCCGGAAGACTGGGATAAGATCCAGCCTGTCGATGTAACAAAAGGTGCGTATGGCCGTGAACTCCGTTCTATCCGGCTTCTGATGGATAAAATCGGTAATGAAGCTCCTGTTATTGCTACGGAATTCTCACCGCTGACAACGGCCTGCAAAATGTCGCGGGATAAAGTTTTGGAACACATAAAGATTTGCCCGGATAAAGTAAAGCGGGCGCTGAAGGTGATTGCAGAAGTTACGGTGGCACATGCTGCAGAAGCGATAAAGATGGGCTGTGCTGGGATTTTCTTTGCATCTCAAATATCTTCTCTCGATAAAGCAACGAAAGAAATCTATAAAGAATTTGGCGTTCCTTTCGATAAAATGGTTTTGGAAAATCTTCCTAAAGAAGCTTGGTTCAATGTAGCGCATATACACGGGAACAATATCATGTTTGATTTGGTGAAGGATTATCCTGTTCAAGGAATGAGCTTCCATGTATGGGAAACAGAACCGTCGCCGGAAACGTTTTTGAAAGAAGCGCCGCATACCTGCATCGTCGGGGGTATCGAACGGAGCAGCATTACCCAGGATAATCGGCTGTCCCTGCTTAAAGATATTGCGGCAATGAAAGAACTTACCCATAAGAAACATCTGATCATGGCGCCGGGATGCGTCATTCGTTATCCGTTTAATCATGATACGATCCAAGCGTGTATTAAAGAAATCATTAAACAATAATTTTTATTAAAGGTAGATAAAATTTTTTATTACGAGAGCGCATTATCACTTGTTATATGATATAATATGTGAGCTAGATTAAATTTTGTAAATAAGAGGTGCAAAGACATGGATTTTATTACACTGTTGAACAAGGAAATGATTCCGGCCTTTGGATGTACGGAACCGATTGCGTTGGCATTTACTGCGGCGAAAGCTGCCGAAGTGTTGGGTGAGTTCCCGGAACATTTACAGGTAAACTGCAGCGGCAATATGATCAAAAATGCAAAAAGTGTAATCATTCCGAATTCCAACGGTAAAAAAGGCATTGAGTACAGCGTGATTCTCGGCGCGATCGTAAAGGGAGCGGACCGCAAGCTTGAAGTCCTGGAAGCGGTAAAAGAAGAAGATATTACACTAGCGGAAAAACTGTTTGCAGATAAATTCTGTACGGTTGATTTAGTTCCCGGAGTAGAAAATTTGTATATCACCGTAATTGCAGCGGGTAAAAATGGGGAAGCTTCTGTGACCGTAAAGAATGGTCATACTAATATTATCGAAATAAAGAAAGACGGCGAAGTGCTGTATGAAAAAACAGAAGAGGAAGAAAAGCAGGAACACTGCGATCATTTCAGCTTCGATGAAATCTACGATTTCGCTATAAATGGAAATATTGACGGCGTACGGGATATTTTAAATACAGAAATCAAATACAATTTGGCTATCGCAAAAGAAGGATTGGCGAATTCTTGGGGATCCAACATTGGCAAATTGCTGATGGAAGATGCTGGAGAAGACTTTAATAAAGTGCTGCGCGCACATGCGGCCGCTGGTTCTGATGCGCGTATGAGCGGCTGTGCACTGCCGGTAGTTATCAACTCCGGAAGCGGCAACCAGGGCATTACGGTGTCTGTGCCGATTATTTTGACGGCTCAGAAATTGAATGCATCGGAAGAGGAACTGCACCGCGCATTGGTATTTGCAAACCTGATTGGCTTGTATATGAAAGACGGTATCGGCAAACTGTCAGCATATTGCGGTGTTGTCAGCGCAGCTTCGGCCAGTGCAGCAGGGATTGCATTCCTGAATAAAGAATCGAAAGATGTGATTGCCGGCGTATTGACGAACTCCTTAGCATGTACTTCCGGTATGGTATGCGATGGGGCAAAAGCGTCCTGCGCAATTAAAATTGCTACGGCTTTGGAAGCGGCTTTGCTTGGATATAAACAAGCGAAAACGCAGAATACGTTTAAAGCCGGAGACGGTATTGTAAAGAAAACGATAGATGAAACCATTACGACGGTCGGTACGATTGGCCGCGTAGGGATGAAAGAAACGGACATCGTTATTTTAAAAGAAATGTTGAAAGACTAAGCGAGCAGATAAGAACCGGCCAGACTATTCTGGCC
>UREG01000052.1 GCA_900546795.1 uncultured Veillonellaceae bacterium | reverse complement strand
TACCGGTTCGGAAATTGGAGCGCCCGTGTTGACCGCTTCCATGCCGCGTACCACTCCGTCGGTAGAGCTCATAGCTACGCAGCGGACAACATCGTCGCCCAAATGCTGCATAACTTCGGCTACTACGTCTACTTTATAATCGCCTTCGCCGCCTTTGATATGAATAGCGGTATAAATTGGTGGCAGTTCAGTATCATTGGTAAACGCTACGTCAACGACAGGTCCTATTACTTGCAATACTTTACCTACGCTATTACTCATGAAGAGGTTCTCCTCCTTATCTTCTTAAACGCCCATTTATTCTAAAGCATTGGCACCGCCGACAATTTCAGAAATTTCATTCGTGATGCCGGCCTGACGTACTTTATTGTAATTGAGCGTCAGTTTTTCAATCAATTCACCTGCATTATCCGTAGCTGCGGTCATCGCTGTCATACGCGAACCCAGTTCGCTGGCAGCCGACTGCAACAAGGCATTATATACTACCATGTTAATATACTGCGGTAAAAGTGATGTGAATACTTGTGTCGCATCAGGTACGAAAATATACTCTTCGTACGTTTTTGTTTCATCGGTATTCCGCACCGGCGCCGCGGGAAGCAGACGGTCCACTTTTACTTCCTGCTGCAATGCGGAGATAAAGTGCGTGTAAATCAAATACACTTCATCGACTTCTTGAGCCAAAAATTTTCTGACCGCTGTATCCGCTAATGCTTTCGCATGTTCATAGGACGGCTTATCAGAAAATCCACTCATACTATCGCTCACATGGATACGATAATGTTTCATGGATTCAGCCGGTTTTCTCCCGACTGCCATTACATCATATTCTTCGGCAGAATGCTTTTCCAGCACTTTCAGTGCCGCTTTTAGTACATTGGAACTAAAAGCCCCTGCCAACCCTTTGTCAGCCCCTATAATAATATACCCGGTCCGGCGTACTTCCTGCCGCTCTTCCATCAGCGGATGAGCCAAATTGCCGGCTGCGTTATGAAGCAGCTCTTCCAGTTTATTCGTATAAGGTGCCGTTGCCAAGGCTCTTTCCTGTGCACGGCGAAGACGTACCGATGATACCATTTTCATGGCCTTCGTAATTTGCTGCGTATTCTTAACGGATTTTATCCGTCTCGTTATATCGCGTGCACTCGGCATAGGCTATTCCTCCTCTTCCACAACTAATTGATGCGAGGCGCCAAATTCTTCTTTATATTCACCAATAGCTTTTTTCAGAGTTTCTTCGTTAGCTTCGTCGAGTACTTTGGTATCGCGGATGGACGCGCCGATTTCCGGATAGTTCGCGTTTACGTATTTTAAAAGCCCTGTTTCAAATTCCGTTACGTCCTCTACCTGGATATCGTCCAGCTGTCCTTTTACCGCCAAATAAATCGCCATAACCTGATCTTCCACCGGCATCGGCTGATACTGCGGCTGAATCAGCATCCGCATCGTCCGTTCACCGCGATCAATCTGTGCTTTTGTATTTTTATCCAGGTCAGAACCGAACTGAGCGAACGCCGCCAATTCACGGTACTGCGCCAAATCCAGACGCAGGCTGCCGGCAACTTTTTTCATGGCTTTGATCTGTGCAGAACCGCCTACGCGGGATACAGACAGCCCTACGTTGATTGCCGGTCGGATACCGGAATAGAACAATTCGCTTTCCAAGAATATCTGACCGTCCGTAATCGAGATTACGTTGGTCGGGATATACGCGGATACGTCGCCGGCAAGCGTTTCAATGATCGGCAGCGCCGTAATCGAACCGCCGCCGTTTTCCGCAGACAATTTAGCTGCCCGTTCCAACAAGCGGGAATGTAAATAAAATACGTCGCCCGGATAAGCTTCACGTCCCGGCGGACGGCGGAGCAGCAAGCTCATAGCCCGATATGCCGCAGCATGTTTGGACAAATCATCGTATACGCAAAGAACAGCTTTTCCTTTGTACATGAAGTATTCGCCCATGCTGACGCCCGCATACGGAGCTAAATACTGAAGCGGAGCGCCGTCAGACGCACTTGCGGATACTACGATCGTATATTCCATCGCCCCATTTTGTTCCAGCGTCTGCACAACGCGGGCAACCGTAGAAGCTTTCTGTCCGATCGCTACATAAATACAAATAACGTCCTGACCTTTTTGATTCAAAATCGTGTCGATCGCAATCGCCGTTTTGCCGGTACCGCGGTCGCCGATGATCAATTCACGCTGTCCCCGTCCAATAGGAACCATGGAGTCAATGGCTTTTAAACCGGTCTGCAGCGGTTCATTTACAGACTGCCGATCTGCAATACCGGGAGCCGGGTATTCTACCGGACGGAATTCGCTGGTTTCAATAGAGCCTTTGCCGTCTATCGGCTGGCCCAAAGGATTTACTACACGGCCAATCATCGCTTCTCCGACAGGAACCTGCATGATGCGCCCGGTCCGGCGTACCGTATCGCCTTCGCGAATCAGTTCCGTCGCTCCCATCAATACAGCGCCGACGCTGTCCTGATCCAAGTTCAGGGCCATGCCATATACGCCGTGAGGAAATTCCAGGAGTTCGCCGGCCATCGCCTTTGTCAAACCATAAATATGAGCGATGCCGTCCCCTACTTCCAGAACTGTACCGATATCATCAATATTGAGTTCTACGTCGTAGTTTTCGATCTGTTTTTTAATTATAGCCGTAATTTCTTCTGGCTTCATCTTCATATTTCGTTCGTCACCTCTATCCCACTGACTTTACTGCGAAGTAACTTGTCTTCCAGTGTTTTTAACTGCCGCTTCAAGCTGCCGTCTATCAGCCGGTCTTCTATCTGTATTACCATACCGCCTAAAATAGACGGATCGATAATATAGTGAGGAACGACGGTAGAACCAGTCATCGCTTTTAATTGCTCCAGCAGTTCTGCTTCCTGTTTTGCAGTCAACGGTTCGATGACCCGAATCTTCGCTTCCACCATATTGCGAGCTTTCCAATATAGCTTCTTAAATCCGGTCACAGCCGCGTCAATATACATTTCGCGGCGCCGGTCGACCATGACAAAAAGAAAATGCAGCACCATTGGTGACACTTTGGTCGCAAATATTTCTTTCAGTATATTTTTCTTTGCATCTCCGGGCAGCAAAGGATGAGCCAATACGTCCTGAAGCTCTTTGCTGTTCTGCAAAATATCCTGTACTGCCTGTAATTCTTTTTCCATTTCCTCAAGCGTATTTTGGTCACAGGCAATATCAAACATCGCTTGGCTGTATTTTTCAGCAATCACTTCCTGCATCGTCATCATAATTATTTACCCGCACTCTTCGAGTCCAGTTTTTTGATGCAGTCGGCTACCAATCTGGCGTTTACTTCCTGATCCAGATTTTTTGCCAGCAGTTTACCTGCTGCTGCCATAGACAGGGTAACGACTTCATTGCGCATATCCTGCAGAGCCGCTTCTCTGTCTCTTGCAATTTCTGCCTGCGCAGCTGCTTTTTCTTTTGCGATCTGCGCACGGACAGCTTCAAGCTGTGCCTGTGCTTCCTGTTCCGCTTGCTTTACTGCCTTGTCTATAATGGCTTGTGCTTCTGCACGAGCGTTTTTCAGCTGTTCTTTATAATCGGCCAGCATCTGTTCGGCTTCCTGCCGGGCCTGTTCAGCCCCGCCTAAATCCGACGCGATCTTTTCCTGCCGAGCTTTTAAAACCTGCAACATCGGTTTATAAGCAAATTTAGCCAAAATTGCGACAAGTATGAAAAAGTTGAGGAATTGGGCTAATAAAGTACCGTTTAACTCAACCAATGAGTTTACCTCCTCTACTTAAAAATGTACTGCCGCCTCTTATAACAAGCTGATATACGGGTTAGCAAATACGAGTACGATAGCGATAACCGCTGCGATAATAGGAATAGATTCAACCAAGCCGATAGAAATCAACATGTTAACCAACAATTTATCGGCCATTTCCGGCTGACGCACCATGCTTTCAAGCGCTTTGGAAGCTACCTGAGCGTCCCCTTTTGCCGCGCCGTTGGCTGCGAAAGCGATTGCGATTGCTGCACTAAGAGCTGAGATTGCTAAAACGATTGCTTTTTCCATGAGTAAATACCCTCCTGTAATATAAACGTATTTTTAATGTGGTTAGTCAAAGCTCATATCAATGCCCGTCTTTCAAGGAGCTTGATAAGTACGAAGTCGTCAGGATCGTAAAGATAAACGCCTGGATAATCCCTACAACCAGGCTGAACACCAGCCAGACGATAGGAACAACGTAAGGAACCAAAGCATACAATATCTCCATCAATATTTCGCCGGCCAAGATATTCCCAAATAGACGAAACGCCAATGTCAAAGGTTTGGAAACCTCTTCCATCAGATTAACAACTACAAATATTTTGAACGGCTGGAACAAGTGAGCAAAATGCTTTATGAATCCTTTATTCGCTACCCCTACAAAATGAACGGTAAACGATACCGCCAGTGCCAAACCCAACGTCGTGTTCAAATCATTTGTCGGCGAAGTCAATAAATGCGGACTAGGCAGAAGTCCCAGTTCATTGCCGATAAAAATGAATAGAAACAGCGTCAGCAGCACCGAGACCACTTTTTCCCATTTTTCTCCCAAGGTAGGCTTGATTTGATTCAGCAGTGTTTCCACTACCAGCTCCACGGCATTTTGTACTCCGCTTGGAACCATAGCTCTGCCGCGGGTTGCAGCAAAGGTGATCAAGATAACGATAGCTGCAGTAATCCATGTCATGTAAAGAGTGTCCATATTGAACGCCATTCCCATGAAATAGGCTACTGAATGATGCCCTGTATGCAGCTCCATACATCCACCTCCTTTCTTACAAAGATTTCTTACGGAACCAATCGTAAAACACACTGCCCACAACAAGAAGTTTCATGGACAAAATCCCCGCTACCGTCGCTCCAAAATGAATTGCAGGAATTTGGAGAACGACGATAAGAAACAAAACAATGGCAATAAATCTCAGCAAAGAACTTGCCTGGATCATGCGCACTCCCCGTTCCGGTTCAAGGTCTTTTACAGTATGGACCCGCTTTGCCAGCATCCAGAAATATATTAGATTAATGCCGTTTCCGGCCAGCCAACCTAATGTATAGTGAGGAAAAAAGAATAATAAAAATACCGCTATAGCCATTGTAAAGACAACTAACCGTCTTATTATTTGTTTTACAAATGTTATATAGCGGTACACTTCATTCACCTTTCATTCTTTATTTACGGCTTTTTTGTACAATCCCCACAAACCAGCCAGCGCTCCTAATAACGAAAAACCGAGCAGTCCCCAAGGAGCCGTCCCCAGATAATAATCTGCTCCGCGGCCAAGAATCACTCCGGTCAAAATAGAGCCGAATAAGCTCATCCCCAAAGTGGAAGCAAATGCCAGAATTTGCCAGACCGATCTGCCGCCTTCGCTCTTCTGCTTCATCTTAGCCCCTCCGTTTTACCAAGGATATCTATACATTTCTACAAAAGTGAAATTGTTCCTTCTTATTATCCTTTTTATTCCAACGATTCAATTTTATTATCTATATAGGACTTACTCATATTGTACCATTAAAACCAATTATACTTAAAATTCTTTTTTCTAATAGTACAACACTTTCTATGCCTTTTTGTAATAATAAAATTTTATCCAAACGATTTAATAATTAAATAATATAGATATAATCTCCTTTTCAAAACTTTCTAATGATTTTTTATAGGAGTGAAGTTTTCCGGTACCGCTTCTTCCCCGCCAAAGACGTGAAGAATTGCCGTAACGATACGTTCAGACGCTTTCCCATCTCCATACGGATTCACGGCATTGCTCATTCGTTTGTATTCCGCTTCATCTTCCAGCAGCCGCTTTGTTTCTTCATATACCCGTTCTTTTTCCGTACCAATAAGTTTGACCGTTCCCGCGGTTACCGCTTCCGGCCGTTCCGTCGTATCACGCAGCACCAGTACCGGTTTTCCCAGCGACGGCGCTTCTTCCTGTATCCCGCCGGAATCGGTCAGCACCAGATAGCTGCGGGCAATTAAATTAGCAAACGGTTCGTAATCCAAGGGATCGATCAGATGAATCCGCTCCATTCCTTCCAGCTCTTCTGCCACTACCTGCCGCACTTTTGGATTCTTATGCACCGGGAATGCGATTTCCGTTTCCGGGTATTCTTCAACGATCCGGCGCAAGGCCTGATATACATGCCGCATCGGTTCTCCCAAATTTTCCCGGCGGTGCGTCGTTACCAAAATTACTTTTTTCTCGGTATAGTGAATCGAACGAAGTTCTTCCTCTTCAAACGGATACTCTTCTTTAACGGTATTCATCAACGCGTCAATCACAGTATTTCCCGTTACATAGATAGTATCATCTGCTATATTTTCCCGCTGCAAATTCGCTTTTGAGGAATCGGTAGGCGAAAAATGCAAAGCGGCAATCGCGCCCGTCAGTTTGCGGTTCATTTCTTCCGGGAATGGCGAATAGATATTTCCTGTACGCAGTCCCGCTTCCACATGGCCTACGGGAATCTGCTGATAATAAGAGGCCAGTGCACCGGCAAATGTCGTCGTCGTATCGCCGTGAACCAATACGATATCCGGTTTTTCCTTTTCCAGCACTTCTTTTAATCCTAAAAGCGCTCTTGTTGTAATATCGTACAGTGTTTGCCCTTCTGCCATGATATCTAAATCATAGTCCGGCGTGATATGGAATAAATGAAGCACTTGATCGAGCATTTCCCGATGCTGTGCGGTCACTGCTACAATCGTCTGTATTTTATCCGCATGTTTCTTCAATTCCAGTACGACCGGCGCCATTTTAATAGCTTCCGGCCGCGTGCCAAAAACGGTCATTACCTTTATCATTCTATTCACCTCAATACTATATATGGCCGCGTTATTTTTTCACCGTCAATATACCCAGCTTTCTTGCCATATAAATACCGGCAGCCAATACGGCTAATACCACAACGGTCCCTACCTGATAGTTGACGCTGGCCACCAGCAAGGCTACCGCGCCTAAAAATACACTGATGCAGTACATAGCAAGAACCGCCTGTTTCTGACTCATCCCCATGGCAAGCAGCCGGTGATGCAAATGCCCTTTATCCGGCTGGAATATCGGCACTCCGCTCATCTTGCGCCGCACGATAGCAAAGACCGTGTCCAAAATGGGAAGTCCCAGGGCTATTACAGGAACGACCAGCGCAATCGTTGCCGCCGTTTTCACCACTCCCATAATGGATACCGCCGCCAACGTATACCCAAGAAGCATGCTTCCCGTATCTCCCATAAAGATTTTGGCCGGATTGAAATTATATTGCAAGAAACCAAATGCCGCTCCCGCCAGCGCCAGCGTAATCATAGCCGAATCGGTCTGATGCATGTGAATCGCCATTAAAAATACCGAAATCGAAGCAATGATGGACACGCCGGCAGCCAATCCGTCTAATCCGTCTATCAAGTTCACTGTATTTGTAAATCCAATGATCCAAAATACAGTCAGCGGAATCGATATATACCAGTCCAAATACAGAATCCCGTCAAAAGGATTGGTCAGCCAATCGATCTGAATGCCAAAAGCCACCAACACCAGCGCCGCTGTGATTTGTCCGGCCAGCTTGACCTTTGCCGGTATTTGGCATATATCGTCCCATATTCCGACAATAACGATAGCCGTGCAGCCAAGCAGCAGGCCGATAATCTCTCTCGTCAAATCCATCAGCAACAGCACCGCGCCGACCATGCCCAGATAAATCGCCAAGCCGCCCAGGCGCGGAATCAAATGATCATGTACTTTCCTCGCATCCGGCCGATCGACAGCGCCCACTTTAAACGCCAGTTTTTTTACTGCCGGGGTCAATATATACGATATAAACAGGGCAGCCGCGAATACTATTATATATGTTAGCATACGATACCTCCCACCTCAGCCTTTTCTTTCGTTTAGTTTGTCAGGCTGCGTACAGGCGCCGGTATGCGTCCTCCGCGGGCAATGAAGGCTTCACTGCTGAACGCATTCACCTTCATAATCGGGCAATACCCCAATAAGCCGCCAAATTCCACTACGTCTCCGACGGTTTTTCCCGGAACAGGAATCAGCCGAACTGCCGTCGTTTTATTGTTGATCATCCCAATCGCGGCTTCATCGGCAATAATCGCCGATATCGCAGCTGCCGACGTATCTCCCGGAACTGCGATCATATCAAGCCCTACGGAACATACACAAGTCATCGCTTCCAACTTTTCCAAGCTCAGGCTGCCGCAGGCGGCTGCATCTATCATGCCTTTGTCTTCACTGACCGGAATAAACGCGCCGCTCAATCCGCCTACTCGGCTCGAAGCCATCAAGCCGCCTTTTTTGACCGCATCATTCAGAAGCGCCAGCGCCGCCGTCGTACCATGAGTACCGCAGCTTTCCAATCCCATTTCTTCTAAAATATGAGCTACGCTGTCTCCAATCGCCGGAGTCGGCGCCAGAGACAAATCAATAATGCCAAAAGGTACCTGCAGCCGTTTTGCCGCTTCCTGCGCAACGAGCTGACCAACCCGGGTGATTTTAAACGCCGTTTTCTTAATCGTTTCCGCTACTACGTCAAACGGCTGGCCTTTTACGCTTTCTAACGCATGCTTAACTACACCCGGCCCGCTGACGCCGACACTGACCACGGCTTCGCCCTGCGTTACCCCATGAAATGCTCCCGCCATGAACGGATTATCTTCCACAGGATTGCAAAATACTACGAGCTTCGCGCAGCCAAACGCATCGTTATCCGCCGTCAGCCGTGCCGTTTCCTTGATAACAAGCCCCATTTCCCGAACGGCATCCATATTGATGCCGGCTTTCGTAGAGCCTACCGCTACAGAGCTGCATACTAAATCCGTAACCGCCAGCGCTTCTGGAATAGAAGCAATCAGCCGTTCATCTCCTTTTGTATAACCGCTTTCTGCAAGTGCGGAAAACCCGCCGATAAAATCAATCCCGATTTCTTTAGCCGCCTTGTCCAGCGCCTGTGCCACCGGTACATACGATGTTAAGTCGCTGCTCTCTGCAACAATGGAGATAGGGGTAACCGAAACTCGTTTATTGATAATCGGCACGCCGTATTCCCGGCCGATTTCATTACCGGTCTGCACCAGATTTTCCCCATATTTTGTAATTTTATCATAAATTTTCGTACACAGCGTTTTGCCGTCAGAAGAAGCGCAGTCCCGCAGGCTGATCCCCATTGTGATTGTCCGCACGTCCAGATTGTTTTTCTGTATCATACGGTTTGTTTCTAATACGTCTTGAATCGTCAGCATCCTATCACCTCTTAGCCTACACGATGCATCGCATAGAAAATATCCGCATGCTGCGCCCGAATTTCTACGCCGATCGCTTCCCCTTTTTCTTTCAGGATATCCTGTAAGCCGCTAAGATCTACAGAAGCCTGGCTCATATCTACCACCATAACCATGTGGAAAAAATCATCTACAATCGTCTGATTGATATCTAAAATATTTACATTGCACTGAGCCATTACATTACTCACCGTAGCAATGATACCTGTCCGGTCAACGCCTACTACCGTGATGACAACTTTCATATCTCTACACTCCTTGTTCCTATACAGATATTTTATCAATATGCACTTTATTATAGCACGGATTCAGCAGAATGGATATATCTGCCGCTTTGACAAGTCCTTTTGGTTTTATTACAATAATCTCTAAGGATTGATATACCGTATACTATCCATATAAAGGAGGAACAACATATGAAATTTATTTCTTGGAACGTAAACGGTCTCCGCGCCGTAATGGGAAAAGGATTTATGGATATCTTTCAGGAATTAGACGCCGATATTTTCGCGCTGCAGGAAACGAAACTGCAGGCAGGGCAAATTGAAATGGATCTTCCCGGCTATCATCAGTACTGGAATTATGCCGTAAAAAAAGGATACAGCGGAACCGCGGTCTTCACTAAAACTGAACCTCTTTCCGTATCCTATGGTCTGGGAATTGAAGAACATGACCAAGAGGGACGCGTCATCACATTGGAATTTGAACAATTTTATTTCGTGACCTGCTATACGCCAAACAGCCAAAATGAACTGGCCCGCCTTCCATACCGCATGGCATGGGAAGATGATTTCCGCGCTTATCTTCAAGCCCTGGATAAAAAGAAACCGGTAGTTCTCTGCGGGGATCTGAACGTTGCGCACTGCGAAATAGACCTTAAGAACCCGGCAGCCAACCGTAAAAACGCCGGATTCAGCGACGAAGAGCGGGCGCAGATGACCAATTTATTATCCGCAGGCTTTACCGATACCTTCCGGTATCTTTATCCAAATGCAAAAGAGATCTATTCCTGGTGGAGCTATCGTTTTAAAGCTCGGGAACGCAATGCCGGGTGGCGTATCGACTATTTCATTACCTCCAGCCGTTTAGAAGCGGAAATCAAAGAAGCCAAAATCCATCATCAAATCTTCGGCAGCGATCATTGTCCAGTAGAATTGGATATTTTTTAACAGCAAAAAACGCAAAAAAGTCTGAATTTTTATAACAAATTCAGACTTTTTTTATTTATAGTTTACTCCCTATTTACAGATACCGGCTGATCTCTCTGCGGCTCAGCACCCAGGCAGGAATCATGGCACCGGCAATTCCCAGCACCGCGGTTCCTGCCGCTGCAGCCAGCGCTGCCCAGTCCAAGCCAAATCCCATTGTAACCGCAGTCTGTGTCATGAGCTCTTTTCGCGCCAGCCAATATATTCCCTCGCCGAGCAGCCAGCCGCAGCATGCTCCCAGCCAAATAATTAAACTATTTTCTGCTATAATCGCCAGCATCATCTGCCGGGCAGAACCGCCCAGCGCTTTGATGATCGCCAATTCACGGAGCCGGTACAGTCCGGACCAGTATGTGACCAGCATGACTACCATCACCGTCATCACGATAGCAGCGGCGCTGATGATCGTCCATATTTTTTCCCCCTGCCCCATCATACTGAACAATCGTACAATGACTTGAGCCGGAAATACCATTTGGCTGTCCTGTCGTTTTTGAAACGCCTGATACAGCTGCAAGGCTTCTTTATAGCCTTTGGGTTTAATCATAATAGCCGTAACTTCTTCTTTTCCTTTTTCTCTATGATGCGCATCCCATACCGATTCTATCGGTACCAGAATCGCCTGATCG
>UREG01000051.1 GCA_900546795.1 uncultured Veillonellaceae bacterium | reverse complement strand
CAGGGTTCCACCGCTTAAGGCTATAACCATGAACAGGGCAGGCAATAAGAGCAGACAGTGGAATTTACGCGTTTCTGACGACTGCAGAATGGCGGTTGCGGCCAGAAGTATGGCAGGAATGACAGCGATATAGGTGTAGGTTACGTATTTAGTGGCCATCAGGGTATAGAAACCAATGGTACCCCAGCACCATATCATGAGAAATCGGTACAGTGGCTGGTACAGAGCCTGCCGGCGGAATGTTTTCATCTGCAGGAAGGAAAGCCCGGTCCATGGGAGAAGGGATACCGGAAGGAGGACCAGATAATAATACCATACATTATCTTTCGGATGTTCGGACACCGTGGCGCGCAGATAATTGTGCAGTCCTAAAAACGTCGTGATAAATTCCTCGCCGTGTTTCAGGTACATCACCGTATACCAGGGTGCGGCAATGAGGAGAAACAGACCGATGCCTGCAAGAGGAAACAGACGGCGCAGCGGGAGCGTTTGGCGGTGCAGGCATACCCAGACAAGAAGCAGCAGACCGGGAAGCACCAGTCCTACCGGGCCTTTCGTGAGCGCTGCAAATCCTGCCATGCCGTAAGCGGCCGCCGTCCACCGCGTTTTGTGCTCGGTCAGACCGATATAGGCAAAGAACATAGTGGCGCAGGTAAAGAAAAAGAGCAGGGCGTCTGTAATGATGCCGTGCGAGATGATCCAGACTTCCAGGGAAGTAGCCGTCATAGCCGCCGCCAGCACCGCCAGGATTTGTTTTCTGTATTGGCGGTGCATAAACCAGTATATGAGAGCGATCGTAAACGCGCCGAAAAGCGCGGACGGCAGACGGGACGCAAAATCCGTAAACCCAAATATACTGTAGGAAATACAAAGGAAAAAATAAATCAGGATCGGTTTGTCATACCAGTAATTCCCATAGATCCGCGGAGAAATCCAATCGCCGGACAGCACCATTTCTTTGGCGGTTAGGGCATAATTGGATTCGACCGGATCGGTAACCGGCAGCGATGCGCTGCCATAAATAAAAAATAAAAAAGCAAGGAGGCCCAGCAAGAGACAGGGCCAGGAAAAACGCTTCATACTTCCTCCTTATTGATTGACGAGCAGAATGTAATAATCGGTATCGGCCAGCACTTTATACTGAGCAAATTCCGGATTCATTTGACACATCACATCGTAAGAGATTTTTTTATATCCTGCTTTTCGCATGACATAAAATGCTTTTTCCTGCGAAGGATGCAGATGATCGAGAAAGGGCCGCTGCCATTCCGTTCCGTAAATATTCGTGTAAAACGCCAGCGTAGGGCGGACGAATTTATCGACATACAGCGGATACTCATCGTCATAATGGACTTGCACGGCGCGGGCAATTTCATAAGCAGAATTGGCAGGAGCCAGCTGAGGCGCGATCTGTACTGTCATAAAAAGGGACAGACAAGCCGCCGCCAGTGCGGCAGAACCGATCGCCTTTTCGATCTTTCCCGCAAAAAGAAAATATCCGGCCGGCAGCGCGATCAGAAGCATCAGCCCTGCAAGAGGGATGGCATCGGACGCAATCTCCGGGAGGGCAGGCACATAAAGCAGCGCCGCCGCCGCTGCGGCAAGTCCTAAACACAGATGGACTATCCCTAAAATCCAGCGGTCTTTGTGCCAGTCATGACAAAGAAGCCGGTCTAAATACCAGCCGATCAAGATGGCGGCCGGCACGAACATCGGTGCGATATAGGTGACCAGCTGCGTTTTAGAAATCGAAAAGAAAACAAAGATGAACCACGTCCAGCAATGGAGGAACAGCAGAAAATCCTTATGCTTATTTTTTCGGGAAAACGACCGGAACACGGCAGGGATAAACGCAGCCGTCCAGGGAAACAGCGACAGGAACAGTACCGGGATATACCGGATATAACTGTTTTGGCCGGGATGTTCCGGAGACGTGAAGCGGTCGATATTATGAAACCCGATAAAGGTATCCAAAAACGGATCGCCGTGATAATGGTACATCGCGATATACCAGGGAAGACCGACAAGAAACGCCAGCAGGATACCGGAAGGAATCTTCATTTCTTTCAGCAGCGAAAACCGGCGGGAAAGAAGAAGATACAGCAGCATAATCAAGGCAGGAAATCCATAGCCGACAGGGCCTTTGACCAGAAGGGCAATCCCGCAGAAAAAATATCCCCAATAATATTTTTTTCGGTATAGACACAGCATCGCCGCAGAAAGGGAGAAAATTAAAGACATATCCGTTACCGCCGCTTTGGCGATATAAAACATGCCCAGACTCGTCGTACAGACGACGGCGCTGAAAAACGCGGCCCGGTCGCTGAGGATCCGCCGCACCTGAGCGTACACGAATACTGCCGTACCCATGCCGAGAAGGGCGGACGGCAGGCGGGACGTAAATTCGCTGATCCCAAATAAGGTGTACGAAATGGCGGAGAGCCAATAAAACATCGGCGGTTTATCATACCAGAATTCCCCGTAGATCCGAGGGGAAAGCCAATTTCCGGCAAGGATCATTTCTTTGGCCGTTTCGCCGTATACCGGTTCGTCCGGATCAAAGAGCGGGGCGGCTCCAATAAAAAGAAGCATTGTAATAAAGGAAAGAGCGATCAGCAGAGGAATCGCTCTTTGCGGTGCATACCAAGTTTTCATTCCGAGATAATTCCTCTCTGGGCTGTGCGCGCTTTTTTCCATTTCCAGCCGAATACTGCCAGTCCCATGAGAAAGGCGGCGCCGATGGCCAGGGTGAAATCATGATTGTAAGCAATGATATCTTCCCAATGCGCGCCGAGCAGATTGCCGAGCCAAATCAGCAAAACCGTCCAGGGCACGGTGCCGAGTGCGGTATAAAAAATAAACTTTCCCATTGGATACCGGGCGACGCCGGCAGGAAAAGAAATGAACGTCCGAATGCCGGGCAAAAGGCGTCCGGTAAAGACCGCGATGCCGCCGTAACGGAGAAACAGCGTTTCAGCCGCGTGAAATTTTGTTTCTGAAAAAAAGAAATACTTTCCATACCGCCGAAGAAACGGCCGGCCGCCGTACATGCCGAGCCAGTAACTGAGGATGGAGCCGGCGACGCCGGCCAGCGTGCCGACGATGACTGCCGGCCAAAAAGAAAACACGCTCTGTGATACCAGATAACCGGAAAAACCAAGTACGATTTCACTGGGAATCGGCACATTGGCATTTTCCAGTACCATGATCAAGAACATGGCTGTATACCCAAAATCTTCCATAAACTGCAATAATAGATCCATTTTGTCTATCAACCTCCCTAAATATAACCGCCTGCGAAGCGCAGACACTTTATCGACACTTACTTGTTTATTTTAGCATAATCCCGCAGTGATAAACAGGTGATTTGTTCAAATGGCATAAGACTTGTAAAAAAGATATATCCGATTGGGGGACATAGGGTAGTATGCCGGATATCAGTATACAAAACAAAGATGAAAAACGGCTGAAAAAAAAACCGGCATATTGCCGGGCCATTTCTACTGGATATCTTTTGTAAAGTCGTAATGTTCAGGTTCTAGTTTTTGCGGGAGGAAATAAGAAATAACGATGCCGATGACCGCTGGAACGAACCAGGCGCAGCCGCTGTCTGCAAACGGGAGCAGCTGTAATAAGGACGCCATTTCCTCCATACCCAAAAAGTTTTTTGCCACGTCCATGAGAGCGATGACAAAGGTCACGAACATGGTAAGCTGAATCCCCGGTTTGGAAAGGGCGAGGAATTTATTTACCACGATGATCATGACGATTACAATGGCCATCGGATAGATCTGAAGCAGTACCGGCAAAGACGTTTTGATAACCTGATTCAGCCCCTGATTGGACAGGACAAAACTGACGAGAGAAAAGAGGCAGGCCCATTTCTTATAGCTTACCGATGGAAACTCCTGCGCAAAGAACTGCGAGGTAGCCACGATCAGACCGGCGCCGGTTGTAAAACAAGTAATGACAACCATGACCGCCAAAAATGCCTGACCGGCTGCGCCAAACAGCTGATAAGACGCCTGCGTCAGAACATATACGCCAAGATTGGTGTCTGGATTGGTATATACATCGGCAGGGATCGGGAAGTGATTGCCGAGCCAGGCCAGTCCCAGGTAAAGGAAAGAAAAGCCGATGGCCGTAACGACGCCGGCTGCCCATACGCTTTTTAAATATTCCTGCTGCGAGGTGAACTTAAGCTGATGGAGCGTATTCATGGCAATGATGCAGAATGCAAACGCTGCGATCGCATCGACTGTATTATACCCTTCGATAAATCCGCTGCCGAACGGTTCGATATGATATGCGCCTATACCTTGCGGCACCGTAACCTGGTTATATACAAAAAATCCGCAGACAAAAAGCGCGATGATCATGACTGCGAAAATCGGAGTTAAAATTTTTCCGATACTCGTCAGGATCTTATTCGGATTCAGCGCAATCCACAGGGCAGCCGCAAAGTAAAGGAAAGTAAAAATCAGAAGCGGCATCGTACCGCTGCCGGTATATGCTTCGATTCCGACTGAAAAAGAAGTTGCCGCCGTACGAGGGATCGCAAAGAACGGCCCAACTGATAAATAGATTGCGATTAGGAAGATAAGCGAAAACAGCGGATGGATTTTTTTATCCATTTCCGCCCGATATCCTCCGGGATTGAGCGTACCGACGATCAGAGCCAAAATTGCGATACCTACGCCTGTAATAATAAATCCGAAAATAGCCGGCCAGAACGCGTCTCCGGACTGAAACCCTAAAGACGGCGGAAAGATGAGATTGCCGGCGCCAAAAAACATGCCGAACAATAATAATCCGACCTGCATACCTTTTGATGACATAAAAAGCCCCCTTCAATTTATTGTAATACTCTATATAGTATCACAAAAATGAAAGAGGGGCATTACTTTTGAGAAAATAAATGAAGATAAAACCTATCTATTTTTTTATTAAGGAAGGAAAAAATTTTGTATCAGACTAAGGGATACAGCCAATTTGCGATAAAGATCACGCAGGGCAGAGTGATCATACTCAAAATAGTGGAGCCGACGACAATCTGTGCCGCAATGTCCGGGTTGCTTTTAAACTCGGCGGCAAACAACACCGCATTGACCGCACAGGGCACAGAAGCATAAATGAAGATAACCTGTTCGACGAGATTCGGCAGCGGTTCATGGACGAAACCGATCAGCAGGAGGACGAGCCAGGCTACGGCCGGGCCGCCGATCAGACGCGCCGCAATAGCCAGCCAGGCGTCGAGATTTTTGATTTGAATGTGCGCGCGGGCCAGCTGCATGCCCAGACTTATCATTGCGATCGGAAGCAGAGCTTGTCCGGGACGGTAGATGGCGGGCCATAAAAATGTATCTGTAAGAGAAATGTCAAAATAGCGGAGCAAAAGCGCCGTAGGCACGCAGTAAATCGTCGGCATATGCATGACCATGCGCACTGCGTCCAGCTTGCTCATCATGCCCAGCCCGGCTTGGTAGATACCGACCGTGTTCAGCGTCAGATTGATGAGGATCAGCAAGGTGATTTGGGTCATGATCGCTTCATTCAAGTAGGGCGATTCTCCATGTACCGTATACGGCGGATTGGAAAAAATCAGCGTAATGACCGCCACGCCTAAATTACCGCAGTTATTAAACATCGTCGTATTGCGCAGTGTAGCCTGATATTTAGAATCATAGCCCATGCACAGCGTCATGCCGTCCGCCAGCAGCCGATGGCCGATCATGATCAATACGCCGGCAAGAAAAATAATGGCGTTTGTCGTTGAGAATTGGGTGGTCATGATGCAGGAAAAAATAAAGCAGGGCATAATAAAATAAAAATTCAGTTTGTTCAAGGTACCCTGATCCAGATGAAACTGCTTGTCCAATACATATCCGACCGCTACCATGCAAAACAGCGGCAGGATGGTATACTCAAAAATGTGAAGAAAAATCATAGTGCTCAGCCTTTCCCGATATACGATTAAGAATATGTATATCATACACCATTTTAAGCGGGGAGAGGAAAATTTTTTTATATTTCTGATATACAAGATATAAATTGAATCGATAGAGAAGAGTAATGAGAAGAGAGAATAAAAGAGAAGATAAAGAGAGAAAAAAGCGCCGGATTTTGAGAACAGGGCGGATGCCCGCAGAGAGGCAGACAAAAAAATAGACCGGAACACCTAAATGTTCCGGCCGTTCGATATAAAATTAGAGAGCCGTGCAGCGTACGGAGAAGTATGCTTTCGGATGGTCGCAAACCGGACATACTTCCGGAGCTTTTGCGCCTACATGGATATATCCGCAGTTGCCACAGATCCATGCCTGGCTTTCGGAACGGCTGAATACCGTGCCGTTTTCTACCTGATCGAGAAGTGCGAGGTAACGCGCTTCATGTTCAGCTTCGATTTTGCCAACCTGTTCGAAGAGGTAAGCGATTTTTGCAAAGCCTTCTGCTTTTGCTGTTTCAGCGAATTCTTTGTACATCGTAGTGTGTTCGTAGTTTTCACCGGCAGCAGCGTCTTTCAAGTTTTCAGCTGTCGTAGCGATTTCGCCGCCATGGAGCAGTTTGAACCAGATTTTAGCATGAGCCGTTTCGTTCATCGAAGTTTCTTCGAAGATGGCTGCGATTTTGTTCATGCCTTCTTTTTTCGCTTTGCTTGCATAGTAGCTGTACTTACGGCTTGCCTGGGATTCACCGGCAAATGCAGTCTGTAAATTCTTTTCTGTCTGAGTACCTTTTAATTCCATGTATATCTCTCCTTTGTTATTCCGTTTAGTAACGGATAATTAATATTGATTACATGCTTATTATATACTAAAGCGGAAATAAATGCAAGAAATATTTTGAGAATCACCACCTCTCATCTAGGAAATGAATTATGTGCTATATGATCGCCTTTAAGAGGACTGGCGACGCCGTGCCGCACGCACTGTGAACGTCTGATCTGCTGCGGTTTGCAAGCACATGAGGATGGGAACGGCAGGGAATTTGCATCAGGGACGAAAAAAGTTTGCGTGCTATTTTAGAAAAAGAAGTGAGGATTAGCGGTCACAAGAGTCGGTTGAACGGATAAGAGCTTTACAAGCAAAGGGCGGGACATTGGGTAGGAACGGTAAAAAAACTCTCTTTGCCGTCATCGCAAGAAACGATGTCCGGCAAAGAGAGGAACCGGTGAGGCGATCACGCCATGGGGAAATTACCGCTTTTTATCGTGACCGTCCCGGTCTTTTTCATGATACTGGCCGTTTTGCTGTGCCTCATACGGCTGAGCATGGTTTTGCTTGCGCAGCTGTTTTTGCTGCTTCTTTTCCCAGTCCAGACGATCTTCATACTGTTCGTATTCGCTTGCCCAGTGATAATAAACAGGGAAATCGTGTACAAAGAAAGACGTGACCAACGCAGCCAGCGCCGCAAGGGAAATAAAGAAGCTGATCATAACTTTTTTCATTGTACGTCCTCCTTTTCTGTCTGCGGCAGAGCGCCTTCCGTAGTCAGCGAAAGGATACGGCGGCATTCTTTACCGAGAAAATAAAAGGTGGCGGCGGAAGTGAGTCCAAAGATACCGGCGCAGACGAGCGTCAGCGGATGCAGCAGCGGCAGCGGCGGCAGTACGGCAATCGGCTGCAGCGGCAGGCCCGTAAAGCCTCCGAAAACCAAGATGACCGCCAGCATGGCAAGAATTGATAAAACGGCTGCGATCTGGCTGAGCAGCGATACGGCATAGAGGATCGTGGTGCCCGCTTTTTTGGCGGCGCTGGGAAGATTGGGGCGGATATCCGCGTCCCAAGTCTGCTGCACCGAGGTATACAGCTGATCCGCGCCTTTGCGCAGCTGTTCTTTATGATGCTCATACCGGGAACGGGCGGAAATTTTTTCCACCAGCCCTTCCTGCAGATAGGCGTCATAAATATCTTTGGGAGAGCCGAGTTCGCGGGCCGTAGCTTCTTCCGATTTGCCTTGGGCTGCCGCAGCGGCAAAATGTTCTTCATAATCTGTTAAAATTTCCTGGAGTATGCTTGGATCCGTATCGCGGAAATAATAGCGAAGCAGATCCATAAATTCAGTTTTATTCATGGCTGGATTCTCCTTTCTCGTCCAGTATGGCGGCAACGGCTTCTTCAAATTTTTTCCATTCCTGATATAGTTCTTTATAAACAGCCGCGCCTGTATCGGTGATGGTATAATACTTTCTGCTGGGCCCGCTGGGAGATTCTACCAGATAGGTGGTGACCCATTCATCTTTTTTAAACCGGCGGAGCAGCGGATAAATCGTGCCTTCGGAAATATCCATATGCTCTGCTATGGCAGCTACCAGTTCATAGCCATAACAATCGCGGCGGTTCAAAATGGAGAGAACCAGAATTTCCAGCACGCCTTTTTTAAACTGTGCATGCATGTGATGGCTCCTTTCTGTAACGATAGAGATCGGTCTGATCTCTAAGAATAATATACCACAAGGTACGTTGTAATGCAAGGTAGTGTGCAAAACATCAATATGATTCAAGGAGCGGTACTGTATGGTATAATAAATTGATATCCAATAGCAGGAAAGGAGGGGAAAGATGGAACGAAGTCTCGAAGCCTATGCAGAGCGGGGCGGCTGCAGCTGCAAGCTGGGGCCTCATATCGTACGGGAAATTGCTGCTCAGGCAGGCGCCGTTTCCGGCGGAGCGGTATTAGTCGGCATTGAACATGGCGACGATGCGGGAGTTTATCAGATTGGAGACGATCTGGCAATGATTCAGACAGTTGATTTTTTTACGCCGTTGATTGCCGATCCCTATGAGTTCGGCCGTATTGCGGCGGCAAACGCACTGAGCGATATTTATGCCATGGGCGGCCGGCCGGCAACGGCGCTGAATTTAGTGGCCTTTCCTGTGCCGCTGGTGAAAAACGGAACGCTGGCAGAAGTGCTCCGCGGCGGAGCGGATATTGCGCGGGAAGCTGGCGTTCAGCTCATCGGCGGCCACAGCATTGAAGACGAAATGCCTAAATACGGCATGGCCGTAACCGGATTTTGCAATCCCAAAACCATTTGGAAAAACAGCGGGGCACATCCCGGCGATATTCTGGTGCTCACCAAGCCGATTGGAACGGGAATCCTGACCCTGGCAGGACGGGGCGGCCTGTTTTTAGAAGCCATGGAAGTGGTGGTGCAGGGCATGACGGTTCTTAATAAAAAGGCGTGCGAAACGGCGCAGAAACTGGTGGTTCACGCCTGCACCGATATCACGGGTTATTCGCTGATGGGACATGGGGCAGAAATGGCAAAAGGGAGCCGAGTGACCTTGGAGATCGACCACGCGGCGATTCCGCTGTATTCCCAAGTTAAAGAAGCGGGAGAGATGGGATTCATCCCTGCAGCGGCTTATGGAAATAAAAAAGCGCTGGAAGGCATTGCGTTTGCAGAAACCGTGCCGGAAGTATACCGGGATATCTGCTTTGATCCGCAGACTTCCGGCGGCCTGTTGTTTGCCCTGCCGAGAAAAGACGCCGACTCCCTGCTGGCTGCTTTGCCGGGATCCGCTTGGGAGATCGGCCGGGCGGTAAAAGAAAAAGGAGTGTATGTATATGTCAAGTAACGCGGTCATACTGGATATGCGCGGCGAACGCTGTCCCAAACCCGTCATAGAAACAAGAAAAGAACTGCTCAAAGGAAACTCTCCCGTATATATAGACGTAAACGACGACGTGTGCCGGGAAAACGTGCGGAAACTGATCCAATCTATGGGCTGGAACTATGAATGCGAAGAACGCTCTCCCGGCGAATGGCGGATACAGGCCTATAAGGGAGAACCTGCGGAACCGCCGGCAAAAGCCGCTGCGGCTATGCCCAAACTTCCATCCGGAGAGGACTATGTGGTGCTGCTGACTAAAGAAACCGTCGGTTCCGGAAGCGAAGAATTGGGCGCCATGCTGATGAAAACCTTCTTGTTTGCCCTATCGGAACAACCGGTATTGCCAAGACATATATATTGTATTAATGGCGCGGTTCATTTGACGACGGAAGGATCGCCGGTACAAGAGCAGCTCGCCTGGCTGGAACAAAAAGGCGTGCCCATTTCTTCCTGCGGCATCTGCCTGGATTTTTATCAGAAGCGGGACTGCCTGCTCATCGGGGATATTACGAACATGTATGATATCGTTTCGGCGCTGTCTGCTGTACACACGGTACAGATATAGGAGCAAACACACCATGGGATATGACGGTATTATTTTATTTACGTCCTATTATTTTGCCGCCAAGGCAGAACGGGAATTAAACGAGGCGGGGGAAGCGGTGCTCATTATAGCGACGCCGAAAGCCCTGCATCACGCATGCGGCCTGTGTCTGCTCTTTAAACGGGAACGGCTGAAACAGGTGCAGTCGATCATGCAGCATGCCCATATAAACTGGACCGGTATATATGGATACAAAGACGTTAACGGTCCATATGAAACATTAGAGGAGGCACGATAATGGGAATAACACTGACTGGAATAGAAGAGATGCTGCTGCGATGGCTGGGAGATGAACTCTTTTGGCAGGCGATCGCCTGGAAAATCGCCAAGAGCCTGATCATACTGTGCATTTTATACATAGGCAATCGGGTGCTCGATTCGGTCATCGACCGGTTCGTTTCCTTCCAGGAAACCTATCTGAACGATGAACAGCATCAGCGGGTGCATACCTTGTCTACTTTATTTAAAAATATTGTCCGCGGGGTGATCTGGTTCGTCGCGGCCATGATTATTTTGAGCGACTTCGGCATCGACACGACGTCTCTGTTGGCAGGCGCCAGCATTGTAGCCGTAGCCGTCGGTGTCGGCGCGCAGAATCTGGTCAAAGACTTTGTAGCCGGAGCGTTCATCATTTTAGAAAACCAGTATGGGATCGGCGATATCGTAACGATCAAAAACTTTACAGGAAAAGTGGAAAACATCACGCTGCGCACTACCCAGCTGCGCAGTACGGACAATGTGCTCCACACGATTCCGAACGGGTTGGTGGATACGGTAAGCAATCAGACAAAAGGCCTGTATGTAAGCAATGTGCAGGTCTCTGTGGACGGACAGGCCGATACAGAACAGGTCATGCAGATCCTGCAGGAGGCGCTGAATACTGTCGTGGAAACGGTGCCGGGCGTTTATGCAGATGGAGCCAACGTAGGCGGCATCTATGATCTGAACGGCGCGTCCACGCGATACGATATTTATATCCCCAGCCACCGGTCAGACGCGTACCGCGTGCGCAACGCTTATCGGTATGAAGTGAAGCGGCGGTTTGAAGAAGCCCGCATTCGGGTAGGGGAATATAATATTTTAATAGAGCAAAAATAAGCGAGGGAATACAGATGGC
>UREG01000050.1 GCA_900546795.1 uncultured Veillonellaceae bacterium | reverse complement strand
CAGCGCTATATGTATGAGCGGTACAGTTCTGAGACCTATTTAGATTTAGAGGACCTGGCCAAAGAAACGGGCGTGGACCTGCAGATTTTAGAAGACGTTGTGCCGCGTCATCTTTGTCATGAAGAAGGACGGCAATTCTCCCGGCAGGAATTTTAACATAACAAAACGAGCTGCAATAAAAAGCAGCTCGTTTTGTTATGTTTTTTATAATAAAAAAGAAGGAGTTACGCATAAAAAAATAGAATACTTAGATACATAGAAAGAAAAAGGGGTGGACGATATGAAAGCATTTGATATCATGAATAAAGATGTGGTTGTAGCACATCCGGATACAGCGATAACGGATGTGGTGGATTTATTGATCGACAATAATGTACCGGCAGCGCCCGTAGTAGATGAAAATAATAAACTGATTGGGATTGTAACGGAGGGTGACCTGCTGTATAAAAAGGTACGTCCCCATGTTCCGCATTATGTAAACTTGCTGGGAGCTACCATTTACTATAACGGAATCAGCGAATACGATAAAAGCTTTAAAAAATTAATGGCTGCCACTGCTGCGGACTTGATGACAAAAAATGTTATCGTTGCTGCACCGGACGCGGATATTGAACAGCTTGCCGGAGTGATGGTAACGGAACATTTGAAAAGCATTCCCATTGTAAAAGACGGTGTCGTGTTAGGCATGGTACTGCGCCGGGATATCTTGCGGCTGATATCGACGGAACGGGAAAGAATACAGACATATATTAATAATGTGGAAGAAAAAACAGAAAAATAGAAATAAAATAATAAACCCGGATACAATTTGTATCCGGGTTTATTATTCAAACGGAAATGCACTTGAAAATTCCAGTTGATTCCAAAGCGTTTTCCAATCGTTAGGAAGCGGCGAAGCAGCTTCACAAATTTGGCCGTTTGTATTCTGCCAGCGAAGACGAAGAGCATGCAGCGCCTGGCGTTTGATCAGCGGGGATGGGACGCCATACATGCTGTCTCCCACGATGGGAGCACCGGCATGAGCCAAATGCACTCGAATTTGATGGGTTCTGCCTGTACGCAAGGAAAGAAGGAGCAGAGAATGACCGTTTTTTTCTTCTAATACGGTATAGTCCGTGTGAGAAGGCTCGCCGGCTGCAGAAACACAGCGTTGGTTGGGTGAATGGGGAGAAACGGCAATGGGATCAGTAAAGGAACCTGCCGGTGCGGGGAGTGCTCCTTTGACGACCGCCAGATAGGTACGTTTGCAGCGGCCTTCTTGCAGCTGCCGGCCCAGATCCTGTTGAGCTTCTTTCGTTTTAGCAAACAGGATGCAGCCGCTGGTATTGCGGTCTAAGCGATGGACTGGGCGGACTGTATGCAGGCTGCCGTTAGCAGCATAGTATCCGGCTACATAATTGCTCAGCGTATGCATGGTTGTTTTTCCCATGGGATGAACTGCCGTATAGGGTGGTTTGGCAATCACAAGAAGCCGATCGTCTTCATACAAGATGGTCAGAGGATGCGTTTCCGGCACGACTCCATACGTGTTGTCTTTGGGTGCGTGCATTGTTATTTTGTCGCCCGTCTTAAGGAGCCGTTTGCTATAGGGCGGCTTTTTGTTCAGCAGGATTTTTTTAGCCCGCATAAGACGCTGATATTCCCGCGCCGAAATACGGCAATGCTGTCGGATGAATTCCTGTACCGTCAATCCGGACTCGGATTCGGTAATAATATAATGAGTTTGCATAGATATAAAAACAGGCAGCCGAAGGCTGCCTGTTTTCTCCTTTCTTACACGATTTGTTCACCGTGATATACTTCCCCATCTGCATCAGGGAGCAGGCCGTAATATTTCGTCCATAACGTTTTATATTTTATCGCTTGATGATGGATTTTTTCAATAACTTTTTCGTCATGAGTACGAATTATTTTGCCTGGCACACCGACTACTAAAGAATAAGGAGGAATAACCGCTTTTTCTTTAACAAGGGCGCCGGCGGCAATAATAGAGCCGCGGCCGATTACAGCGCCGCTTAAAATCGTGGAACCCATGCCGATGAGGCAGTGGTCTTCGATTTTACAGCCATGAATAATGGCGCCGTGTCCAATGGTTACGTAATCGCCGATATCAGCAGGATAGATATCGGAATTGTGAATGATAGTTCCGTCTTGCACGTTGCTGTATTTTCCAATCAGAATCGTATTGACATCGCCGCGGGCTACGCAGTTGAACCAAATGCTGCTGTATTCGGCCATGCGTACATCGCCGATAACCTGCGCGCCGTCGAAGATATGAGATTTAGGATCAAGAGTAGGCAAAATGCCTTTATAAGAATGAATAGCCATAATAAACACCAACCTTTAGTGCAAGAATATCAACGGGACAAGATCGCTGCTGCCCGAAGAAGAGTTGTTTCTGTTTCTGCCATGAGTTCTGTAAGAATCGTTTGGGCAGGAGAGATATGCGTCAGGCGGTTTAATCCCTGGCCGCATTGTATCATGCCGTTTTCCATATCGCCGTCAACGGCAGCCAGCCGATTGGTTCCTTTAGAAAGAGCAGATAATTCTTCGCGGGGCGCTCCGGCGCATTCCCGTTCTAAATAGTGTTCAGTAAATGCATTGCGGAGTCCGCGTACGCCGTAATTATGCGAATATCCGGTTACGATAGAGTCCGTATCCGTAGCCTGAATAATAGCCTGCTTCATATTAGGATGAACATTACATTCTTCCGCGAGAAGGAAGCGAGAACCCATCTGCACGCCGTCTGCCCCCATGAGCAAAGCTGCGGCGATACCTCTGCCGTCTACAATTGAACCGGCAGCGATGACCGGGATGCTGATTTCGGGAAGGACATTGGAAAGGAGCGCCATGGTCGTCTGCTGACCGATATGTCCGCCGGCTTCCATGCCTTCGATGACCAGTGCGTCTACACCGGCTGCTTCCACCCGTTTTGCCAGTTTTACGGATGGGACGACCGGAATTACTTTTACGCCCGCCTGATGGAGCGGTTCAATATAGGGAACCGGATTACCTGCGCCGAGAGTAGCGAAAGCCACTTGTTCTTCACAGATGATTTCCAGCACTTCATCTTTATTGGGCGCCATGAGCATCAGATTTACCCCGAATGGTTTATCCGTCAGCGTTTTGGCACGGCGGATCTCATTGCGAACCCAATCCGAAGAACGGCCGCCTGTTGCGATAACACCAGCTCCGCCGGCATTGCCGACGGCTGCGGCGAGATCGGCGTCAGAGATCCAGGCCATTGCTCCCTGGATTACAGGATACTGTATGCCTAATAATTCAGTTATTCTTGTTTTCATAAAAAAATCCCCCTTTGCTGTATACTTCATAGTGACTCTTTCATTATAGACTAAGAAAATTCAAAAAGATAGATATATGAGAAAGATTTTCAGCCGCTCGATTTGTGATAAAATTTTTTAATGCAGACCCGGCGAAACATGGGGTTTTTAGGGAAAGGATAGGGAGTATGAAAATTTTTATATAAAATTTTGGGAAAAAGCAGGAAAAAATGTGGGATTTATATTATAATAAAAAAAGAAAGAGTATACCCTGCTTCCTCAAATGAGACGTATGGCATGCTCGCTATAGTGGGACAAAAAATGTTCCGGTGGGACGAAGTGTTGAACAAATCGAAGGAGGCTTTAACATGAGCTTAAAGATTGGTATTAGTGGATTTGGCCGAATTGGCCGCTGCGTATTCCGGGCGGCTCTGCTTCGGGACGATGTAGAGATTGTAGCTGTCAATAATAGATCGGTTGGTCCGATCATGGCAGACTTGCTTAAATATGATACGGTGCAGGGACAGATCGCCAATGACGTTTGGTTTGATGAAGCGGCCAGCGAGTTGGTTGTTGACGATAAACGCATTCCAGTAACGAACGAAACCTCGCCGGAAAATATTCCTTGGTCTAAATTTGGAGCAGAAATCGTTGTAGAATCGACCGGCAAATTTAAGACGAGAGAAACTGCAGGCAAACATTTGGAAGGCGGGGCTAAAAAAGTATTGATTACAGCGCCTGCCAAAGGGGAAGATATTACGATCGTAATGGGCGTAAATGAAAATATGTACGATCCGGAAAAACACCATATCATTTCCAATGCGTCTTGTACGACAAACTGCCTGGCGCCGTTTGCCAAAGTATTGCTGGAAAAATTTGGAATCAAAAAAGGGATGATGACGACGGTCCATTCCTATACGAATGACCAGAACTTGCTGGATTCTCCGCATAAAGATCTGCGGCGGGCAAGAGCGGCGACAATGTCGATTATTCCTACGACGACAGGCGCGGCGAAAGCCGTGGCTCTGGTATTGCCGGAATTAAAAGGAAAATTCTCCGGTTTTGCGCTTCGTGTGCCGACTCCGAATGTATCGGTAACGGATCTGACGGCGATTTTGGAACGGCCGACGACGGCAGAAGAAATTAATGCGGCTATGAAAGAAGCTGCGGAAGGACCGCTTAAAGGCATTATGGCCTATACGGACCGGCCTACCGTATCTTCCGATTACATTCATGATTCGCACAGTTCTATTGTATCCGGTATGGAAACGATGGTTGTAAACGGCACGATGGCAAAAGTTGTCGCTTGGTATGATAATGAATGGGGTTATTCGAAACGCGTTATTGATGCTGCCGTATATATTGCTGGCAAAGGATTGTAAAAAATGGAACAGAGTCTGGCGCTGCTTCGGCAGATAGTTCCGGATATGCTGGATATTTGTGTGCAGCGGTATGAACTGCTGCGGCATATTCATGCGGCCCAGCCGATTGGGAGACGGGTGCTGGCTCAAAAGCTGAATGCTTCAGAACGGGTTGTTCGCTCACAGGTAGAAGTGCTCCGGTCGCTGGGGCTGGTAGATTTTACCAGTTTGGGGATTTCTCTGACTGCAGCGGGAGAACGGATATTGCCGCAGCTGGCAGGCTGTTTTCTTTGCTTGAAAGGAATGAAGGAAGTGCGGCAGGAATTGCTGGAAAAGCTGCCTCTTTCGGAAGTGGTGATCGTTCCCGGAAACAGTGATGCGGACGAAACCGTACAGGCGGAACTGGGCCGTCAGGCGGCGCAGCTTCTGGCCAAAAGGCTGGAACCGGGAATGACGGTTGCTGTAAGCGGCGGAACGACGATGGAAAAGACCGCATCGCAGCTCGTTTCACGGAAAGTTCCTATTTCTGTAGTTCCTGCACGGGGCGGTATTGGAGAGCGTGTGGAATGTCAGGCAAATATGATCGCTGCCGTGATTGCAGAAAAAACTGGCGGCGTATATCATATGATCCATATTCCGGACGGCGTGACAGGAGCTACGCTGCAGGCGCTTTTAGATAATGAACCGCATACGTTGGAAGTAGCGCATATGGCGGAACATGCGGATATCGTGCTGTTTGGGATCGGCAGATCGGATATAATGGCCGAAAAACGGCAGACATCCGAAGGACTGCGCCAAGAATTAGAGCGGCGCCATTCCTGCGGAGAAGCGCTGGGATGTTATTGCGATTTGAACGGGCATATTGTTCATACCACCAATAACGTAGGGCTTTCTGTAGAAAAATTAAAGCAGATCAAAACGGTGATTGCTGTTGCCGGAGGAGCCAGCAAAGCGGAGGCAATTATAGCGGTATTGCGGGCGGCGCAAACGGGTATTCTTATTACAGATGAAACAGCAGCTGCTGCTATGAAACGTATATTAGGATGAATTTTGATGATATAAAAAATAAAGGAGTGGCATGAAATGGTAAAAGTAGGGATCAACGGTTTTGGCCGTATAGGACGAAATATATTCCGTATTGCTATGCGGTATGATGATGTGGACATTGTTGCGGTCAACGATGTGACGAATCCGAAAACACTGGCGCATCTGCTGAAATACGATAGTGTGCATGGCCGGTTGGACGCAGAGATATCCCATACGGATAACAGCATCATCGTCAACGGACGGGAAATCAAAGTATACAGTGAAAAAAATGCAGCCAATATTCCCTGGGGAGAAACGGGAGCAGAGCTTGTGGTGGAATCCTCCGGAACGATAAAGACGGGAGAAGGCGCAAGAGCACATGTGCGGGATACCGTTAAAAAGGTTGTTGTTACAACGCCGACTACGGGAGAAGATATGACGATTGCCATGGGAGTAAATGAAGGGGAATATGATCCGGCAAAAGATACTATTGTATCGAATGCATCTTGTACAACTCAGGGAATGGCCTGCCTGGTAAAAGTCATTGACGAAGCATTTTCTATTGAACGGGGATTGATGACGACGGTGCATGCATTTACAAACGATCAGCGGATACTGGATGTATCCCATAAAGATCTGCGCCGGGCGCGGGCTGCCGGGCAGTCTATCATTCCAACGCATACCGGTGCGGCGAAAGCCATTGGAAAAATTTTTCCGGCTATGGACGGCAAACTGAATGGGCTGGCGCTTCGCGTGCCGAATCCGGATGTGTCTATCATAGACCTTACCCTGGAATTGAATACGCCTACGACGACAGAAGAAATGAATGAAGTGCTGAAAAAGGCTTCTGAAGGCGAATATAAAGAATATATCGCCTATGAAACGGAAGAGCTGGTTTCCATTGATTTTAAAGGCAATGAACACAGCTGCATCGTAGACAGCAAACTGACGAACGTGATGGACGGTACGCTGGCAAAAGTAGTTGCCTGGTACGACAATGAATGGGGATATTCCCGCCGTGTGATCGATGTCATTCGGTATATGGCCGGTAAAGGACTGTAAAAAAAGGAGGGTATCCTAGGGTGCCCTCTTCTTTATGCAAAGGAGTGAAGAGAATGAAACAAACCATTCAGGATATACAGATCAAAGGGAAAAAAATATTTGTCCGAGCTGATTTTAACGTACCTTTAAAAGATGGCGTGATTACCGATGATACGCGGATTCGGGCGACGCTGCCGACCATCCGCTACATATTGAAAGAAGGCGGAGCGCTTATTTTAGCCAGTCATTTGGGCAGACCGAAAGGGCAGGCTCTTCCTGAATTTACTTTGGCGCCGGTAGCGAAACGGCTGAGCGAGCTGCTGGGGATGGAAGTGTTGATGGCTCCGGACTGCATTGGAGAAGAAGTGAAAAAAATGGCAGCGGCATTGCAGCCAGGACAAATTCTGCTCTTGGAAAATCTGCGCTACCACAAAGAAGAAGAAAAGAATGATCCGGAATTTTCCCGTCAGCTGGCTGAATTGGCTGATGCAGGCATAAATGATGCGTTTGGCGTATCTCATCGCGCACATGCTTCTGTGGAAGGAATTACCAAGTATTTGCCTATGGCGGCGGGCTTCCTGCTGGAAAAAGAAATTCAGTTTATTGGCGGCGCGGTGGAAAATCCGAAAAAACCGTTTGCCGCTATTATCGGAGGCGCTAAAGTATCTGATAAAATCAATGTTATTGCAAATTTGCTGCCGAAAGTAGACGTCCTTATCATTGGCGGCGGCATGGCAAATACATTTTTAGCAGCTAAAGGCTATGAAACCGGCGCTTCTTTGGTAGAAACCGATAAAATTGAGCTGGCAAAATCATTGCTGGAACAGGCCGAAGAAACCGGCGTTTCTCTGCTGATTCCGGAAGATGTGGTTGTTGCCGATCGGTTTGCTGCCGATGCGGATACTAAAATCGTTGCAGCCGGCGAGATTCCGGCCGGCTGGATGGCGCTGGATATAGGGCCGAAAACACAGCAGCTGTTTGCAGAAGCACTGCAGCCGATGCATACGATTGTATGGAACGGACCGATGGGCGTATTTGAAATGGATGCCTTTGCCAAAGGTACGGAAGCTGTTGCCAGAGCGGTTGCAGAAGCCGATGCAGTTACTATTGTTGGCGGCGGAGATTCTGTTGCAGCCATTGAAAAGACAGGGCTGGCAGATAAAATCAGCCACATTTCAACGGGCGGCGGCGCTTCGCTGGAATATTTGGAAGGAAAAGTCCTGCCGGGCATTGCTGCATTGGCAGAAAAGTAAGAGGAGCAAGATATGAGAAAATTTTTGATTGCTGGAAATTGGAAAATGAATCATACCATTGCCATTTCTCAGAAATTGGTTAAATCCTTGGCAGCTGCAGCGAAAGAGATGGACGATCGGGAATATATGATCGCGCCGGTATTCACCGCGCTTCCAGCAGTAGCGGAACAGCTGTGTGGCACTTGTATTCATGTGGGAGCGCAGAATATGCATTGGGAAGAAAGCGGCGCGTATACCGGAGAAATTTCACCGGCGATGCTGACGGAACTGAATGTAAAATATGTGATTATAGGACATTCAGAGCGGCGGCAATACTTTGGAGAAACCGATGAAACGGTACAGAAAAAAACGCTGGCCGCATTGAAAGCGGGCATAGCTCCTATCGTTTGCTGCGGAGAGAGCTGGGAACAGCGGGAGCAAGGATTGACGGAAACGTTTATTTCCGAGCAGATTGAAAAAGCGCTGGTCGGCGTGACGGCCGATGATGCGGACAATCTGGTCATCGCGTACGAACCGATTTGGGCGATTGGTACCGGAAAAAGCGCCAGCGCTGCGGACGCGCAGCATGTATGCGCGCATATTCGAAAAGAGCTGGCTCGGTTATTGGGAACGGAGGCGTCTGAAAAGGTACGGATTTTATACGGCGGCAGCGTAAAAGGCAGCAATTGCCGGGAATATATGAATGAACCGGATATAGACG
The DNA here is from genome assembly GCA_900546795.1 of uncultured Veillonellaceae bacterium. Taxonomy (GTDB): domain Bacteria; phylum Bacillota; class Negativicutes; order Veillonellales; family Megasphaeraceae; genus UMGS915. The sequence goes on along the minus strand of UREG01000050.1, from coordinate 3,147 downwards.
GCGCGCTGGTAGGCGGCGCCAGTTTAAAAGCCGCGGACTTTTTGGAAATCATGGAATTTACGAGGTAAGCAGATGACAAAAGTAAAACAACCGGTCATGCTTGTTATTTTGGACGGATTCGGCATCGGTGATAAAAAAGATCCGTTTAATGCAATCGCGACGGCCAATTTATCTGTACTGCCATCGCTTTGGAAGAATTGTCCTCACAGTCAGCTGTCTGCCAGCGGGGAGTCGGTAGGCCTGCCGAAAGGGCAAATGGGAAACTCTGAAGTAGGGCATTTAAATTTAGGGTCTGGCAGGATCGTATATCAGGAGCTTTCTCGTATTACGAGAGATATTGAAAGCGGCGCTTTTTTTGCACGTCCGGTATTAAACGAAATAATGGAACGGACAGCCTCGTCTGGCAGCCTGCACATGATGGGGCTGTTATCCGACGGCGGAGTGCACAGCAGCAGCACACACTTATATGCGCTTTTGGAAATGGCAAAACAAAAAGGTATAAAAAATGTATATCTGCATTTGTTTTTGGACGGCCGGGACGTACCGCCTAAAAGCGCGGAAGGCTATATCAAAGAGTTAGAGACCGTTATTGAGCAAACTGGAACAGGCATCATTTCTACTGTTTCCGGGCGGTATTATGCGATGGATCGTGATAAGCGCTGGGATCGTGTGGAAAAGGCATACCGGGCCGTTGCCGAAGGCAATGGACTTTTGGCGGATACGGCGCTTGCCGCCGTGCAGCAGGCTTACGAACGGGGAGAAACGGATGAATTCGTTCAGCCTACGGTAATTTGCCGGAAACCCATAGAGCCGGGAGACAGTGTTTTGTTTTTCAATTTCCGGCCGGATCGGGCAAGAGAGCTGACCAAGGCGCTGGTATTGCCTTCGTTTAAAGAATTTCCGCGGACGTTAGACGAAAGCAGCTTGTACATGGCGACGATGACGCAATATGAAGAAGGACTTCCCGTTCACCTTGTATATGCTCCGGAAACACTGAAAAATACATTGGGAGAAACGGTAAGCAAACAGGGCTGCCGCCAGCTGCGGATTGCAGAAACGGAAAAATATGCTCACGTAACCTATTTCTTTAACGGCGGTATAGAAGAACCGTTTGAAGGGGAAGACCGAATACTGATTCCGTCGCCGAAAGTAGCCACTTATGATTTGCAGCCGGAAATGAGTGCTGAGGAAGTGTGCGCTGCGGTGATTGAAAAAATAGAGTCGCAGTTATACGACCTGATCATTTTGAATTTTGCGAATCCGGATATGGTAGGGCATACCGGCAATCTGCAGGCGGCGCAAAAAGCCGTAGAAACAGTAGACTCATGCGTAGGCCGGATTGTGGAAGCGATGAAAAAGCAAAACGGCGTACTGCTTATCACGGCAGATCATGGAAATGCGGATATGATGAGAAGCGAGGCTACCGGCATGCCGCATACGGCGCATACGACAAATCCGGTGCCGCTGATTTTAGTTGGAAACGGCTGGGAACAGCGGCGGCTGAAAAATGGTATTTTGGCGGATATCGCTCCGACCCTGCTTACGTTGGCGGGTTTGGATATTCCGTCTGAAATGACAGGCTCCTGCCTGATAGACGATTAAGGAGGAAATAATAATGGCAGTAATAGTAGATGTATTTGCAAGAGAAATCATGGATTCCCGCGGCAATCCGACGGTAGAAGCAGAAGTTGTGCTCGACGACGGCTCTGTGGGCCGGGCAGCCGTACCGTCCGGCGCTTCGACCGGTATGTTTGAAGCCGTAGAACTTCGAGATGGCGGAGATCGGTACTGCGGAAAAGGTGTAGAGAAGGCAGTAAAAAATGTAAATGAAGTTATTGCTCCGGAATTGATTGGCGTAGATGCGCGGGAACAAGTATATATTGATAATATGATGATCGCGATGGACGGTACTGCAAATAAAGGCAAGCTCGGCGCAAATGCTATCTTGGGCGTTTCTCTTGCTTGTGCAAAAGCTGCGGCAAATGCAATGGGTCTGCCGCTGTACCAGTACTTAGGCGGCGTAAATGCAAAAGAACTGCCGGTTCCGATGATGAATATTTTAAACGGCGGCGCGCACGCGGACAACAATGTGGATATCCAGGAATTCATGATCCTTCCGGTAGGGGCAGAAAGCTTTAAAGAAGCGCTGCGGATGTGTGCTGAAGTATATCATTCGCTCAAAGCCGTGCTGAAAGGAAAAGGCTTGTCTACTGCGATCGGTGACGAAGGCGGGTTTGCTCCGAACTTAGCGTCGAATGAAGAAGCGCTGGAAGTAATTATGGAAGCGATCACAAAAGCAGGATATGTACCGGGAGAAGATATTCGCCTCGGTCTGGATGTCGCTTCTTCCGAAGTGTATAAAGACGGTATCTATGATTTTGCCGGCGAAGGTGTGAAACGGACAGCCGCTGAACTGGTTGCTTATTATGAACAGCTGGTAGAAAAATATCCGATTATTACGATCGAAGATGGTATGAGTGAAGAAGACTGGGAAGGCTGGAAACTGCTGACCGAAAAATTAGGTGAAAAAATCCAGCTTGTCGGCGACGATTTGTTTGTAACGAATACGGAACGCCTGGCTCAGGGCATTGAGAAAGGCGTGGGAAACTCGATTTTGATTAAAGTAAATCAGATCGGCACGCTGACGGAAACACTCGAAGCGATTGAAATGGCAAAACGGGCTGGATATACGGCTGTGATTTCTCACCGTTCCGGTGAAACGGAAGATACGACGATTGCAGACATTGCCGTAGCGGTAAATGCCGGCCAGATTAAAACGGGTGCGCCGACAAGAACGGACCGGGTAGCAAAATACAATCAGCTGCTCCGTATTGAAGAAATGCTGGATATCACTGCAGAATATAACGGCATGGACGTTTTTTATAATTTAAAATAATAATCTGCCATGCAGCGGCATCAATTGCTTCGAAAGCTCTTAAGAGAACGGGAGCAGTTGGCTGCGGCGTCATAAAAAAAATGGAGCCTTTCCTTACTATAAGGGGGGCTCCATTTCTGATTTTAATTTAGGGGAAGGGGAATAAGGCGGCGTAAGAAAAAATAAAAGAGAAGAAAAGTTAAAAATAGGCTTGACAAAAAGAAAAAACAGGGTGTTTCAATTTGGAAAATGTTGTCAATAGGGGGAAAGTA
>UREG01000049.1 GCA_900546795.1 uncultured Veillonellaceae bacterium | reverse complement strand
ATAAGGCTTTAAATATTTATATTATACCACAACGTTGTATCTATCGCGGATGCAGCCGTGATAGAAAAGAGTAAAGAGGAATTTGAGGTGGTGTTGAATGTTAACAAGGATACAGGATTTGATGACAAGATGGAAGAATAGGAAGGGCAGACCTTCTGTTGAAGATACGCTGAGTATGATAGAAACACTTTCGAACCGAGTGCAAACGGAAACAGAAAAAGAAATAGCGAAAATAGAAAAGGCTCTGGGAATCACTGTTCCAGAGGACTTCAAGGTCGAGCTGTACGAGCTTTTGGCTCCGCACTTCAACACTCTATGTCGGTGGTACAGAGAAGAAGGGGAGAAGGAAGTGCAGTCTACGATAAAGATGTATCGGGCAACCGCACAGGAAGCAGTGGCATACTACGCAATTTACCGCATGGGCAAACCATTTCAAGATGTCAGTTCCGCATATACCAAGGCGACAAACGGCAAACTAGACAATCCAATGAGCTTTCTTTGCGAAGAGCTTTTTCCGGAAGTGAAGTAGTTTCTCCGGGATTGGCGGAAAAATGCAAAAAGTATATCAGTATATTGAGGGGGAAATTTCTTTTTGCAGAAATTCTTAAAAGGAAAGGAAATACGTTAAATGCTGGCGTTATCAAGTATGGCTGTATGCATTTTTTTGCGAAGAAAATATTCCATCTGATACTGCCGCCTCTGGGGGGGATAGATGCGTTGAGCCTGTATTACGTTTATTATCAGTGTTAGACTCTGATGGGGAATGGAAAGACCTCAGATAAAAGTGTTGTATATGTAGCGTAGAGTTTTATTTTTGTGGGCGGGGAGTTTCTGGCTAGGTAAAAGTTAGAGTGTTGGAACAATGAAGAATATTACAGAATTAAGGATGGGTAAAAGAATAGAAGAGATAGGAGAAGTGTAGACCATGATAAAGATATTGTTTGTTTGCCACGGCAATATTTGCCGTTCGCCAATGGCAGAATTTATATTGAAGCATAAAGTTGTACAGTTAGGGGAACAGCAGCAGTGGCAGATCGATTCGGCCGCGACGAGTCGGGAAGAGATTGGCAACGATCTGTATCTGCCGGCAAAGAGAAAGCTTCAGGAGAAGGGGATTCCCTTTGTACGGCGGGCAGCGCGGCAGATCACACGGAAAGATTATGAGAAATATGATTGGATAATTTGTATGGAAGCATATAATGTGCGGAATTTGCAGCCTGTAATAGGAGAAGACCGGCTGAATAAAGTTCGGCTGCTGCTGTCGTATGCGGGGCGGGATGAAGATATTGCCGATCCTTGGTATACGGGAGATTTTACGAGGACATATGAAGAAATAGACGAAGGCTGCGACGCTTTACTAAAAGAGATGTATACAGTATAATTATAAATATAGTTTGACTTTATTGTATATTGGATATAATATAAATTCATGAATAGAAGTGGGGAGGTCAAAAAATGATTGAACGGTTGGCAAAAAAAATAGAGCGGGTCGCTGGCGGCGGCGGTATACAGGCTATAAAGAATAAAGCCATAGAAGTGGAACAGACTGGAAAAAAGGTAATTCGGATGGAAACGGGGCTGCCGGATTTTGATACGCCTGCATATATTAAAAAAGCGGCAATCGAAAGTTTGGAACGGGGCGATGTGTTTTATATGCCTGCCCTGGGGTTGAAATCTCTTCGGGAAGAAATTTCTAAAAAGTTGAAACGAGATAATCAATTGGACTATGGCATAGATGAAATCATGATCGTCAGTGGCTTAGCCGAAGGGGTTTTTGACGCGCTGAATGCAATTTTGGATGAAGGCGATGAGATTCTTCTGCCGGATCCGATTTGGCCGAATTATATTGATGTAGCACATTTAGCGGGAGCGAAAGTAGTCCCGTTTGTTTTAAAAGAAGAAAATGATTTTCAGATAGATATGGAGGAATTGTATAGCAAGGTAACGGAGAAGACCAAAGCAATCGTCTTGATTTCTCCGAACAATCCGACGGGAAGTGTATTGACGAAAGAAACGTTTAAGAAGATTGCGGACTTTGCGATTGAAAAGAATTTATTTGTTGTTTCTGATGAAATCTATGAACGAATTGTATATGATGGAGAAGAACCGTTTAGTATTGGGTCTTTGCCGGGAATGAGAGAACGGACGATTACGCTGAACGGATTTTCTAAAGCGTATTCGATGACCGGCTGGCGGCTGGGCTATGTTGCCGCAGACCGGCCGATCATTCAGGCGATGAATAAGATTCATCAGCAGAATACGGCAAACTCCGTTTCCTTTGGCCAATATGGTGCGTTGGCAGCGCTGACGGGAAAAGAGGAAACGGAAGAAGTTGGCAAGATGGTAGCAGAATATAAACGCCGCCGCGATTATATTGTGGAGCATTTAAACGCGATCGACGGTGTTAGCTGCGCAGTACCAAAAGGCGCTTTTTATATGTGGATCAACATTAAAGAGCTTCCGATGACTTCGACTGAATTTGCTTACTACTTGCTGGAAGAAGAAGGGGTAGCCTTGGTGCCGGGCCCTGTATTTGGTGAACATAGTGAAGGCTATTTACGGATGTCTTTTGCGACGGCATATGATGAAATTGTGGAAGCCTGCGAACGGATCAAACGAGCCGTAGAAAAATTACAGAATCGATAAATATAGAAAAAGCTCCAGCCCTCCAATTAGAGGGCTGGAGCTTTTTGGCATCATTAACAAATGATTTGACCTTTCAATCCACGCATTTGTGAAAATGCGACAGTTGGCAATATATGCTGCCAATATTTCAATACCAAGAGGAAAGAGAGCGTATCGCTCTTTTCTCTCTTGGTGTTTTTATTATACCTGTAAAATATTAGCATACCAAGACTTTTTTATCAAGCAGGATAACCTGCGAAAGATGCGGCGACGGTCTAGTGCAGCTTCAACTTTTACAACTTTTCAATTCACGCACCCGCGATGGGTGTTAAGGGAGCGGAAAAATGAAGATACAAGAAATAACTTTTCAATCTGCAAATTATAAAATTTTTATAAAATAGGGAAAACCTATTGCCATTCATAAAAACTGTGATACAATAGAGATGCAAAGATTCTTTAACAAATGAATTGACAAAAGGAGAAGTGCTGATGAAGTTACAAGACGTAAATAATTCAGTATATCCTGCTCACATTAGAGAGTGGGATTTGGAAGTAGAAACGGTTCGGGAGCACCTCTTGAAGACAGCCGCTCTCTGTTCTCGGTTTTTAAAACCATATGGATTAGAGCAAACGGGCTATTTATTGGGAATACTTCGCGATTTTGGTAAGGTATCTAAAAATTTTAAAGAATATTTGTGCTCCCAGTACAGTGATTCACCATCTTCCTATATTATCGATCATTCGACGTGCGCAGCAAAATTCCTTTGGGAAGAATACAAAGATACAGAAAATTCTTTTGTCATCGAGTGGCTGGCAATGTGTATAATGAGTCATCACGGTGGGTTAGCGGCTTATGTGAATGTAAACAATGAAAGCGATTTTTTGCGCCGGCTGATAGAAAAAAAGCTGAAACACTATGAAGAAGTGAAAGAAATTTTTTTCAGTACAATCTGTTCAAAAGAAGAGATACGAGAATTGGTTCAAAAATCAGCGGAAGAATTAGATGAAGTTCTTTGTTCAATCGGTCTGTGGAGAGCGGATGAGGCGAGAAGCGGAAGGAGAATCCCCGCGAGATGCTTGAACGATGAACGGTGTTTTATGGCGGGGCTGTGGCAAAAGGTGCTGTTTAGCGCTCTCATCGATGCAGATCGGCTAGCGACCTCTTTGTTCATGTCGGGAAAAGAGATGCCGGAGGAAGCAGCATTAAGCGATATTTGCGATAGTTTGATAGAGAAACTGGAGAAGAAGATAAACAGTTTTACCGTCCGAAATAATATCGATGCGGCGCGGCGGAAGATATCCGATCAATGCTGGGAGAGAGGAGCGGAGCCGGGACGAATATTACGGCTTACCGTGCCTACCGGAAGCGGCAAAACGCTCGCCTCTATGCGGTTTGCGCTGCGGCAGGCAAAGTTATATGGAAAATCGCGTATCATCAGCGTGATTCCCTATACAACGATAATCGAGCAGAATGCAAATGAAATACGAGAAATTTTTGTGGGAGACGGTGAATTCAATGAGTCGATTTTATTGGAGCATCATAGCAATGTAGCGCGAAAAGATGAGATAGGAGAAAAGTCTGAGGAAAAAGACCCCGCGGATGAAGGCCGAAAATTGTGGAACTATATGACGGAACGATGGACCGCGCCGCTTATTTTCACGACGATAGTTCAATTTTTGAATACATTTTTTGCAGGCGGGACAAGGGCTATACGAAAACTGCACCAAATTCGAGGATCGGTAATTATTTTCGACGAGCCGCAAATGGTTCCGTTAAAAACGATATTTCTTTTTAATATGATGGTAAACTTTCTGGCAGAATACATGGATTGTACGATTGTTTTATGCACGGCGACCCAACCGATATTAGACTCGCAGGAAACATTTGCCCATGCAATTCAGGTGAACAGGCAGAAACGAATGGATCTCGTAGATGATGTGAATTCTTTCTTTGAAATATTCAAAAGGTGCCGGCTGGAAGATCTTACCAGAGATGAAGCGGGAAATCCGCAAAAATTATCAGGCTCTCAAATTGCACAAAAATTGGAAGAAGATCGCATTCGTTATCAGGATGTATTATGCATTGTTAATACGACGGCAGCTGCCCGGAAGATTTTTGCCGAAACAAAAAGCCGGTGCCGGGATAAGAACGCAAAGATATTCCATTTGAGCACCAAGATGTGTGCAGAGCATCGAAGAGAAGTGATTACGGAGATCAGAGCGATTCTTGCACACAATCGGAGTGTGCGGGAAACAGGAAGTGGGGAATGCATTCCGCTGCTCGTAATATCGACCCAGCTTATTCAAGCGGGCGTGGACGTTTCTTTTTCTATCGTGTACCGCAGTCTGGCAGGACTTGATGATATTGCACAGGCGGCAGGACGCTGCAACCGCCATGGTGAAATGGAGTTAGGCATTGTAAAGATTTTTGATAACGGCGAAGAAAATTTAGCGTCATTGGATGATATACGGCGAGGCGGAGAGAAGTTTCTGACTTTACTTCGTAATCAGCAGATGGAAGGAAGACCATTGGAAGATTTATTTTCGCCGACTTCTGTGAGCGTTTACTTCCATAATTATTTTGAAGGCATGAGCGCAAGTAAATATGGCTATAACGTAAAGAAGGAAGGCAGAAAAGAGTCTCTGTTTGATTTACTGAGTACCAATCGGGCGCATAAAGAAATGCTTGAAGAGAAAATGAAAGAGAAAGGCGGGGCAGGTTTCTTGAATGCACAGGACTTTAGGACCGCTGGGAATGAATTTGCTGTTATTGAGGAAATTTCGCGCGGCGTATTGGTTCCTTACGGAAAGGGAGAAGAATTAGCAGCCTTATTAAACGGCGGAGAGCCGATTAAAGATTGGGATGCGATATTTCGGTCTATGCAGCAATACACGGTCAATTTATCGGTATCCGAATGGAAGAAAATTATGAAAGAAGAAGGCATCTATTGGTCATGGCAAGGCGAGATTGCAATCTTGAAAAAAGATTTTTATGATGAAGAAAAAGGAGTTTTGTTGGGAGGTGAAGAATTGGTAAAGCAAACAGCGACTATTGTATAAAGGAGGGAGAAAGGTGATAAGAGAATTTCCAAGGAATTCTGTTCAATTTAAAGTATTTGGCCGGATGGCTTTGTTTACGGATCCTTTGACAAAAATCGGGGGTGAGAAAGCGTCGTATCCCATACCTACTTATCAGGCATTGAAAGGGGTTTTGGAAAGCGTATATTGGAAGCCTACGATTGTTTGGATCATTGATGAGATGCGGGTAATGAAACGGGTTCATACACAGTCGCGGGGGATTCGCCCCATCAGTTTAAATGGGGGAAACGATTTATCAGTCTATCAGTATTTGGCTGATGTAGAGTACGAAGTATCGGCGCATTTTGAATTTAATATGCACCGAACGGATTTGGCGGAAGATAGAAATGAGCATAAGCATCATAATATGGCGCAGCGTATGATAAAGCGCGGCGGCAGGCGGGATATTTTCTTAGGAACCAGGGAGTGCCAGGGATATGTAGAGTATTTGAGTCCAGAGGAATATGGCACTGCTAGAAGTGAGTATGAAGGTTCCGGAGAAATTTCTTTTGGCACGATGTACCATGGCATTACCTATGCAGATGAAGGAGATATGAAGGCCTTTTATGTACGTTTGTGGCAGCCGGTGATGAAAGACGGAGTTGTTACGTTTATTCGGCCGGAAGAATGTACGATGGTGAAAAAAATTCGCAGCACATCAGTGAAGGAATTTAATAAATCGAATGTGCAGTTTGTGGAAGAGATGGATGAATAGAAAGGAGGGAGAATATGAGTTGGATACAGGAGCTGATCCGTACTTACGATGACTTTCAGGATGAAGCCGGCATGGCGAATGAAACAGATAATACACTGCTGGAGCCGGTCGGGCATATGATTGCTGCGGCACATATCGAAATGTGCATAAAGAAGCGTTCTTCCGGAGACACGGTGTTGGTAACAGCCAGAGCGCTGGAAAAGCCGAATGGAAAGAAAGAGGACGGGCAGGAGGCGGAAAACGAGATGCTGACGCTGATTCCCTGCACGCCGCAGTCGGCTTCCCGGACAGCAGGGCTGGCGCCGCATCCGTTAGAAGATAAGCTGGAATATATAGCGCGCGATTACGGTGAGTATGGCGATGGGAAAAAAGGCAAGAATTTTGAAGCTTATGAAATGTATATCGAACAGTTAAAAGACTGGGTGGAATCGCCGGAAGGTCAGGAGATACCGGAACTTCAAACCATTTATGAATATTTGAGGGACCATGATGTAATCGCGGAGCTTGCCAAAGAGCGGGTGCTGGTCATACAGGATGGGAAAATCGCAGATAAATGGGACGGTGCGGCAGAGGATAAGCCGCCGATCTTTAATAGCGGGACGGCGCCGGACAAATCGTTGGTTCGCTTTACCGTAATCGATGAATGGGGGCGGCAGACGTTCCCGTGGAAAGAGAAAAAAGTGCAGGATGCATTTATTTCTTACTATTTGCGGAAAATACGGGAAGGTAAAGAAGAGGGCGTAGAAAAAGGGATCTGTTTTGCCAGTGGGCAAGAAGATATGATGGCGCCTTCTCATGGCAAATATATTCGCAACCGCGGCGATGGAGCTAAGATTATTTCCGGGCAGGAGCGGTCGGATAATTTGAAATACAGCGGCCGGTTTACGGATGCAAAGGAAGCGACGGGGCTCAGTTATGAAAATTCGCAGAAGGCAATGAATGCATTGCGCTGGCTTATTGCACGTCAAGGAATAAACTATTATGGTAAAGTGTTCTTAATGTGGGGACGAGAAGAATCTAAAAAAGTAAGCCCGCGGGCAAAATTAGGTGCGGCGGTTAATGGCGGTCGCTGGATCGTTGAAGAAGATTTTTATCGGGAGCCTACTACGAAGAAAGAAATTGCCAGAGAGTATAATCGAATATTGTTTGGCACAGCAGAGCCCTTGGAAAAAGATTTATTTGAGAAAATGAACGTAATGATTTTGGATGCCGCTACCCCAGGCAGATTGTCTATTCTGTTCTATGATCAATTTTATGTAAATGATTATTTAGAGCGGCTGGTGTTATGGCATAGCCGGAGCAACTGGATTTTGTATATGTATCGCAATGATGAAGGAAAACTGGTCAGTGCAGAAGGGATTTATCCGTTCCGGAATATTATAAAGATGGCGTATGGCGAGAATGCGAATGACAAAATCAAACGCAATGCAATGGAACGAATCTTTATGTCGATTATCAATGGGCAAAAAGTACCGCGGGACATTGTGCAGGCACTGGTACGCAAGACGTTGACAAAAGCGGCGCTGGCTTGCGGCTCAACAGCAGATTCGGAAGGGATGAATTTTAAAACTTGGCTCGAGCTGCTGGATGTAAGCTGCAGTATGGTAAAAAATTATCTGTCAGATCAAGAAGGGAAGGGATATGAAGTGAGCTTGGATACTACCTGCAGAAATCGAAGCTATTTATTTGGACGATTGTTGGCGATTGCCGATAATACAGAACGGACGGCAATGGACTACAGCCAGGAACGCCTGACGAATGCGATGCAGTACATGAATGCTTTTTCGCAGCGTCCCAGCACAACCTGGGCATTGATTTACCGGAAATTACAGCCATATATGGGAAGATTGAAGAATAACTATACATGTGTGCAAAAGGATATTGACGAAATTATAGACTTGTTTGAAATGGAAGATTTTGCCAGCAATGTACCGTTGGAACCGGTATTTTTAATGGGATTCTCTCATCAAAGAAGAGCAATTGAGAATAAAAAAGAGGAAAATAAAAACAAAAAAGAAAAAGGGGAGGAATAATCATGACAACATTGCAGAGAAAGATTGATTTCATAGGTTTTATTACGGTGGAAAGAGCCAATCCCAATGGGGATCCGCTGAATGGCAACCAGCCGCGGGTTACTTACGACGGTTACGGTGAAATATCCGATGTGTGCCTGAAACGAAAAATGAGAAATCGGCTGCTGGATATGGGCGAAGCTATTTTGGTGCAGTCTGATGATTATAAGACGGACGACTATGACAGCATTCGGTCGCGTGTTCTGGGAAATGAAGCGGCGGCTTCTCTGCTGAAAGGGAAAGACAAAAATAGAGAAGCTTTATTTAAAGATGTTGCGTGCGGGGCTTGGTTGGATGTTCGGTCTTTTGGTCAGGTATTTGCATTGAGAAAAGGCGCCGGCATAGATGCCGTTTCTATTGGAGTTCGCGGACCGGTTACGATCCATACGGCGGTCAGTGCGGAACCGGTCATGGTTTCGAGCATACAGATCACCAAAAGTGTAAATAATGAACCGGGAGACAAAAAAGGCGCGGATACAATGGGGATGAAACACCGAGTAGATTTTGGCGTTTATAAATTCCAGGGAAGCATCAATGTACAGCTGGCTGAATTGACGAAATTTACAGAAGAAGATGCGGAAAAAATCAAAAAAGCGCTGCTGACATTATTTGAAAACGATGCGTCTTCGGCTCGGCCGGAAGGCAGCATGGAAGTATCGCAGTTTTATTGGATTCAGCATCCGAATAAGACGAGTACCCTTTCTACGGCAGCCGTACATAAAGCGGTGCAGCTGCAGCGCAAGCCGGAAATCGAAATGGCAAAAACATTTGCAGATTATGAAATCTGTGAAGCAGGGCTTGATGCATTGAAACAGGCAGAGCCGGGAGTATTGATTGAAAAATATGTAGACGGCTTGCGAGTATGAGATGTATGAAGAGGACGAATATATTACGATAGGCGAGATTTCTCACTTTATATTTTGTCCAAGGCAATGGGCTTTGATCTATTTGGAGCAGGAGTGGAAAGAAAATATACATACCCTAGAAGGGCATGAAATCCATGAAAGAGCACACGATCCTATGTTGAAGGAGCGAAGAAACGATACGATCATAGCCCGGGCGCTGCCTGTATTTTCCCGGGAACTGGGATTATCCGGCGAGTGCGATGTCGTGGAGTTTAAAGTTTCTGCCAAGGGTGTATATATTCCAGCGTATAAAGGGACATATGAAGTATTTCCTATAGAATATAAGCGAGGCGTATACCAGGAAGATGCCGGGGATATCTGGCAGTTGGTAGGACAAGCCATGTGTTTGTCTGAAATGCTGATGACTCCGGTGCATACGGGGTATATTTACTACAGCGGTTCACGGCGGCGCATGAAAGTGGCAATCAGTGAAGAATGGAAAGAGCAGGTACGAAACGCTGTGCGGGAAATGCGTCAGTATCTCCGGCGGGGATATACTCCGAAGGTGAAACGGCATAAAGGGTGCCGTTATTGCTCCATACAGAACCAATGCCTGCCAACTCTGCGCCGTGTTCCTTCTGTTCAGGCGTATTTAGCTGAGAGGAGAGAAGAATGAAAGCGCTGTTGAATACATTATTTGTTACCCGACCGCAGGCATATTTAGCATTGGATGGGGAAAATATACTGATATTGGAAGAAGATGTAGTGCTGGGGCGGTTTCCTCTGCATAACTTTGAGCAAATTACAACCTTTGGCTATGTGGGCGCCAGTCCAGCATTAATGAAGAAGTGTGCAGAAAATAATATTGCGCTTACGTTTATGACACGCTCTGGGCGATTTGGAGCCAGAGTCGTAGGCAAGACAAAGGGAAATGTACTGTTGCGAAAAGAGCAGTACCGTATATCCGATAATGAGAATGCCTGTTTGCCGATTGCCAAGCATATGATTTTTGGCAAACTATATAACGCACGCTGGCTGATCAAGCGTATGCTGAGAGATCATCGCCTGCGCCTTCCCGCACCTGTTTTGGAAGCTGCCTGTGACGGTCTGCGCACCTCTGCAGAAGCCGTATGGTCGGCTGCAAGCCTGGATATACTTCGGGGGATAGAAGGAAATGGAGCTTCCCTTTATTTTTCGGTATGGAATCATCTTATTTTAAATCAAAAAGACGATTTTTGTTTTACAGAACGGAATCGGCGGCCGCCTTTAGATAATTTAAATTGTTTGCTTTCTTTCTTCTATGCTTTATTAGCAAATGATGTGGCGAGCGCATTAGAAAATGTTGGATTGGATCCGTATGTTGGATTCTTGCATCGGGATCGGCCGGGGCGAATTTCTTTGGCGCTGGACTTGATGGAAGAACTGCGGCCTGTGCTGGTGGATCGTTTAGTATTGGCGATGGTCAATCGGAAAGAGATCAGCGCTAAAGGGTTTGAGCAGAAAGAGAGCGGCGCAGTTTTAATGAATGACGAATTAAGAAGACAGGTATTGACTCTTTGGCATGATTATAAAGAAGAGACCATGATCCATCCATTTTTAGGGGAGAAAGTCAAATGGGGATTAGTCCCACATGTGCAGGCATTGCTGTTAGCACGGCATTTGCGGAACGACATCGAGGAATATCCGCCATTTTTATGGAAGTAGGTGGGCTATGTTTGTGCTGATTACCTATGATATTTCTACTAGTGATGAAGCGGGGAAGCGGCGGCTGAGAAAAGTGGCCAAAGCTTGTACGAACTATGGGCAGCGAGTGCAGAATTCTGTATTTGAATGTAAGCTCGATCCAACGCAGTTAAAGCTGTTGGAAATGAAACTGCTGGAGATTATTGATGAAGAAAAAGACAGCCTGCGATTTTATCAGCTGGGAAATCGCAAAGATACGAAAACAAAACATATTGGTGCGAAACCCGGTTATGATATTGAACAGGCTGTCATTATTTAAGGTGTGAGAGGCAAGTGAACATAAAATTTGCCTATTTTGATACCATTTTATTACAGCGAGAATGAGAAAAAAGGAGAATACAGATGCGGAATTTCTCTTTTTTCGCGGTAAAGTGGTATGGTAAGTCGCGAAACTGCGTAAGAATGTGTGGTTTTGCTGTCGCACCCCTCGTGGGTGCGTGGATTGAAAGATTTAATGCTGGTGTTACCATAAAAATTGCTTTTTGTCGCACCCCTCGTGGGTGCGTGGATTGAAAGTAGGAAGCACGGAACTAAAAAACAATGTAATAGATGTCGCACCCCTCGTGGGTGCGTGGATTGAAAGACATCTGAAAAGACCTTTGCGATTCCAGCAGACCGTCGCACCCCTCGTGGGTGCGTGGATTGAAAGGCTCATGCGAGATACGTTCGATTGGGACGTTAACGGTCGCACCCCTCGTGGGTGCGTGGATTGAAAGACCTTCGTCATCTATCGTTAAGAATACGGTTTCCGTCGCACCCCTCGTGGGTGCGTGGATTGAAAGGCTTCC
>UREG01000048.1 GCA_900546795.1 uncultured Veillonellaceae bacterium | reverse complement strand
TATAAAGCGGTACGAGGTATACAAAAGGTGCAGAGCTGGAGTATTGTTTATGGTGTGGGGAAAATGCTATAATGAAAAAATAGTGCATAGTGTGGCGAGGAGGTTGGTGCAGATGACGGATTCCGTGCGCAAGTGGCTGGGTATTTTAGAGGATCATGGGTATGAGGCCTATATTGTCGGCGGCGCGGTGCGGGATAAGATTCTGGGCAAAGAGCCGTCGGATCAGGACGTGGTTACTTCTGCCAAGCCGGAGGCGGTGCTGGAAATTGCCCGCAGGCAGGGATTTTCTGTAGTGGAGAATTTGGGCCATAATTTTGGCGTGGCAGTGGTAATCGTAGACGGCGTGCCGATTGAGACGGCGGCGTTTCGCAGTGAAGCGTATGGCGCGGACAGCCATCGGCCGTCTTCTGTATGGTATGCTTCCTCGCTGGAAGAAGATGTGAGCCGCCGGGATTTTACGGTCAACGCGCTGGCGATGGACGTGCGGGGCAAGATTTATGATTATGTGGGCGGGGTGGACGATATCCGCCATAAACGGCTGCGGACAGTAGGCGATGCGGGGACGCGGTTTCAGGAAGATGCGCTTCGTATGTTTCGGGCGTGCCGGTTTACGGGGCAGCTGGGGTTTATTCCCGATGAAGATATTCTGGTGGGAATGACGAAAGCCTTTCCTCGGGTAAACGGGTTGTCGCTGGAACGGGTGCGCCATGAATTGGAGCGGCTGCTGGTGACGCCGTACGCGGCGAAGGGGCTCGATATTTTAGTCCAGTCCGGTCTGGCGGAATGCAGCTGCCGGAGAAAGAAGAACGGCGCGTATGAATCGGTGCCGATCCTGCCGGAGCTGTTTCATTTGACGCAGACGCCGCAGTCGAAGCCTTTTCATATGCATGATGCCTGGTATCATACGCTGGCGGTAGTGCAGAATACGCCGCCGGAACTGACGGTGCGGCTGGCGGCGCTTTTCCATGACGCGGCAAAAGGACTGCCGGGGATTCGGGGATTTCATCATGGCCGGTATACAGATTATGGGCATGCGGAAGCGAGCCGGGAAATGGCGGAAACGGCGCTGGCTCGGCTGGGAATGCGGCCGGCGATGGTGCGCCGGGTAGGCTGGCTGGTAGCCGGGCATATGAAGTTTCATGATTATGCCGTATCGGCAGAATCGAGCCTGATGCGCTGGCTGCGGCTGGAAGCCCGCAGCGGATTGTTTCGGCGTACCGCGGATCTGGTGGAAGCGATGACCCAGCTCAAGCAGGTGGCAAAAGCCGATGTTATTGGCTGCGGGTATTCCAAAGAAGGCGCGGACAATACGGAAAATTTCGGTAATTTTCTGATTGAGCTGGCGGCGGATATGCCGATTGGCACGAGGGATTTGCGGTATGGGCCGGAAGTGGTCGCGTTGTGCGGATCGCGAACAGGCGCCTGCCTGCAGAATCTGCTCAGCCGGGTGCAGGGCGGCGGCCTGGAAAATGAAGCCGGCGAATTATATGCGGCGGCGCAGCGGTGGCTGCGCCGGCAGGAAAGACATGAAGGAGAACCGTATGTGGGGGCTGAATGAAAGCCGAAAATATATCCGCAGCCGCGGACGGGGCGTGATGCTGGTGATGACGGGCGTCGCGGTCCTCATTGGTCTGCGTGTATTTTGGCTTCAGGTGGTAGACGGACGGGAGCTGCATGAACGCAACCTGTCTCAGATAGAAGAAAACAGAACATTGCAGTCGCCGCGCGGCAGTATTTATGACCGGGACGGCCGGAAGCTGGCGGTCAGCAGCGTAACGAAATCGCTTTACGGCGATCCGAAGCTGCTGAATAAAAGTCCGGAAGAAGTGGCAAAAGTGATTGCGCCGTATTTGTCGGTGCCGGAGCCGAAGCTGGTCAAAGCTTTGTCGAAGGATACGGCGTTTGTCTGGCTGGAACGGATGCTGGACAAGCCGATTTCCGATGAGCTGGAACGGGTGATTCGGGAAAACCATATCGTGGGGCTGAATTTTGTTAAGGAAAGCAAGCGGTATTATCCCAACGGCGAACTGGCAGCACAGGTACTGGGGTTCGTTGGGATTGACGATAAGGGGCTCGACGGAATCGAGATGGTCTTGGACGACCAGATTCGGGGCAACAAGGTGGAGCAGATCCTGATTACCGACGGCCACAGCGTGCCGATTTTAGAGTCGGCGATGGCAAAGCTGGTTCCCAATAAACAGCGCAGCGTGTATCTGACGATCGATACGACAATCCAGTTTATTGCCGAGCAGGCGCTGGATAAGGCGATGGAAAAGAGCAAGCCGAAAGGCGCGGCGGCAATCATTATGGACCCGAAGACCGGGGAGATTTTAGCGATGGCAAGCCGGCCGACGTACGATCCGAATCATTATGAGAAATTTAGCCAGCAGGCGTTTACCAACCGGGCGGTTACAAATATTTACGAGCCGGGTTCCACGTTTAAGCCGATCATGGCGTCGGCGTTTTTGATGAGCGGCAAATGGAAGGTCAACGATGTATTCCACGATACCGGGAAAATCGTTGCTTCCGGTCATGAAATCCGCAACTGGGACGAGGAGAGCAACGGCGATGTGGATCTGCGCAAGATCCTGATGTTTTCGATCAATACCGGGATGGCGCATATCGGGATGCTTGTGGGCGGAGATATTTTGACGGAATATGCCAAAGCATATGGATTTGGCAAGGAAACGGGGATTGAGCTGCCCGGCGAAGGGGCGGGGATTTTGTTTGATCCCAAAGAAATGCGGCCGATCGACGTGGCGAGTATGTCCATCGGGCAGGGGATCGCCGTGACGCCGCTGCAAATGGTGCAGGCGTTCAGTGCCGTTGCCAATAACGGAAATATGGTGAAGCCGCATTTGATCAAAAAAATCGTCAATGCCGACGGTACGGTGCATGAAGAAACGCCGGTTACGATTGTAGGCAAGCCGATATCGACGGAGGTCGGGCGGACAATTGCCGCGTTTATGGAAGATGAAGTTTCCGAAGGGGGCGGCAATAACGCTTTTATTGAAGGCTATGAGTTCGGCGGCAAGACGGGAACGGCGCAGAAATTGGACGAATCGGGCCGGGGCTACGCGGACGGCAAGTATATCTCGTCGTTTATCGGGCTGGGGCCGATCGACGATCCGCAGTTTGTCGTGCTGATCGTGATTGACGAGCCGCAGGGCATGTATTACGGCGGACAGATCGCCGCGCCGGTATTTCGGGATATCATGTCGCAGCTGGTTCGGTATCGGGGGCTGCATCCGACGATGCGGGGCAATTACAGCGGCGATCCGAATGCGCCGGTCCGTGCGCTGCCGCCGGTGGAAACCGAGGCGGGCAAGGTTGTGGTGCCGGATTTCCGCGGCTGGAATATGCGCGATGTGATGAAATGGATCGGCAAAGCCGGGCTGAGCCTGGTGATGAACGGAAGCGGTACGGCGGTGAGCCAGCAGCCGCTTCCCGGCGAAACGATAGAGCCGAAAGAGACGGTAACGGTTACATTCAGTCATGAATAAAGGAGGCGTTTGCATGGAGCGATTAGACGGAAAGGCTGTTGCGGCAGCATATAAAGAAGAGATACGGCAGAAGCTGGCTGAAAAGCAGGCGGCCGGACAAGCCTGCGGGCTGGCGATTGTGCGGTGCGGCAGCGACGTGGGGGCAGAGATTTATGCCCGGTCGATGAAAAAAGCCGCGGAAGCGCTGGGATTTGAGGCAGTGATCCATGAACTTCCCGAAGAGGCAGCGGAAGCGGAGATGGAAGCGCTGCTCGATCGGCTCAATGCGGACGAAGCGGTTTCCGGCATACTGCCCATGATGCCGTGGCCGGATACGCTGGATCGGGATCGGCTGATCAACCGAATCCGGAGCGATAAAGATATCGATGGGCTGACGGATTTGAATATAGCCAGGGTCGTTACGGAAAAGGGCGGGTTCGCGCCTTGTACGGCACAGGCGGTGATGGCGATATTGACGCAATATGAAATAGATCTGGAAGGCAGGCATGTAGTGATTGTCGGGCGGAGCCATGTAGTGGGGCGGCCGCTTGTACAGCTTTGCCTTCAGCGGCATGCGACGGTAACGGTATGCCATTCCAAAACGAAAAATCTTGCTGAACTTACGCGGACGGCGGATATCCTTATCAGCGCAGTGGGCAAGGCAGAGTGTATTACCGGGGAGATGATCAAACCGGGAGCTGTGGTTATCGACGTAGGCATCAACCGCAAAGACGGCCGGGTGGTCGGCGATGTGGATGCCGCTTCGATCGAAGGGATTGCAGCGGCGTATACTCCCGTGCCGGGCGGCGTGGGGGCTGTCACGACGACGATGGTTCTGCAGGGTTTAATAAAATAAAAGAATGGAGAAGAAAGTATGTTAGAGAAGTTGTTTCATCTGACGGACCGTGGGTCGAATGTACGGACTGAGCTGATTGCCGGTCTGACTACCTTCATCACCATGGCCTATATTTTGTTTTTGGCTCCGAATATTCTGAGCCTTGGCGGTATGGATAAAGAGGCCGTACTGATCGCAACGGCGCTGGGCGGCGGCCTGGTCAGCATTGCGGTCGGCCTGATTGCCAATTATCCGATTTGTTTTGCGCCGGGCGTAGGACTTCTGGCGTTTTATTCCTTTACCGTTGTATTGGGCATGGGGATTCCCTGGCAGACGGCGTTGGGTGCTGTATTTATTTCCGGTCTTGTCTTTTTAGCATTGACGGTTACCCATATCCGCCAGCTGATTATTGAAGCGATTCCGCCGTCTCTTAAAGTGGCGATCACCGTCGGTATCGGCTTGTTCATCAGTATCATCGGTTTGAAATTATCCGGTCTGATGTCGATCCGCTTGTCCCTGTCGCCGGAAACGCTGGCCAATGTGGTGACGGCAAACGGCAATTTTGTGCCCGGCGCATCGGAAACGCTGCTGGAATTGGGCGTGCTGACCAATCCGGAACACATCATGTCGATCTTTGCGATCGTGTTTACGGCGATCCTGATGGCGCGGAACGTACAGGGCGCGATGGTAATCGGGATTTTGGTGACGACGGTAGTCGGCTATGCTTCCGGCGTGGCAGTGCTGCCGGAACAGCTGTCTTTCTTATCGCTGCCGGATTTCTCCAAAGCGGCGATTGGCGAGCTCAATATCAGCGATGCCTTTCATATGGGGCTGGTAACGATCGTCTTTACCTTTACGTTTACCGAGCTGTTTGACTCGATGGGGACGATGATCGGCACGGCTACCAAAGCGGGAATTGCCGATCCGAAGACGGGGAAATTCCCCGGCCTTGGCAAAGCGCTTACCACGGACGCTGTCGGCGTTTGCTTGGGGGCGTTCCTCGGGGTAAGTACGGTAACGGCGTTTGTAGAAAGTACGTCCGGCGTCAGCGCCGGCGGCAAAACCGGGCTGACGGCAGTAGCCTGCGGCGTGCTGTTTTTCCTTTCCCTGCTGTTTGCTCCGCTCATCGGACTGGTGCCGGGATTTGCGACGAACGCCATTTTGATTCTGGTCGGCGTGCTCATGATGGGCGCGGTCAAAGATATCGATTTTGAAGATATCAGCGAAGGGTTCCCGGCGTTTATGACGATCGTCATGATGCCGTTTACGTACAGCATTGCCAACGGCATTGCTGCCGGGCTGATCTTCTATCCGGTAATGAAAGTGATGACCGGCCGTTATAAAGAAGTGCATCCGGCGCTGTATATTTTGGCGCTGGTAGTTGCGGTAAAATATATCTGGTTCTAATAGAAAACAGGCAGTTCCCTAAAAAGGAACTGCCTGTTTTTTGCTGTATCGTTCGGCGGACAGAAATGGAGCTGCCGGCGGCTGCCGTTCTTATTTCCAGATGACAATAAGAGAGGAGCCGAATTCTTTTTTGAATTGTTTTTGGATTTTTTGCATTTCCGCTTCCGCTGCCGAATGGTCGCTGTTTTCTTTCGTGGTCAGGATCAGAATCGACACGTTTTCGGCAAAGGAAAAGTCCGCGCTGGTTACGATCTGTTCATAAGTGGTATCGATGGTTTCCGCCAGATGAAGAATGATGCCCAGTTTGCGGATCCATTCCCAGTCCTGCGGCGCGATCAGGCCGGAATACCGGTAGGCGCGGAAGATTTTGGAGCTGATGCCGTGATGGTAGCCGGCAATGAAGCTGGTGATAAGATGTTCCGTCTGGCTCAGTCCGTAGAGGGGAGCGCCGGCGATCATAAAGGCGGAATGGCGGGCATGGTTGTAGTAATTGATGGTTTTGCCCACATCGTGCAGGAGGGCCGCCGTTTTCAGCATAATGCGCAATCGGGAATTTTTCGCGCCCATCAACGGCTGCAGGCCGTCGTAGAGTTTGAGCGCCATCTGCATGACATACTGCGGATGGCTTACGTCGTCGTAGCCCAGATGGCGGAGGAAATTGAGGGTGCTGTGCTGGAGGATATCCGGCAGGATCGGATTGTTGTTTTGATAGTATTTGCCGTAATAATCGTAGAACAGCCCTTCCCGCAGGCCGCAGCCGCCGACGGTCAGGCGGGGCGTATTGACCAGTTCAGTCAGGGTTTTGACGACGATCGAACCGGCGACGATGATATCGGAACGTTCGCTGGCAAGGCCGGAAATCTTTTTGCGGTCTGTACAGGTTTTGGTGGACAGGACATGGAAGATTTCCTGCAGGCGGTCAAGCGGCAGATCGTAGTTATGCAGTTTGGCGAGCATGTAATTGGAACTGCGCTGATTGATTTTTGCCAGGGTGCGCACTGTGCCGCCGATTCCGACGATCGGAAGCTGGCTGTTTACCAGCCAGTCCAGGGACGAGAGCTGCTGTTTTACAAAGGAAATCGCTTCTTCGACGATGCTGGGATCCGGCTGGTTTTGAAGCTGGAACTTTTCGGTCAGGGTGACCGCGCCGATGGGGACGCTGACCGACTGAACCTGCTGGCGGTTGCGGACAAGCGAGATTTCTACGCTGGCGCCGCCCAGATCAAAGAGGATAAAATCTTTGAGGGCAATGGTATTGATAACGCCTAAATAGCCCAGGTATGCTTCTTCTTTGCCGGAAATGATCCGAATGGCTATGCCGGTTTCTTTGAGTACCCGATCGACGAATTCCTGGCCGTTGGCGGCGTTTCGCACAGCGGCGGTGGCGACGGCGATCGTGTGATCGACGCCCATGACATCGGCCATGTGCGCGTATGTTTTCAGGCGGCTCACGGCGCGGTTCATGGCTTCTTCGGACAGACGGCTGTTTTCATTGAGCCCTTCGCCCAGGCGGACGGCTTCTTTTTGCTGGAATTCCAAGGTATGCGAACCGTTGGAACGAATGGAAATGACGACGAATCGGACAGAATTGGAGCCCAGGTCGATAAACGCTAACTTTTCCATACTGTAACAATCTCCTTTTTATCGCTTCTGATAGGTGTTTACTCATATTTTACCGAAGATTTGTAAAGAATTAAAGGAATTTAGATAAAATTCCGCAGTTTTATGTTAAGATAAATAGAACAAGTGGATATACTGGAATTTTTATGTTTTGGAGGCTGCGTATGAAAAAGAAAAAAGCCAATATTTTTGGAATCATACATGTAGGATCAACGTATATGACGCTTCAGATCGTGTCGTATACAGATATCGATACCATAACCATCATAGAAAATGCCAGCAGGCAGGTTACCTTTGGCGAAGAAGTGTTTCAGACCCATCGGCTGAGCTTTGCGTCCATTGATGAAATCTGCGAAACTCTCAAGGGATTTTGCCGCCTGCTGAAAGAATATGATGTGCAGGATTATCATGTCTATGCAACGACGGCGATCCGCGAAGCGGAAAACCGGGAAAATATTATCGACCAGGTGCAGCTGCGTACCGGGATGAATCTGGACGTGATTGATCTGCCGAAAGAGATCTATTATAAATATTTTGCCTTGTACCGGCAGATGATGAAAAACCAGATCACGTTTGACGACGAGGCGATCCTGTTTATGGATATTACCGCCGGCGGCGTCGGCGTGACGATTTGGAAGTCCGGGGAACTGCTGTTCCAGCAAAACGTGCATATCGGAGCGCTGCGGATCTGGGAAAGTTTTGACCGGAACCAGCGGGACGAAGAAGAATTCCCGGTGGCGATTCGGGAATATATTCACGGTGTGCTGCATCCGCTGTGGCGCATGGTGCAGACGTTTAAGGTGCGGTATTTCGTTCTGTCCGGCATGGAAGCGCGGCGCATGGGCGATATCATGAACTGCCGGGAACATGCGGCGGCAACGTGGATAGAGCCGAAATATTTTCAGGAATTTCTGGGGACGCTGGGCACGCTGTCCGCAACGCGGCTCATGCATCGGTACGGTCTCAGCGAATCGGATGCGAACCTTTTGATTCCGAGCATGCTGTTGTATTATGAAGTGCTGCAGATGGTCGATGTGGAAAAAATCATCATTATGAATACGTCGTTTATCGAAGGCGTGGTTATGTACCACGGCGCGGAAGCGGAAAAGAATCCGTATCTGGCGATGCAGCGGGAAGAAAATCTGAATCTGGCAAGAAATATAGGAAAAAAATACCTGTACAATGAAGAGCACGCGAAAAATATGGAACGGTTTGCCCAGATCTTTTATGCCGCCCTTCAGCCGGCGCACGGCTTGCCGGAACGGGCGGGATATCTGCTGCGCATGGCGGCGATCCTGCACGAGATCGGCAAATTTGTCAACCTGCGCAGCCACAGCCAATATTCGTATGAGCTGATTATGGGCACGGATATATTCGGCCTGACGGAAGGGGAAAAAGCGGTCGTGGCGACGCTGGCGTATTTCCATTATAAAGGGGTGCCGACGGAAGATAATGAGAAGATGAAGCTCCTCGTGCCCAGACAGCGGCGGCTGGTACGCAAACTGGTGCCGATTTTCCGCCTGTGCCGGGCGCTCAATCAGGGGCATGACGGCAAGATAAAAGAGATTTCCGCCGCGCTGAAGAAAAACCGTCTGGAAGTGCGGTATACGGCGGATATGGATATTTCCCTGGAACGGTGGACGTTCCAGAAAGAGAGCGAATATTTTCAGGAAGTATACGGCGTACTGCCGGTGTTGGTGAAAGGATGACAGACGAATGGATTATTTGAACAGCGACTACTATTTGAATCGGGAACTGACGTGGCTGAAATTTAATCAGCGCGTTCTTTTGGAATCCATTGATAAAAGCAATCCCTTGTTGGAACGGCTGAAATTTATCGCGATCACCGGTTCGAATCTCAATGAATTCTTTATGATCCGCGTAGCCGGGATCAAGCATCTGATCGAAAGCGGGATCATGAAACGGGATATTGCCAATATGACGCCGCAGGAACAGATGGCGGCGATTACGACGATGGCGCACCGGCAGGTGGTGCTGCAATACGCATATCTGAAACAGCTGCTGGGCGAACTGCGGGAAGAAGGGCTGGCATTTATTCGGCCGGACGAGCTGACGCAGGACGAACGGGAATGGCTCGACACCTTATTTGAGCGGGAAATTTATCCGGTCGTTACGCCCATGGCGGTAGACGCGAGCCACCCCTTTCCGTTTCTGGCGAGCCGGAGCCTGAATATTGCCGTTTTGCTGACGAGAAAAGGGAGTGCGGAAATAAAAACGGCGATTCTGCCGGTGCCGTCCGTTCTGGATCGGATTATCGAGCTGCCTCGGACCGGGACGGAGAAACGGTTCATTTTGCTGGAAGACGTGCTGCACTTATATGCAGGATATTTCTTTTTCGGCCATGATATCGTAGAAACGGCGGTATTCAGCATTACGCGGGACGGAGATCTGGATATCGACGAAGAAGATACGAACGATTTATTAAAAGAAGTGGAAAAATCGCTGCAGCAGCGGCGAAAAGGCGCGGCCGTGCGGGCGGAAATCCAAAAGGGCGCCAGCCGGAGAGTGCGCCGGTTTATCCTGGATACGCTCATGCTGGAAGACAGCGACGTCTATGAAATAGACGGGCCGATCGACTGCAATATGTTTTTTAAATTTTCCGGCATGGAAGGGTATGACCATCTGCGGTATCCGGCAGCATTCCCTCAGAAACCGGCGGAATTTCTCCATTCCCGGTCCACGGATATCTGGACGGCAGTGGCGGAACGGGACGTGATGGTGCACCATCCGTTTGAAAGTTTTTCCTGCGTCGAATATTTTGTCGAAGCGGCGGCGAAAGATCCGAACGTGCTGGCGATTAAACAGACCCTGTACCGGGTCAGCAGCGATTCGCCCATTATCCGATCGCTGGCGGAAGCGGCGGCAAACGGCAAGCAGGTCACGGTACTGATGGAAGTAAAGGCGCGGTTTGACGAAGAAAACAACATCATCATGGCGCGGCGGCTGGAAAAAGCGGGCTGCCACGTTATCTACGGCCTGGTGGGGCTCAAGACCCATTCTAAGATCACGATGGTCGTGCGCCGCGAAGAAGACGGCATACGGCGGTATGTCCATCTGGCAACGGGCAATTACAACGGTTCGACGGCGCGGTTTTATACGGACGTGGGCATATTTACCGCCAACGCCCTCTACGGCATGGACGCATCGGCGTTTTTCAACCTCCTGTCCGGCTATTCCGATCCGCCGGTTTGGAATAAACTGATCGTAGCTCCGCTCAATTTGCGGGAAAAGATTGTGGAAAATATAGAAAACGAAATCGCCTGGGCGAAGAAAGGCGAACCGGCGCATATCATTGCCAAGATGAACTCGCTGCTGGACAAAAAGGTCATTGCCAAGCTGTACGAAGCGTCCTGTGCAGGCGTAAAAATCGAGCTGATCGTGCGCGGGATCTGCGTCCTGCGGCCGGGACTTGCCGGAGTCAGTGAAAACATTACCGTGCGCAGTATCGTCGGCAGGTATCTGGAGCACAGCCGTTTGTTCTACTTCCGGGACGGCGGGAACGAGAAAGTATATCTGTCTTCCGCGGATTGGATGCCGAGAAACCTGAACGAGCGGGTGGAATTGATGGTGCCTATCGAAGAGGAAGCGCATAAGAAACGCGTGAAAGCGATCCTAGATATTTATTTGAAAGACAATATGAAGGCGCACCTCATGAAAAGCGATGGGAACTATCGCAAGATCATCAATAAAACCGACGAGCCGATACTGGCGCAGGAATATTTGCAGAAAATGGCGGAAATGCAGGCAGCGCCTAAGCCTGTGAGCATCATAGAACGGATGAAGCCCAGCTTCTCCCATGAAAGTGAATAAGAAACAGACCACTGGTGGCAAACCGTTTTCCGTGGCAGGACATGCCGGAGAACGGTTTGCTTTTTTATGAGCAGAGAGTGAATAAAAATTCGGTACAATATGTTTACAAATAATATATTTAAGTCAGATAAATGTAAGATAAAGCGAAAAGAAAAAAGAGGAAGAAAGGTTATGGCTCACCACTTTTCTATAAAAAAATGTGATTTTCGGTATAAAAAAAGGAAGAAAACACCAGAAAAATGGGTGGCTCCATGCGGTTTCTTTCCATTCGTTTTACAAGAAATTTTTGGCGGGCAGCAGAAAATGGCTTTAATATGTCTTAAATAAAGTCATAGGCGGAGAAGATAGATAAATACTGAATTTTTACATTAAATTTTTGTAAAGAAATTAAAGATAAGAAAAAATAGAAAGAATGAAAACCCTCTAATTGTCAACCAACGGAAATTGACCTTTTTATGCAGGCTGTGCTAGAATTTTCCGCGTAGGAGGGATTGGATGATAAAACTAAACCAATGTCCTAAAGCACGGGGGCTGATTTGCCTGCTGGTCATGCTGGTTTTGGTTATGACCGCAATCGTTTGGGCAAAGCCGGCTATACCGGTCACGATCACCGCAGACGGAAAAACCATAGAGGTGGTGACGGACGCTGATTCACCGGAAGAAGCGGTGAAGGAAGCGGGTATCGTGTTAGGGGCGAAAGACGAAGTGGTAGTTTCTACCGCGAGTCTGGAAGCGGGCAGTAATTTAGTCGTATGTCGCGCAATTCCCGTTAAATTAGCAGTAAACGGGTCGGTACAGGAAGTATACACGGCAAAGAAACCGAAATTGCCATTCTTCCGGAACTTTCTCACCTGG
>UREG01000047.1 GCA_900546795.1 uncultured Veillonellaceae bacterium | reverse complement strand
TCTGATACTCCCCTATAAAAATGGCTATTTATCAACTGTTTGTTGTGACATAGCCATAAGATTAATACCGGCGGAGCGGCTTCTATAAAAGCCGTGGAAGACCGGGGGACGATTCACAGCAATACGGTGGCAGCGGCGGCCGCCGCTACGGTAGGCGCAGCGGGAAGCGTATCGGTATACGATTTTTCCGGCGACGGTACCGGTGCGTATGAATCGTATTTGAAAGGAAATGGCAAGAACGTTGTAACGGATGCAAAAGAAAAGACCGGCGCGTCTTCTGCCCAAATGCGGAATAAAGAAACGAGCGTAACGGCGGAAGTCGGCAAAGGCACGACGATCCAATCGGGCAGTCTTACCATAGACAGTAAGGATTCTTTAACGATGAATACGAAAGCCGGAGCCGGAGCGGCCAGCGCCAATACAGCCGTTGGCGCAACGGTGTCGGTTGTCAATGCCAATACGAAAACAGCGGCGCGGATCGGTGACAATGCGAAGATTACGACGACGGCAGGTGATGTGGGTGTGCATGCGGATACGGAACATCGTTTCGGCGGCAATATCGCAGGCGCCAGCGCATCGTATTATGCGGCCGGTGCGGTTGTCGTATCCAAAACGACGGATAAAGCAGCCACGGAAGCGGCGATCGGAAGCGGTACGACGATTCAGAGCGAGAAAGATATTTTAATAGATGCGGAGCGGACGCATGACAATTCGGTGACGGCAGTCGGCGCTTCTGCCGCGGTATACGGAGCGGCGGCAGCCGTTGAGCTCGAAGATGAGATTGAAGGAAAAACGGAAGCGCATCTTGGGAAAGAAGAAAACGAAATCGCCAGCGATATTAAAGGCGGCAATATTAAAGGCGACAATATTAAGATCGATGCGGATACGAAGGTTAAGACCGATTTAACGGCGGTTGCACCTACGGCGGCCGGAGTTGCCGGCGGAGCCGGAACGGGCGTTAAAGCGATCGATAAAACAACGACCCGCGCATATATTGGCAAGAAGGAGCGGATCAGCGAAGCTAATTCGGTAGCCGTGCACGCTGCGGCAGCACCGGAACTTAACGTAACGGGAACCGCCGCCGGTATAGGCGTTGCTGCGGGAGTCGGCGCGGTAACGGCGCTGGCGTCTTCTAATGAAACGGTGACGGCTGAGATTTTAGACGGTGCGAAACTGGGATCGAAAGAAAAGACGATCGGCAGTTTAGACGTATCGGCAAGAACGAACGTGCCGAAAGACGGCAGCACGCTGCATGTGGCGGCAACGGGCGCCAGCGGCGGTATTGCCGGCGCAACGGCGGTATTTGCCGAAGCGAATATGAACGATACCACGAAAGCGATCGTGGGCAAAAGCGTAGAAGTTTATGCAGGGAAAGATAAAGGCACAATCCAGGTCGAAGCGGTGCATGAAGAACAAAACGTCGTGGACATTCAGTCTATCGGCGTAGCCGGAGCCGGCGGAACCGGCGCAAAATCGACGAATACCAGTCAGTCGACGGCAGCGGTGGAAATCGCCAAAGGCAGTACCAAGGAAAACGATGCTTCTGTATTATACAATCAGCAAAACCAGGTGCGGATTCTGGCGGAAAACGGCACGTCATCAGGCGGCAATCAATCGAACACCCAAGTGGTCGGAGTGAGTGCCGTTGGCGCCAGCGGCCTTACGGCGAAGAGCCAAAAGAACTATGCGGCTTCGGTGGATATTGGCGCGAATACCTTGATTCACGGCAGCAGCGATCCGGGGATACTGCAGAAATATGCGGATAAAAATGCAGTCGTAATCCAGGCGGTAAACCATGTGAAAGCATCGGATACTCTCCAGCATGAAATCGTATCCGGCGCGTCCGGCGCAGGTCTGGTGAATACGAATACCACGAAAGCCGATGCGGCAGTTCACGTCGGCGGTAGCGCAAGAATTGAGTCGGGTCTGACGGACCGCCTTTCCTCGACAGTAAAAGCGGACAGCGAAAATCAGGCGCTGCGCAAAACAGACAAGATCGAGGAAACGAAAGGATATGAAAGCGATACAGTGGGCGGCGGCAATATCGTTATTGCCGCATACAACGACGCGAATATCAAATCCCAAGCGGACATGAGCGCGTGGGCCCTTATCTCCGGCGCAGGCATCAAGAACAAGGTGGAATATACGGGTACGCAGACGGTAGATATCGGTAAAAATGCTGCGGTTGAAACGGCAGAAGGATCGATTTCTCTCTTAGCCGGCAGAAAGGCGTCGGGAGAAGCGCAGCAAGTTCGTGTTCATGGCGCCGGGATTCTGAACAACCACGCGTTAGCGCCGATCAGTGCCGGCAGCGGACCTGTGGTATCGGGGACTTCGGAATCTAAAATCAATCTTGGGGAAGGCAGCGGGATATACAGTGATCAGGATGTAAATATACGGTCTAATGAAGACAACTTGCAGGTGACGCATAACGGACAGCTGAAAGACTGGACGAGAGAAATGATCGATATGTTCGGCGGCGATGTGGTTAATATCGGATCGTCTAAAGAAACACAGAGCGGAACCATCGTTGCCGACGGCAAAGTAGCCACGGGTATTCATCGGAAACAAGAGATCGAGATTGGCGGTACTTATGACGAGAAAACTGGAACCTGGAATACGCTTGTGGAACGAGACGGATCGGTCGGATTCGATGTAGAATTGGGCAAGACGGCATCTTCCCTGCTGTTTGAACGCATGAATGAATTAGAAACCTTAATCGCTGATTATGCAGGCGATCCGGCAGCTAAAAAAGCATATGAAATGGAACTGGAGGAGATCCAGGATAAACTGGTCGATCAAGGCCTGGGCGTTTATGGCGAGGGAAACAAATTTTATGCCTTAGCGCAGGGCGAGCTCAGTGAATTTGATGAAGCCCACAATTTCCTGCTCCTCAATGAAGGAAAACGGGATGATCTGGTCAAACAAAAAGAGGGACTGACCCTTGCCAAGGAAAAAGTGGATGCACTGAAAAAAGCCTATACTGATTGGAATACGGAAACAGACGCGGTGAAGAAAGACGAAGCGTTCCATAAAATGGAAACGGTTTTGGCTGAATACAACAGCAGCGTTAGCCAAGAGGATACATTCCAGATCGGAAATATGGAGGAAGCGAAGATTATCGATGCCAAGATACAGCGGGCAGATCTGGCGATTTCCACCCGGATAGACGCGGCCTCGGATTCTATTGACAGCATAGACAAAGCAAAACAATTGTATGCGGACAGCCTAGCGTTTTATGAAGGCGGCGGCACATATAAAAACGACAAGTTCTATGACGCGTCGGGAAACGTGCTGGACAATGACCGTGCCGAACAGCTGCTGGGCAAAGAAGAAAAGGCTGTGTCTACGGTAGGAGAAGTGCGGCTTCATGATATTACGGCAACGCGGGGCAATATCATGCTCGAAGGCGGGGTGATCAGCGGCAAAGGTTCGCTGGATGCAGGCAAAGATGCCGAAGTACGAGTTACGAACGCATCGCCGAACCAGCTGACGCTGGGCAATATTACCGTAACGGACGGCGGATCGATCTACCGCAACGGAAAACTCATTAAAGATACGAAGGCACTGCAGGCAGGAAATCGGAATAAAGAGGCGGCACCGACGATTGCTGACGATTCGGCAAAAGGGCCGGCTGTAGAGATAGAAAACCGTTTCAACAACAGAGAATATACCGCAACAGAAACGATCGGCGGCAAGCCGGTCGAAAGAGCGGTATTTGGCGCTTCTACTATTACGCTGAACCGGGGAAAGACGATTTCTAATAAAGACGGCCTGGTATCGATTACGAGCAATAAAGGCGATATCACTGTCAACGGCGATATCAAGGGCGGCAGTATCGATATTAAGGCCAAGAGCGGAGATTACACGCAAAGCTATACGCCGGGCATTCAAAATATAGGCGGCGATCCGAAAGCGATCTATCAGGGCCAGGGAGAAAGCCACGGCGTGACTGCCAACGGTTCTATCATGATCAGCGCGCGGTATTTGAATATCAACGGCAAGATCCAGAGTGGTATTGCCGATTGGAATTTGGAGATACCGGAAGATACGGGCAGCATTACGGTAACCGACGGCCAGATGAAGAAAAAGATCAGCGAATTGACGGAAGCGGATATTTCTTCCGGCAAAAAATGGCGGCTGACCGAAGGCGGCAATGCGGCGGAATATGTGACCTATGATGCGAAGAATCAGAAATTTGAAATCGACGGTATCGAAGTGAACGGCGGAAAAATCCAGCTTTACGGTACGATTCTCAACACGTCTAAAGACGGGGCCAAATTGAGCGTGCTCGATGGGTATGGCACGATCAACGTAGCGAACTATTCTGCACTGCCGATTGAATTGAAAAATATCAGCACCGGCAGCGGCGTAGAAGGAAAAATTATCATTCAGGATATTCAGGCGGACGGCGAAACGATTAAGACGACGGAATACCGGCGGCTGAACGGACAAATCCAGAAATCGGAAAATGGAGGAGAATGGACGGATGCCGGCGGTGTCTACAATCCGACGAAAGGGTTGACGTATACCTGGACGACAGGGCAGGATAAAGAGATCAGAACCGATTATCGGTCAAGCAGAACGAATTTTGATATCGGCGGTTCCTGGGGCAAGATCAGTTCCAAAGATCCGAGCGCTGTCAAAATCAATGAGACTACAGGAATTGTCTATGATAAAGCGGACGGTACGTATGTTTCGTACGGCAATCCGAATCAATTTGACAAGTCAGAGGACGTCATTCATGAAAGCCTTGATGTTACGACGGAGGACCGGATAGAAAACTGGGATCATAATGCTAAACGGAAATATTTAGTGACCAAAGAACATACCTATACCTGGACAGAAGTAAAGAAACAGAGTCATTACGACCGGTATACCGCAAAAGCGGATTATGGCATCGGGATTGACTTTATCGGCAATGAATCTGCGGGACAGCTTCATATTGAAAGTAAAAGCGATGTGGGGATTGCCGGTACGGTGGAAAATAAAAAAGGCGACACCACGATCAGCGGCGCGAATATTTATCAGACTAATGACCGCGGTGTAATCCGGGCGGAAAATCTGACCCTTTCTGCCGGAAAAGACGGCCAGGCCGGCATGATTGGCCAAGCGGGGCAGGAACTGCATACAGAGACTTCGAATTTGGCGGTTGGCCAGGTGGATTCGCTGTATATAGAAAATAGCGGCGGTCAGGACCTGAATATTAAAGGCCGTATTGATGCTAAAGGTCTCCTGCACTTAGAAAACCAAGGAAGCATATTGGGGACGAAGCAGGCAACGCAGCTGAAAGGCTCTTCTATTGAGCTGATTTCAAAAGAAGGCAGTTTAGGCCGGGCTGGTAAGGAACTGGATGTAGAAACTGGTACAGGCAGCGGCGATACGCTGACGGCAGAGGCGCAAAATGAGGTATATATTTCTGCAGCCAAAGCCAAAACGAATAAAAATCTGAGGATTGAAGAGGTCAGCGGCTCAACTGTAGTACTTGAAGCGGATCAGATTACCGGCAATGACAGTGACCGGAGCTTGGATGCGGGGCGAGCAGAACGTTTGAAGCAGCAGCTCTTATACGGTGCACTGGAAGAGTCTCCGGAAGCCGCGGCAAAACAAAAAGCCGGGCTGAAAGAAGCGGTTCAGGAAAAATATGACCGGTACCAGGCATTGGCGTCGCAGGTAGATGAAACGGGACAGTATCGTTTGTCTGAAGAAGAAATGACGGCGGCAGGAACGGAGGAAACGGCCAGAGAAGCATATCGCCGGGAACGGCAGCAGGCATTTGAACAACTGCAGGCTGAAGGCGTCGGTTCGTGGACGGCGGAAGAGGTGGCTGCTTATGACGGCTCCTTTACATTAAACCAGGAAGAAAACGGACTCTATCGATTTGCAGATAATCGGTTCCTGACCGAAGCAGAACAGGAACGGGTGCTGCGCGGCGGTACGGTATCTGCGCAGGATATCGCGGCGTATGCCGTTTCGGATCAGATAAAGAAATCTGCCGCTCTCAGCGCATATCAGCACGGACAGGCTGATATCACCGGCGATTCAGTTACGCTGAAAGGGAACGTAGGGCGCGATGAATCGGTGTATGTGATCGATTTGAAAGATAAGACCTCGTACAACGATTTCACAACACAGGAGCTGGTGGCGTTGGCTTCGGCAGAAGCCGGCGAGATTACCCGAAACGGGGACCAAATCGAGATCAGAAGAACCAATGCGCTGGACGTAGATGCAGCAAATCAGCTGTCAATCCAGAGCAAGGATCATGCGTATGTATCTTCGCAGAACGATGTGAAGCTCGGCAATATTGACAGCCGTATTGTAAAAATACAGGGCAGCGGCTCTATCCGTACGGCAGGTGAAGGAAAAATCACTGCAGACCGGCTTATTGCGGAAGCGGCAGGCGGCAGCGTAGACGTAAAGGCAGAAAGCCGAGATGCAGAGGGTATTATCGTAACAGGCCGGGCAAAAGACAATGTGGCGATCCAGTCTAAAAGCGGCGTTCAGGTCGAATCGATCTATGCGGAAGAAGGTCAGGCAGCTATACAAGCCGACGGCCGAATCCGCGACTGGTATGGCCGGGACGGCCGGACGGCAATTCAGGCACAGGACGTGCATCTGGATGGAGCTGAAATCGGTGCGGCTGACAGCTTCCTGGGTGTGAAGGCCGGAACGGAAATGAGCAGTTCGTATACAGCGAAAGGCGATTTGTACTTGCGTCAGCAGGGTGATGGCTCATCGATCGATGTGCTGCAGTCGGAAACGGGTTCTGCGTATGTAAAAACACAAGGCGGCCGCCTGCGGGCTTCTTCTGTTTCGGCTGCGAAAGACGTAACGCTGGAAGCGGTGCAGGAAGACGGCGTGCTGACGGTAGAAACAGACTCTCTCCGCGCAGGAGGACGAGCGCAGTTAAAAGGCGCCGATATTACCTTACAGCATAGTGATGGTAAGGAAGCCACGAAAGTGTCGGCAAATGAGCTGATTGTGCATGCCGATAACCGAGTGGATTTGGGCAATATAAATGGTACGGTCGGTATGACGGATATTCAGGCGCAAACAGTTGCTGCCGGCGATGTGAACACTCGCGGCAATATCGGTATTCGCGGACAGCAGGTAACAACTGGTGATATGAAAGGCGCATCGATATCGCTGCTGGCAAACCGTCTGGAAACGCAAAATATTGTGGGTACGGGCGAAGTGAGCCTGGCTGCGGCTGATGAAGCGCGCATAGGTACTGTAAGCGGAGAAGCAGTATTGGTAATTGCAGAAACTGTGAACGCCGGAGATATCGCGGCAAGCGGCAATGCATCGGTACGAGCCGGTGGCCAGGCAAGTCTAGGAAGCGTAAGCGGAAATGACGTGACCTTGGAAGCGGAAACTGTGAACGCCGGAGATATCGCGGCAAGCGGCAACGCAGCGGTACGAGCCGGTGGCCAGGCAAGTCTTGGCCGTGTAAGCGGAAATGATGTAACTGTAGAAGCGGGAACACTGGAAGCTAGTGGTATCACGGCGAATGGCAACGCAGCGGTACAAGCCGGTGGACAGGCAAGCCTTGGAAGTGTAAGCGGCAATGACGTGACCGTGGAAGCAGAAACATTGAATGCCGAAGATATCGCAGCAAGCGGCAACGCATCGGTGCGAGCCGGTGATCAAGCAAGTCTTGGCAGTGTAAGCGGAAATGACGTAACTGTAGAAGCGGGAACTGTGAACGCTGGAGATATTGCGGCAAGCGGCAATGCAGCGGTGCGAGCCGGTGGCCAGGCAAGTCTAGGAAGCGTAAGCGGAAATGATGTGACCGTGGAAGCGGTAACTGTGAATGCTAGTGATATTGAGGCAAGCGGCAATGCAGCGGTACGAGCCGGTGGACAGGCAACGCTTGGCCGTGTAAGCGGAAATGACGTGACCGTGGAAGCAGAGACATTGGAAGCTAGTGATATCACGGCGAATGGTAATGCATCGATACGAGCCGGTGGCCAGGCAAGTCTTGGAAGCGTAAGCGGAAATGACGTGACCGTGGAAGCGGGAACTGTGAACGCCGAAGATATTGCGGCAAGCGGCAATGCAGCGGTGCGAGCCGGTGGACAGGCAAGCCTTGGCAGTGTAAGCGGAAATGACGTAACTGTAGAAGCGGGAACTGTGAATGCTGGAGAGATTGCGGCAAGCGGCAATGCATCGGTGCGCGCAGCGGAAACGGCAGCAGTCGGAACGCTTGCGGCAGATGCGGCAGCGGTGCAGGCTAAAACCGTTCAGGCAGTCCTGATTTTAGGCGAACAAAAAGCTGATATCCAGGCGGGCAGCGTCCAAGCAGGAATCGTAGCTGGCGGGCAGACGCGCATTCAGGCCGATTCGGTAGAAGCGGGCGTTATTTTAGCCGACAAAGATGCCGACATAACGGCAAAAGAAAACTTGCAGGCGCAAGCCGTATTGGGTGAAAATACGCATATCCAGGCGGGCCGAGTAGAATCCGGCATTATCGGCGCTGACAATCAGGTATCGATTGCTTCCGATAACCAAGTTCAGGCGGGTCTGATCGCAGGCGCTGATACGAATATTCAGGCGAAGGCGGTGCAAGCAAAAGCCGTTATTGGAGCAAGCGATCTTACGATCCGGGCGAAAGAGCAAGTTGACGCAGCCTATGTGGGCGGCGGCCGCACTACGATCGAAGCGGAATCGTTACGAAGCAAGGTGCTTGCTGCGTCGGATTCACTGCAAACGAGAACGACAGGAGAAACGGACGTAGAAACCATTTCCGGACAGGACGTATCGATTGCGGCGGATCATTTGCGGAATCAAATTCTGGAAGCGGCAGGAACGGCGGATCTGCAGACTGCGTATACAGAATTAGGCCGCGCAGAAGCTGCGGAATTATCCATTCAGGCCAACACGGTATCGGCTGATCATGTATCGGCACAGCGAAAGGCAGCCATTGAAGCCAGCGGCAATGTGGAGATACAGTCGGCGGAAGCGGGGGATATTTCGATTCAGGCGAATGCATTGACCGCAGATACGCTGACCGCTGCACATTCTCTTTTCACAGATACGAAGGATAACACGAACGTACGGAATGTAACGGCAAATTCCGTAGACATGACCGGTGAACGGGTGCGTGTACAGAACGTAACGGCCGAACATGTGTGGATTGCTTCCCGTGCGGATATCCGAGAAGCCGGCGGTGCGGCGCTCAATCAAATGAATGCCGTTTCCCTGCAGCAAAAAGACGTATATGCAGCGGAGCAGCAGGAACAAGCAAAACTGTTGGCTATGCAAAATAAATCAGCGGATACGATCGCCATCGACGACAAGGAAGAAATCGGAGAGGAACCCAATGAGGACTTCACGATTTATGTAGAAGATGGGGCTGAGCCGGTGGACTGGTATGCAAAAGTCAGCCAGCTTCTGGAACAGCGAAAACAACGGCAGACTGCTGATGAAGATATGAAAAAAGAATAAGGGATAAGCAATAAAAAAAGACTGCGAATTATATTCGCAGTCTTTTTGCTGTCTTAGAATCCCAGTGATTCGCCGACAAGAAGAATATGGATCTGGATACCGCCCGGTTTATGGTGCATGATTGTTGTGACATTGCAGATGCGGGTCGGAAGCTGGCAGTTTACGCAGGAACCGATTCGCGTACATGGGTTGGGCATACCCAGCCGCATGTTGTTGCGGGGAGCCGCTTCCAGCTCAATCCGTTTCAGCGCACTTTCAATATCGGCCGTGATCTTGTTCATGCCGGCCACAATAATGACTTGCTGCGGGCCGAACATCATGGCGGCAACGCGGTTGGCCGTACCGTCTTTGTTGACGAGTTCCCCGTTTAAGGTCAGCGCATTGGTACTGGTCAAAAACGTATGGCAGGAAAGTTCAGCGTGGCGGAACTGATGGACTTCTTCCGGAGAAAGGCCGGGGCGGTTGTGATTGTAGACGGTGTGGCCCCGTTCCAGCAACTTATCTTCGATGCCCAGCTCTGCCAGTGTGGCGGAACCGCCGAAGCCGACGGCAGCTTCCTGCGGAATATGGTCCAGTAAGAATTGCAGGGCTTCCTCTTTTGTATCGACATAGGACGCTTCAAATTTATTTTTTTGCAGTTTAGGAATCAGCTGTTCTGCAATCAGCCGGTATTGTTGTTTTGCCAATGATGTCATATGCATTCCTCCCTTATCAATTAATATAAAGTATTCGATAATAAATTGAAAAATCCTTTTATCAAAATAGGGCGGCTGGTATACTAAAAGAAATAAAAGCAAGATAAAGGAGTATGCTATGGAACAGGCAGAAGTGATCGCAAGAGCCATTCGGCTGCTAGCGGCAAATCAAAAAATGGAGGCTGGGTGCGTATTGGCAGCCAATGCTCCGTTTCAGCCGGTTATAAGAGAAAAAAGACGGTATTCCAAAACAGAGAAGCTGCAGATATTCAAACGAGACGGCTTCATCGACCGATATAGCGGAGAAAAACTGCTCCATCCAGGAATTTTACGGATTATTTCGTTTTATTTTCCGGAGATTGTTCCTTTTCACCCTCATGGCAAACAGGAAGAATGCCATATGGCCCATTGGCTGCTGATGCCGTCTATTGATCATATCGTACTGATTGCCCGAGGCGGCATGGATAAAAAAGAAAATTGGGTGACGACTTCGATGAAACGAAATTTGGTGAAGAATAACTGGACGCTGGAGGAATTGGAATGGAGCTTATATCCGCCGGGAGATATTGCCGCTTGGGACGGATTGTCCATGTTGTATTTGGAACTGATGGAAAAAGAGGAACAACTGAAAACGCAGACTGGGATCAAAGAGTAGTATGGCCAACAAAGAAAGTTTTTTGCGGCGGGGAATAAGAATACCTATATGCTTTACGCTACAAAAAATAAGGGAAGTATGGTACACTGATAGAGAATAGCAAGAGTGTGTATTAAAGGAGGAATCAAGATGGCAGAAACTTGGATTACAGAAGAACAATCGCCGAATCTTCGGCTGTCTGCAAAAGTATCTGAAATTATATATGAAGGGGAATCGCCGTTTCAAAAGATCGTAGTGGCAAATTCGGAAGAGTTTGGCATGATGCTGACGCTGGACGGTGTGTTTCAGACTTCGATCAAAGAAGAATTTGTATATCATGAAATGATCACCCATATCCCGCTGTTCCTGCACCCCAATCCGGAACGGGTGCTGATTATCGGCGGCGGCGACGGCGGCGCGGCGCGGGAAGCGGTGCGCCATGAGAAAGTCAAAGAAGTGACCATGGTGGAAATCGACGGCAAAGTAGTGGAATTGGCAAAACAGTATCTGCCACAGATCGCTTCGGCCATGATTGAAAACCATCCTAAGCTGACGGTAACAATCGGCGACGGCATTGGCCATGTTGCGGAAAAAGAAGACTACTACGATGTAATCATTGTCGATTGTTCGGATCCGATTGGACCGGGAGAAGGGCTGTTTACGCGGGAATTCTATCAGAATACCTATAAAGCATTGAAAAAAGACGGCCTTTTTGTGCAGCAGACGGAATCTCCGTGGATGCATCAGGCGATCATCGATAAGACTTGGAATGCGGTAGCGGATATTTTCCCGATTTCCCGGCTGTATTTGGCGCATATTCCGCTGTATCCGAGCGGCATGCATTGCTTTACGATGGGATCGAAAACGTACGATCCGCTGACCTGGGAGCCGAATCGGGAGCAGACGTTTGCTACGAAATATTACAATGCAGGCATTCAAAGAAGCGCGTTTATGCTGCCGAATTTTGTAAAAGACATGGTAACGGCACATAAAAAATAAAAAAAGTGCATTAGGTCTTGACAAATGAAAAACTATTTGTCATAATGAATTCAACTTATTTCCACATTAAAAAGTGATGATTGGGACAAAGATAGGATAAAGCTTGTTGCAGAGAGCCGGCGTTTGGTGCGAGCCGGTACGGCTGTCATATCGAAACTCTCCCAGGAGCTCTTTTTCTGAACTTAGTAAGAAAAAGCGAGTGACCTTCGTTACAGGTAAGAGCATAATGTAGGGTGGTACCGCGTTGACACGTCCCTGTTTGTCCGGTTGGGCAGACAGGGCTTTTTTTTATTCGGTAT
>UREG01000046.1 GCA_900546795.1 uncultured Veillonellaceae bacterium | reverse complement strand
GGAACGGGCGAATCGCAGCATGGGGACATACGAAGGAACACTGGTTACATTGGATACAATTTTCCGGTATCCATTCCGGTACATTGATAGCTACGCCGCGTTTTTCTTCACCGGTGCCGCCCATCGGATATGTACCGTCTTCCATGCCGTTAAATGCGCTTACCGGCAGATCGTCGCCGGCCAATGCATTGACAGGCGCGGAAAATTCTTTGTAGAACTGCGATACGTTTCTCGTATCCGTAAGAGCATCTTCTGCATAAGCCCAATCTTCCGGCACATCAATCCGGCATACGGCGCCAATTCCCTGATCAATCGCAGCATTGTTCATATCTACGATATCCTGGCCTTTTTTGCCATACGATTCTTCTACCGCTTCTTTCAGATATTTCACTGCCATATCGACGGGAATTACTTCGGATAATTTAAAGAACGCCGCCTGCATGATCATATTGATCCGGCTCCCAAGACCGATTTCTTCCCCGATTTTTACTGCGTCGATCGTATAGAATTGGATATGATGTTTAGCGATATATCGTTTCATCGCTGCCGGCAGTTTTTCATTCAGCTCTTCCGGAGACCATACGCAGTTGAGCAGGAATACGCCGCCGTCTTTCAGGCCTTTGAGCAGGTCATACTGATATACATATCCCTGGCGATGGCAAGCAATAAAGTCGGCATTTTCTACTAAATACGGCATATGAATCGGCCGGCTACCAAACCGGAGGTGGGATACGGTTACGCCGCCGGATTTTTTTGAGTCATACGCAAAATATGCCTGTGCATACATGTCCGTATGATCGCCGATGATCTTGATTGCGCTCTTATTGGCGCCAACGGTGCCGTCAGAGCCAAATCCCCAGAACTTACATGCTTTGAGTCCTTCTGCATTCATGACCGCATACCGTTTTCTCGGCAGCGACGTAAAGTTTACATCGTCTACGATGCTGACCGTAAAGCTGTTGAGTGGTTCATAGGATTTCAGATTATCAAATACCGCTACGATATCATCCGGCAAAATATCTTTTGAGCCCAAGCCGTACCGGCCGCCGTATATTGCCGGCGCATGGTCTCTTCCTGCAAATACGGCTGTTACGGACTGATACAGCGGTTCCCCGTTGGAACCCGGTTCTTTCGTCCGTTCCAGCACGGCAATCCGTTTTACCGTTTCCGGAAGCGCTTTTAAGAAGTGTTTTTCCGAGAATGGCCGGAATAAATGTACGTTTAAAACGCCGACTTTTTCTCCGCCTTCATTAAGCACCCGTACGGTTTCTTCTGCTACCTGAGCGCCGGAGCCCATGAGCACGACTACATGTTCTGCGTCCGGAGCGCCTGTATAATTAAAGAGGTGATATTCACGGCCGGTAATTTCCGTGATTTTTTCCATATATCCTTCTACGATATCCGGTATCCGTTCATAGAACTTATTGATGGATTCCCGGTGCTGGAAATAGATTTCAGGCGGTTCTATCACGCCGCGGGTAACAGGAGCGTCCGGATTCATGGAACGGCGGCGGAATTCTTCTACCGCTTCCATATCCAGCAGCTGTCTTAAATCATCGTCTTCCAGCACTTCGATTTTCTGTATTTCATGCGACGTACGGAAACCGTCGAAGAAGTTCATAAACGGAACGCGGCTGGAAATCGCGGAAGCATGCGCTACCGCCGCCAAATCCATCACTTCCTGCACACTGGATTCCGCCAACATAGCAAGGCCTGTCTGCCGAGCAGCCATGACATCGTTGTGTTCGCCAAAAATGGTAAACGTATTCGTCGAAATCGTACGGGCAGCCACGTGAAATACGCCCGGAAGCAATTCACCGGCAATTTTAAACATATCCGGAATCATCAGGAGCAGCCCCTGTGCGGAAGTAAATGTCGACGTCAGCGCGCCGGCCTGCAGCGAACCGTGCATAGCTGCCGCAGCGCCGCCTTCCGACTGCATTTCTACAACATCGACAGGGTGGCCAAATAAATTTTTACGGCCATGCGCCGCCCATTCATCTACATGTTCCGCCATAGGAGAAGACGGCGTAATCGGGAATATCGCAGCTACTTCCGTAAAGGCATACGCGACATGCGCAGCGGCAGTATTTCCGTCCATCGTTTTCATTTTCTTATGCAACTTCATGTTTCGCACCTCTTTCTATAACTTTTAAGAATAGATTTACATACCCATGCACAAAAGTTATATCATTTTTTCTCAACAAAGAACTAACCCTATTGTATGCCTAAACATAAAAATTTGCAATATAGTTTCCACTGTAAGAGGATACACTCGTTGCATTTTTTGCATATATATTTTTCGTTTATCCTGTGTATACTTTTGTTCCTTTTTTGTACATGTGATTTTTATATCTCCAATAAACCGCTTGATTATGCTATTTCTTGCTTTTGCAAATAATTTGTTTATTTTTGTTTTATTCTGTTGTTCTTACATATTCTTTCATCTTTACACTGAGCACTTCTCATCTATCCGCACACGCCGTCCTAAAAATGTACACTCTATAAATACAAAAAGAAGAGCCTTACCTCGGCTCTTCTTTTTGTATTTTCCCTATCGATTTTCTATTTTCATTGATAATAAACGAATTGTGATTTGCCATCAGCACCTGATCCGCCACCCATTCCGCTCCATGCGTGTCCATCAGCGCGATTTCTTCCGGATACAGAAGAATCGGAATAAAAATATCCACCTTGTTGCCGTCCGGCATTTTTATCTCTCCCAGACTGCCTTGGAACTGTGCCAGCATGATTCCTGAAAAACGATTTCGTACACTGAAACTGTCTTCCGATTCACTATTGGACAATGCCGTACTGTACAATATCCAGCCCAAATGGGAATGAAAAAAATGTCCCAGTTCCATTGCCAGCCAAATCGGCCAGGCATAGTCCGCGTCTATTTCCCATTCGCCTTCCGGAAACGGCCAATTTGCAGGCAGCAGCATGCAAATTTCTGTAAATTTAAGCGTTTCTGTCCGCTCTGTTTCCGCCTGCAGCGCCAATGCCACGTCGCTGATCCCTACCGTATGCAAAACATATATAGGTTCTTCCGGGGTCGGCATAAACACCACCACATCGATGGGCAGCGGCGATCGGACCGGATCGCGGACATACCGGTACGGCCGGTCTTTAAACATACTGGCAAACCGTTCTTTTACATATCTGCCGTAATTCGTTTCTTTTTCTACAGGTATGCTGGCATCCTGCAATTCAAAATATCGTTTTATCGAACGCGGATACACCGCCGCTTTCTGTTCACTTTTCCACCAAGACATGCCATGCCTCCTTTATATACCTTGTATATTATAGCATATCCGCTCCCAAAGGCTTCAACTTTTACTTTTTTCCGTTCTATGATACACTATACCAAAGGAGTTGATACTGTGGTTCTTTTTCATACCTTAAAAGATAAGGTGTCCCGGATCCTGAACAAAGTACAGGACACGGTTTTGCCGGAAACGGCGGAGCCGCTTTTGCTGGAACCCAAAGACGCGATTTACGATCATCAGGTCCTGGTATGGGAAGAAGATACGATCAACAGCCGATTGGCAAATCATTTGGCAAATCATTGGTTCTTTCATTCGATCACCTTCGAATTTGAAGAGAACAATATGGTATATTTAGGCATGATCACTCGTTTTGGCGGCGTGATGAGCCTTCAGTTCAAATTAGAAGACATCTGGTGCGACGACTATCGGGCGGCCTTCCAGATAAAGCTGGATATCTCCTCCATTGAAACGGATTCTTTCATTTTAAATACCCTGATTCATTCTTTGTGCAGCTGGGTGCTGAGCTTTTTAGGAACATT
Source organism: uncultured Veillonellaceae bacterium (assembly GCA_900546795.1). Classification (GTDB taxonomy): domain Bacteria; phylum Bacillota; class Negativicutes; order Veillonellales; family Megasphaeraceae; genus UMGS915. The sequence goes on along the minus strand of UREG01000046.1, from coordinate 8,421 downwards.
CTTCAATCCGTTCCGGATTGGAACCAAAGGCTCCACCATGCGGTTTGAAAAGAAAGGCCGTATTTATTTTGATATGGCGCCGGACAGCGACATTTTTTCCATCGTGCCCCTGCCGGATCGGCCGGATTTCAGCAAAGGCCCGCTCTTATTAAACAATGCCAAAACAGAACAGGCCGTTTTATGTATGGATTACTACGCGTTTCACAAGCCCCTGGATCGTTTCGTCACGACAGACGAAGAGCTTCCCGGCAAAAGCAGCTGGCTTCATTCCATCGACATCTTGGCGATCCTGCTGCTGCCGATCGGCGTGTGGATCAGTTTTGTGATCCTCCATCATTATCTGCCGCCGCGGGATCTTACTTTTTCTTTTTCCACTTACTTTTTAATTTCCCTGCTGATTATCATCTTTAGTTTTTTAGTGATGAATATTCCGCGTTATATCTATATGTATTTCAATACGCGGAAAAGCTGGCAGACATTTTTCGTCCACAACAATATAAAGATCCAAATGCGCAAACTGCACCGCCGTATTTATACGCAGCAGCAGGCTATCCGCGCAGAAGGCGGCTATGCGGATACTTCCTATCAGGAACGGATTCAAAACTTTCTGATTCAGATACGTAATAAACGGTATCTGGCATTTCAATTGCTGGAACTGGACGAAGATCGGAAACGAAAACAAAAAGTAAAATTTGCCATTGCCTACATCGGCTGTACGTTCCTCGAATGGATATTATTAATGACCTGATGAAAGGAACTGGAACACATGAAGAAAACAAATGTCATGCGCATGCTCGACAAAGAACACATTGCGTATGAAACCAAAAGCTATGCATATGATGAATCGGATCTCTCCGGCGTACATGCGGCCGAAGCCCTTGGCTATCCTGTTGACATGGTATTTAAAACCTTGGTCGGCAACGGAGATAAAACCGGCTTCATCGTCTGCTGTATTCCCTGTCATAAAGAGCTGGATCTAAAGAAAATTGCCCAAGCAAGCGGCAATAAGAGCGTCCATCTGCTTCATGTCAAAGAACTCCTGCCGATTACCGGATATATCCGCGGCGGCTGTTCTCCTATCGGCATGAAGAAAAAATTTCCCACGTTCATCGACTCTTCCGCGCTTGATCAGGAAAAAATCAGCATCAGCGCCGGGCAGCGCGGCCAGCAGGTCGTATTGCCCCCGCAAATACTGATCGATTACGTCCGCGCGGTCTGTTGTCCGCTGACCCATGAATAAAGAGAGCCTAACGGCTCTCTTTTATTTTTTATATCCTGTTTCCCGATCTACAATATTTTCCAAAGGTCCGCCGTTCAAAAAGGCTTTCAAATTTTTTACCGCAATGCGGACGATATTGTCATGGGTAGCCCGCAAATGATGGTATCCGGAAATATGAGGCGTGATATATATCCCCGGAATGCGCCACATCCGATGATCGGACGGAAGCGGTTCCGGATCGGTCACGTCCAGCGCCGCTCCCGAGAGCCCGCCCTGTTCCATACAGTCGCACAGCGCCTCGGTATCTATCGACGTTCCCCGGCCGACATTCAGCAGATACGCGCCTTTTTTCATTTTTGCCAGCCGCTCCCGGTTTAAAATCCGGTAGGTTTCCGGAGTGCCGGGCAGGCTCATCGCGACTATATCGGCCCGGGGCAGTACCGTGTCCACGTCTTCCTGCAGAACCAGTTCATCCAATATATCCGGTTTCTCTGCCGGTCTTCTTTTTACTCCGATCGTATACGCTCCCAGCGCCTTGACACGCCGGGCAAAATGACTGCCTATATCGCCCATGCCCCAGAGCAGTACCGTTGCGCCTTCGATCGAATCGACCGTACCTTCGTCCTGCCACCGGGCTTCTTTTTGATTGTCATAATACAGATATAATTTCTTCTGCATGGCAAGCAGCGCTCCCAGCATATGCTCTGCCAGCGCCAAGCCGTAGGCTCCCGTCGCGTTGGTCAATTCACAGCCGTCCGGAAGAAGTCCTTTTCGGCAGTACGGCGCCGCTCCGGCCATGCTGAGCTGCAGCCATTTTAAGCGCGGGCATTCCGCGACAGATTCAACGGGAAGCGGGCCTATCACCACTTCTGCCTGCGCCAATTCTTCTTTCGACGCCGTCCGGTTCGGCCGGTACAGCCAGGCGCCTTCTCCCAGCGCTTCATCCAGCCATGTTTTATGATACGGCTCCAATTCCATTACCACAAGTATGTTCATATCCAAACCTCCTTTTCTTTAGCATACGAAAATGGTGCTCTCCTGTCAATCTGCTGTACGGCTGCCCAGCGGCAGCCGTATACTTTTTTATAATTGACAAACCACCCCGTCCCTGCTATACTTTTTGAAAAGACAATATGCGATGCTTTATCAAGAGCGGCGGAGGGACTGGCCCTATGAAGCCCGGCAACCTGATACGGTGCTAAATCCTGCGGATGATCCGAGAGATAAAGACCTGACAACCTCTTTCTCTTGGAAAGGGGATTTTTTTCGGTATAAAAGCCTGCGCATCGTCTGAAACTTATTTGGGAGGTTTTTATTATGAACAAACTGACTACTTTATTTACGGCAGCAGCCTTGTCCTTTTCTCTGCTGGCAGCTGGCTGCGGCAGCTCCTCTGATTCTGCGCCGGCCAATACGTCCGGGAAAGCAACCGTAACAGTAGGCGCTACCCCGGTACCGCACGGAGAAATTTTAAATCAAATCAAACCGCTGCTGGAAAAAGAAGGGGTAGAATTAAAAGTGATCGAATTTTCCGATTATGTCAAACCCAATCTGGCATTATCCGATAAAGAACTCGATGCCAATTTCTTCCAGCACCAGCCCTATCTGGATAAATTTATTGCAGAACGGGGGCTCAAGCTCGTTTCCGGCGCCAAAGTACATTTAGAACCAATGGGAATCTACTCTCATAAAATCAAAGAATTGTCGGCGATCGCCGATCAGGGAAAAGTCGCCATTCCCAATGACCCGACCAACGGCGGCCGCGCTCTTTTGATCCTGCAAAAAGCCGGTCTGCTGAAATTAAAAGACGGCGGCACGATCAATTCCACCGTCATGGACATCACGGAAAATCCGAAACATTTAGAATTCATCGAACTGGAAGCCGCACAGATTCCTCGTTCCCTCGATGATGTAGACATCGCGCTGATCAATACGAACTTTGCCATGGAAGCCGGCTTGAATCCGCTCCAGGACGCATTGTATTTAGAAAGCAAGGATTCGCCTTACGTCAATATCCTGGTTATCCGCCAGGGCGATGAAAACCGGCCTGAAATCCAAAAATTAATTACTGCGATCACCTCGCCTGCTGTAAAAGAATTTATCGAGCAACAGTATAAAGGCGCTATTGTTCCAGCATTCTGATCTGCCTAATAGAAGCGAACAGCGAACCTAACGCCTGACCGCCCCTTTTTCTGTACCGTTTCCGGTATGGGAAAGGGGCATTTTTTATCCGATTCTTTGCTTTTTTAATTCTCTTTTTCAGCTGCCGTCATGCCGTTTATCTAACGAAAAAGCCTTGCTTCATACAAAACAGAAGCAAGGCTTTTTATGTTGGTTATCTTGTATATCGGCGATGCGCCGTTTCCTATATCAGCGGTTCGTTACGGTCTCCACAATCATATCGTGTTCCGTCAGCCGCTTCCAGGCTACCTCTTCCCATTTCGTTCCCGGCTTGCCATAATTGCAGTACGGGTCAATAGAAATACCGCCGCGGGGCAAAAATTTTCCCCATACTTCGATGTATCGCGGCTCCATCAGCTGTATCAAATCGTTCATGATGATATTGACACAGTCTTCATGGAAATCGCCGTGATTGCGGAAGCTGAACAAATATAGTTTCAGCGATTTGCTTTCCACCATCTTTTCATCCGGCACATAGGATATATATATGGTGGCAAAATCCGGCTGCCCCGTCATCGGGCAAAGGCTCGTAAATTCCGGGCAGTTAAATTTGACCATATAATCCCGATACGGATGTTTATTGATAAAATACTCCAATACAGACGGATCATAATCGGTAGGATAGGTAGTTCCCTGACTTCCCAGCTTGGTGATCGTTTCCAATTCTGCAGAAGTTCTACTCATGCGATATAACTCCTTTCTGCGGTACCAGCGTCCGTTCCAGCACCTGTACTAAGATCACGCCGACAATTGCCGGAACAGCCTGACCGACCAGCAAATTGACGACCAATACAGAGTACGGAAGCTGCAGCAGATAGCTTAGCCATACCGGAACTGCCAGGCTGGGAACCAGCCAAATCGGCAGCGCGATGAACCATGGGTTCAAATTGTATTTTTTTACACCGTAAATCAGAGCCGCCGATACGATGCCGACCAGCGCCCCGCCGAACATGTCCAGTATTCCCAGACCGCCAAACAGTGCATTTGCTATTAAATTCGCAGCCCCCAGAGGTAAAATCAAGAATGGATGTATATATGCCAGTGCATAAAACGATGTAGCGATACGTATCTGATACGCACCGAAAGAAAAGCTTTGCGTTACATAAAGAACGACCAGGTACAATGCGATTACCATAGCCGATATCGTTAATTTTCTGGTTTGTTTTTGATACATCCTCATCACCTCCTCAAAAAAAATAGATGGACATATCTTTCTATGCCCATCGGTTCCGTACTCTTTCATACGAGATTTCCATAGTTTTGTTTACCGACAGGATGGTTGCGAACTGTCTATTTAGCTTTTTTCATTATACGAAAATTCGGCTTATAAATCAAGCACTACCCGACCTAATACATGATCGGTCGGAACAGGGCCGATAAACCGGCTGTCGCTGCTGTGATTTCGGTTGTCTCCCATCACAAACACATGATTTTCCGGCACGGTGATCTGCCGTCCGTCCGTTTTCATCGGTTCATCGTTGATATAGGGTTCGTCTAATTTTTCCCCGTTTCTCCAGACGGCGCCGTCTTTAAATTCCAGCGTGTCTCCCGGGTGCCCGATGACTCGTTTCACCCAAATGTTTTTGGTCGCAAATTTCTTATTGAAAAATGCCAGATAATTGGTGAGCGGCTCAGATACGTCGTCCCGCCAAGTCCGGTCATAGTGCGTCCGGCTGTCGATAATGACTATATCGCCGTATTCCGGCATATCCCCCATGACATGCCCCACCTTGGACACGATCAGATAATCGCCGTTTTCCAGGGTCGGCACCATCGATTCGCCGGATACGCGGGTCGGCTGAAAGAGGAAAATATGGATAAAAAGAGCTACTGCCAACGCAATTACGATGGAGTACGCCCATTCATATAATTCATTTTTTATTTTTTCACTCGTCATAATCTATCCTCCTTATGCTTCATTTATTGTAACAAAAGAAAGACATAAACGCAATAAAGCGGAGATGCAAAAGCATCTCCGCTTTCATTAGCTCTTCTTAACGATGTACGCTGAGAAGGTTCTTTTTATCAAACTGATGGATCGAATCTACAAACCGAACGGTTCCTGTTTTATACCGCATAACGACTGAAGACGTTCTTGCGCCGCCGCCGAAATAGCGAACCCCTTTCATGATGCTGCAGTCGGTAACTGCCGTAGCCGAAAAAATCGCATCGTCCCCTTGTACCAGATCGTCAATGGTAAGGACATGATTTACATCCGTAATCCCCATATCCGCACAGCGCTGTCTTTCTTCTTCATTCTGAGGGACAAGCCGAGCCTGCATATCGCCGCCCAGGCATTTGAGCGCCGCAGCCGCCAATACGCCTTCCGGAGCCCCGCCGGTGCCGATCATCATATGCACGCCGGAATCTTCGATCCCAACTTCTACTGCCGGCATAACGTCGCCGTCGCTGATCAATTTGATCCGCGCGCCTGCATCACGGCATTCTTTAATGATATGCGCATGCCGTTCCCGATCGAGCACAACGACCGTAATATCGGAAACTTCCCGGTGCAGTGCTGCCGCTACACGTTTCAAATTATTGGTAACCGTATCATTGATATCAATGCAGCCTTTGGCTCTCGGGCCGACACAGATCTTTTCCATATACATATCCGGCGCATGGAGCAGGCATCCTTCTCCTGCAATCGCCAATACCGCGATAGCTCCGTTCTGGCCTTTTGCCGTCAAGTTCGTTCCTTCCAAAGGATCTACGGCAATATCTACCGCATAACCGCCGGAACCTACTTTTTCTCCAATATACAGCATAGGCGCTTCGTCCATTTCGCCTTCGCCGATAACTACCGTGCCGCTGATCGGAACGGAATCAAATGTAGCGCGCATGCCGTCTACAGCCAGCTGGTCGGCGCCGATTTTATCTCCTTTGCCCACTAAACGGCCGCATTTAACGGCAGCTGCTTCTGTGGCGCGAACAAACTCTAATGTAAGTGTACGATCCATTCAACTTCATCCTCTCTAATAGTATATGCTGCATACCTGTGCTTATTATACACTATTGATTGGCTTTTTCCCAGTCTGCCATAAATTTTTCTATTCCCGCCTGCGTAAGCGGATGATTGAGCGCGTCCATCAGCACCGAATACGGCACCGTGGCGATATGCGCTCCCGCTTTGGCGCATTCGGTAATATGCATCGGCTTGCGGATGCTGGCCGCAATGATTTCCGTTGAAATGTCATGAATGGCGAATATATCGGCAATCGTCCGGATAAGAGCGATGCCGTCCCAGCCGATATCTTCTACCCGGCCCACAAACGGGCTGACATAAGAAGCGCCGGCCCGCGCGGCCAATAGCGCCTGATTCGCGGAAAATACCAGCGTCACATTTGTTTTGATCCCTGCTTTTGCCAGCACGGCGACTGCTTTTAATCCTTCTGCCGTCATCGGGATTTTTACAACCACATTTTCTCCCAGCGCAGCGAGAGTTTTCCCTTCCCGCACCATGCCTTCTGCATCAGAAGCAATCACTTCCGCGCTGACCGGCCCTTCGACTGCGGCGGCGATTTCCCGTATTACATCGGAAATAGTTTGTTTTTCTTTTGCAATCAGCGACGGGTTCGTCGTTACCCCGTCTATGCAGCCCAACGCACAGGCCGCTTTAATTTCTTCTATGTTTGCTGTATCAATAAAAAATTTCATTTCTTGTACCTTCTTTATTTATTCTACATCGAGCAGTTTGCCCGGATTCAAGATATGGTTGGGGTCCAGCGCTTTTTTAATGGTACGCATCACTGCCATTTCTGCCGGATTCGTATATCTTGCCATGTCTTCCACTTTTTTCATGCCGATGCCGTGTTCGCCGGAAAGCCGTCCGCCCAGCGTATATACATAGGCATAGGATTCTTTCCGGAACGCAGCGACTTGTTTTGTCCATTCTTCGTCGGACATATCCATCTTCAGCATTTGGAAATGCAGATTGCCGTCGCCGGCATGAGCCAGCGTACAAATAGTAAAATCATATTTTTCCGCCGCTTTAGTCAGATACTGCATGCAGTCCGCGATCTTATCCACCGGAACGACCAAATCGTCAGACGTACTGATCCGGCTCACCGCTTTCGATCCTTCCAGGCAGTTTCGGCGCACGTTCCAAACCCGTTCGTCCGCTTCTACGATATCTGCCGCTCCGCATTCCGTACAAATCTCGTCCAGCAGTTCCATTTTCCGTTCCAGTTCTTCTTCGCTGAACGTTTCAATGGAAATAATATCGTATAAGCCGTCTTCATAATGCGGCAGACGCACGCCGCAAAAATCGCTGGCATACCGTACAAATTTATTATCCATAAATTCCACGCTGGTCGGTTCCAGCCCTGCTTTGATTAATTTCGGAACTAAGCCTACCGCTTTGTCCAGCTCTGTAAACACCGCCAGCACGTCTAAACGGTACGGCGCCAGCGGCAGCAGTTTCAGCGTTGCTTTCGTAATGATCCCCAGCGTTCCTTCACTGCCGATAATCAGCTGATCCAAACAATATCCGGTCGAGCATTTTTTCAGGCGCGCACCCAGCTCCGCAATGGTTCCGTCCGGCAATACCGCTTCTATCGCATATACCTGATGCCGGGTCGTTCCATAGCGCACCGCTTTGTTGCCGCCCGCGTTCGTCGCCAGGTTGCCGCCGATGGACGTAAAGTTAAACGGGGTGATCGCGCAGATAAAGCCATCAAGTGGACGGTAGTCCTGACGGTTCCAGATGCCCGCCTCGCTCGCAGGCTGATCCTTGAAGATCTCCTGTGCGCTCCACACGCCAAAGCGCAGGAAGTCGGCAAGCTCGGCAATATCGATCTCCGCCTGGAACACGGTCTTGGACTGGCCAAGCATCGTGGCGGCGTTCAGCACCTTGCGGTAAGAGCCGGTGATCATATCGGCGGCCTTCAGGAAAATGGCGGAGCGGTGCTCCCAGGGCATTGCTTCCCAATCCGCCTTCGCGGCGAGGGCGGCGTCGATGGCCATCTTGAGCTCTTTCTCACCGGCCATGCAGCACTCGGCGATGACATGCTCATGATCGT
>UREG01000045.1 GCA_900546795.1 uncultured Veillonellaceae bacterium | reverse complement strand
AATCTAATAAGAATCATTGGCCGCCCGTCTCCTGCGTGAACGGGCGGTTTTTGCATGCCTGCCGCCATTCCCCTTCTTCCTGCCGCACCATTTTCCTGCCGGAAATCTAAACTGCGGCGCGATACTAACGCCGCCTGTTATCCTACTGCCGTCCGCTGCTCCTGCACAAGCCTTGGAAATCCTTCCTTCTTGCAGGAAATACTCGAAAAAATCATGGAGCAGGAGTGCCGCAATAACAAAACCGGCACCGCAGGCAGACCTAGAGATAAGAATGACCGCTTTATCGGTAAAATAACCTTACATACATAATTGCCTGACCCAGCCGGCACAATCGTGAAATGCCGATCAGGTTAGGCAAAGGTTTTACACTGCTATTACGTTTTATCGCGTAAGCCAAAAGCAAGCTTCCTCCAGATCTCTATATCGCAGCATAGGGATTCCTTTTTGCCGCATATAGGCCGGTATTGTCTGGCAGTGAAGCAAAAAATAACGCAGCCGGCAAAGGAATCGTTCCGGCAAGAGAACAGGCGGTCATCACCCCGCTCTTTTGCAGAACTTATTTCCTACTACCGGCTGCGTTTCGCTTATCTGGTGCACAGACACGCCGCAGCAATCCGTCGTTTATATTTGATTCAGCATCTCTTTCATTTGCCGGCATTCCGCCAGTTCTTCTTCCCAGTCTGCCGAGCGCCATTCTTTTTGCGCTGTATTTGCCAAGCCCTGCCGCCCGTTTTCCATCACATGCCGTTCGTACACTTGTATATACCGCTCCAGCCGGCGTTTGCGCGGCTGTATCCGTTCTTCCCCGCTGCACCGTCTCATATCGGCAAGCTCCTGGCGAAGCAGCTGCATCGTGCAAATATCGCCGGCTTTTAAATACGTCGTATCTACGCGGCCGTCATATTCCGTCGGCGGCAGGCAGCACGTGTTTTCTTTGCCCTCCCGCTCGCCGGTGCGAATGCCGTTCCAAAACAGCAGACAGAGCAGTCCCGCGCAAAGCAGCGTAAATACCATCGTTCCCCATTCCTGATCCAATAGTCCGTGAGCGCTTCGCAAATCCGCGATACCTGCCATCAGATATTTCCAGCCCAGAAAAATCCCCAGTACCGAAAAGCTGTAGCAGAACGGGTCTTTCTTGCCCACTCCCAAAAGGACGCGGCAGATGTACACCGCGGAAAAAGCCGCTGCCGTCATCGCTGCAAAAATATCCATATGCGCCATCCCATATATCCGGGACGCAACCCCGGCTGCTCCCAGCCAAATCAGCCCGCTGTACACCGTAACTGCTCTCATGACACTGCTCCTTCTAATCTTTTTTTATTTTTCTTCTTATTTTTTTCTAATCTTTTGAGTATTATATTAAAAAATTAAACGTACTCTGTCAAGAGAAGAACGCGCAGTATCTATCGGGGAGCCTTACGGAGATAACAAAAAAACCTCTTTCCGAAGAAAGAGGTTTTTTATCCATTCTTACTGCTGATCCAAAGCGATCGCGTCGCTGCAGCATACTGCCACTACGTCTACGATATCTTCCGTAGAGCAGCCGCGGGAAAGGTCGAGAACCGGTTTTGCCAAGCCCTGAACCAATGGTCCCAATGCCGTTGCGTTCGCAAAGCGCTGTACCATTTTGTAACCGATGTTTGCTGCTTCCAAGCTCGGGAAGATCAAGATGTTTGCACGGCCGGCAACTTTGGATCCCGGTGCTTTATGTTCGCCAACTTCCGGTACGAGAGCCGCATCGGCCTGCAGTTCGCCGTCGAAATCAAAGTCTACGTTACGGTTCTGCAGTTCCTGTACTGCCGCTACTACGCGGTCTACGTCTTCACCGGAGCCGGAACCTTTCGTGGAGTAGGAAAGCATCGCTACGCGCGGATTGAGCATCTGTACAGTCGTACGAGCCCGTTCTACGCAAACTTCAGCGATATCTGCCAGCTGTTCGGACGTCGGGTTCGGAACAACGCCGCAGTCGCCAAGTACGAGGATACCGTTATCACCGTACTGCGGAGTATTCGTAATCAAAATGAACGCACTGGATACCGTTTTGATGCCCGGGCGAACGCCGATGACCTGAAGGCCGGCACGGATAACGTCTGCGGACGTTGTAGCAGCACCGGATACCACGCCGTCTGCAAAGCCTTCATTTACGAGCATAGCCGCAAAGAACGTATAGTCCGTCATGAAAATTTCACGAGCTTTTTCCGGCGTCATGCCCTTTTTAGCGCGTTTCTGTGCAAATTTTTCGCAGAATTCATCTAAGTGCGGGAATTCTTTCGGATCGATTACTTCTACCCCGGTAAGATCGATTTTGTATTTTGCTGCGTCTGTTTTGATCTTTTCCAATTCGCCGATCAATACGACTTTAGCAAAACCTTCTGCCAATACCCGTTCCGCAGCTTTCAATACGCGGCGGCTAAACGATTCCGGCAATACGATTTTCTTCTGCGCTCTATGCACGCGGCTTTTCAAATCACTTGTAAAACTCATCTTCGTTCATTCCTCCATTTGTACAACTAAAGTATCTAACCTTAATTTCTATTGTACACGCTCTTTCTTATATTCTCAATCTCTTTGCTTAAAAATCCCTTGCGCTATCAGATTTTTTGGACATGAGGCGTATGCAGTTTACGCAAATTCTTCCCTGCGCCGCTTCTTTTCTCATTGCCTTATCAAATCCGCTGTGGTACGCTGAAAGAAATCACGAGCATTAGGAGGGCTTTTTATGATTCATACCGTATATTTTAGTCCCACCGGCAGTACGCGCCGTTATGCAGAGGCCGCCGGACGGGCGCTGCAGTCCGTTTTGCCGCTTCAAGAAGTCCGCCATGACTGGACACTTCCTAAAGGCCGCGGCAGCGAGGTAACCTGCACTGCCGGCGATCTATTTCTCTTTGCATTTCCCGTTTACGGCGGCCGCGTTCCCCAATTATGCCGGCAGGAACTGTCCCGGTGTCATGGAGAAGGCACGCCGGCAATCCTGCTGGGCGTATACGGCAACCGCCATTATGACGACGCTCTGCTGGAAGCTTCCCATATTCTGGAAAAGCAGGAGTTTTCCGTCATCGGCGCCGCCGCACTGCTGGCAGAACATACGATTACCCCGTTGCTGGCGCCTCACCGGCCTGAAGCAGACGATTTGGAAGAAGCCGCAGCCTTTGCCAAAAGAGCCGCCGCAAAACTTCTTGCCGGCAATCTGGAACCGCCGGATATTCCCGGCGATTTTCCGTATAAACCGGATATGCCGCCCCGCCCATTTCACCCGGAAACGACAGAAAGCTGCCTGCGGTGCGGCCGCTGCGCTGCCGTCTGTCCCATGGGCATTATTGACCGAACGGATCCGTTTCTTGTGGCTGACGGCTGCATTCAATGCCGGGCATGCATGAAGATTTGTCCTGTGCACGCCAAACAATTTACGGCAGAACCGATGCTGAAATTGCAGGCAATGCTGGAAGCCAACTGCCAAGGCCGAAAAGAAAATGAATATTTCCTATGAAAAAGCCGCCTCACGGCGGCTCTTTTTCTATCTGCGCCCGGCTCCCGCTGCTGTCGGATTCATTGATGCCTGCCAAATACTCCTGCCAGATTCAGATCTATCCTAAACAAAAAGACACTGCTTTTTTGCAGCGTCTTTCTCCGTTTTCCGCACTGCCTGCGGTCATTCTTTTCTTTCTTGTTCCAGGTCAGCACAGACTCGTTCTGTCAGTTTTTGAAACAGGGCTAACTCCGTATTTCTATAGGTGTCCTGCGGGTATATCAGCGCAAAGGAGCGGGAAAATACGGCGTCTGCCATCGTAATTTCTGCCACCGTTCCTTTCTGCAGAGCCGGGCGGGCAATTTCTTCCGATACAAACGCGATGCCCCGCTTCTTCTGCACCGCTTCCAGCACGGCGGGTATTCCCGTAACAATCCAAGCCGTGTCCATAGGGACGCCATGCGCCAAAAACATGTCCTGCACCAATCGATTCGTTCCGCTCCCCGCTTCCCGCATCACCAGCGGTTCTTTCGCCAGCCGCGAAATAGGAACCGTCTTGCCGGCAAGGGAGTGATCCGGCGAACAAATCGCCGTCAGCCGATCCTGCCAGATGGGAATATACCGCAAGCAGGGACGCACGCTTGTCTTCTGCACGATAGCCGCATCGAGCCGCGCCGCCATTACCTGATCTTCCAGCTGCGAGCTGTTTCCCACTTCCGCCAAAATCGGCTGTCCCGCTTCGGCTTCATACCATTCCGTGATTTTATACAGCCATCGGCTTCCGGCAGTGGTGCAAAACCCAACCCGCAGCGGCTGCATCGCGGCGCATTCACTCATCTGCACTCCGATCTGACGCACTTGTTCCAATATAGAAACAGCCAGGGAAAAAAGCCGTTCTCCCGCGGCTGTCGCGTCCAGCGTCTGGCGCAGCCGTTCAAACAGACGCACGCCGTATTCTTTTTCCAGCGCCGCTACCGCCTGACTGACCGAGGACTGCGAGATCATCAGTTCCTGAGCGGCTTTGCTCATACTCCGGCAGCGGTATACTGCCGTAAAAATTTCCAAATTGCGCAGTGTCATAATGGCTCCTAGTATTAGTATTTACTTATCCCACCTTCACAATACTCATATTATACGACACTTCATTTCCCTGCTACAATACGAATATACGAAAGGAAGTGTATCTTATGAACCGTTTATTGATCGCTGTCATCGACGGCTGCGCACCGGAATACCTCACGCCGCAGACCGCTCCCACTCTGTTTGCGTTATGCCGCAAAAAAGGCTTCGCCAAAACTGTTCTCGGTTCCGTTCCCACCGTTACCAATGTGAACCACGCGTCAATTTTATCGGGAAAATTTCCGGAAGAAACCAAAATAACCGGCAACTACTATTATCACCCTGCTACTCGGGAAGAAGGATTCATTGAAGAACGGGGCTTTATGAAAGCGCCCACCTTATTTCAAGCGTTCCAGAAAGCCGGGAAAAAGACGGCGCTTCTTACGGTAAAAGGCAAAGTGCTGGGCATATACGGCGACGGCGCCGCTATCGGGATCAGCGCTCAAACACCTGATGAAACGCTCCTTTCCGGCCTCGGCCTGTCCGCTCCGCCTCCTATCGATTCTCTTTCTGCCACGGAATGGATCTTTCAAGCCGCACTGGCCTGTATCCAGCGGGAACGCCCTCATTTCGTGTACTGCACCACCAACGATTACGGCTTCCATCATTACGCGCCGGGAACGCCGGAAGCCCTGATGCAGATACGCGCTATCGACCGGTTAATCGCCGCGATCCATGAAGCCGACCCGGACAGACAAATCTATATCACCGCCGATCACGGCATGAACCAAAAGCACCATATCCTGGATATTCAGCGGGCGGCCGCGCAGGCCAACATCCTGCTTTTTGCCCTCGCTCCGCTGAAAGACCGCTACGTCGAAAATCACCCCTACCAAGAAGGCGGCATGGCGTATCTGTTCTTGGATCATCCAGAAGACGCCCAGCGTCTGCAGGACTTTGCCAAAGCGCAGCCGGAAATTGAGCAGCTCCTTACCGCCAAAGAGGCGGCGCAGCGCTATCATCTGCCGGCCGATACGATCGGAGATTTCGTGGCGCTGGCGGCTCCGGACTGTGCGTTTGGCGAAACCGAAGCGGTTCGGCTCTATACCGATACCGTCCGTACCCACGGTTCGTTATATGAAAGAACCGTTCCCCTTTGGGCAATCGCCCCGGAAAAACCCGCCTCGTTTTATCAGTACACGAAGGACATTGCCCGGCCGTTCCTGTCTGACATAAAGGAATGACCTGCGTTTTACCGAATGGAAGCTGTCTTAAACCAAAACAGCCGCTGCTTTTTTGAAGAAGCAGCGGCTGTTTTATTTTTTACTATCTATATGCAATTAATATAATCCCGTCGGCGTTTCACTCATGTTGATCAGGATATTTTTCATCTGAGTATAGTGTTCCAGTATCACTTTATGCGTTTCCCTGCCGATACCGGACTGTTTGTAGCCGCCAAACGGCGCGCCTGCCGGAATGGAGTTATAGGTGTTGACCCACATACGGCCCGTTTCAATAGCCCGGGATACCCGAATAGCCCGATTGATATCTCTCGTCCAAACCGCGCCGCCCAAACCATATACGCTGTCGTTTGCCATGGCGATGACGTCCGCTTCATCTTTAAACTTAATCACAACGGCTACAGGCCCGAAAATTTCTTCCTGAGCGATCCGCATATCATTCGTCACATCAGCAAAGAGAGTCGGCCGGACAAAATTGCCTTTTGCCAGTTCGCCGTCCATGATCTGTTCACCGCCGCAAACGAGCCGCGCCCCTTCCGCCTTGCCGATTTCCACGTATTCTAAAATCTTTTTCACCTGACCTTGGTATATCTGCGATCCCATCTGGGTATCTTCTTTCCACGGCAATCCTACGTTAACGGCATTGAACCGTTCGGCCAGTTCTTCTACAAACCGATCGTAGATCCCTTCCTGAACAAAGATCCGGGATCCTGCGCAGCAGACCTGCCCTTGATTGAACAAGATGCCGAGCAGCGCGCCTTCCATCGCCAGATCCCACTGGCAGTCCTCAAAATAAATGTTTGCAGATTTGCCGCCCAGTTCCAGCGTTGCTGGAATCATTTTGCTGCACGCCGCTTCGTATACGCCGCGGCCAACTTCCGTAGAACCGGTAAACGCCAATTTTCTAAATCCCGGATGATCGAGCATGTACTGTCCGGAGCGGGAACCTCCGCCAGTGATGACGTTTACCACGCCGGCCGGCAGAATACCGTCGATCAGGCGGATGAATTCCATCAAACTCAGCGAGGTATGGCTGGACGGTTTCAATACCGTCGTACAGCCGGCAGCCAATACAGGCGCCAACTTCCAGGCAGCCATCAAGAAAGGGAAATTCCAGGGAATAATCTGGCCGACCACACCAATCGGTTCGCGCAGCACCAAACTAAGCGTATGATTGTCCAGCATGGAAGCCGAGCCTTCTTCCGCTCGGATTGCGCCGGCAAAATACCGGAAATGATCGGCTGCCATCGGAATATCTACTCCGCGGGTTTCCCGAATCGGCTTGCCGTTGTCCAAGGTTTCCAGCATGGCCAGTTCTTCCGCATGAGCCTCGATGACGTCCGCTATTTTCAGCAGATAATCCTGCCGTTCCTGAGGCGTTGTTTCTTTCCAGGTTTCAAACGCTTTCTGCGCCGCCGCTACCGCCATGTCCACGTCGGCTTTTGTCGCTTCCGCAAACCGCGCCAGTTCTTCGCCGTTTGCCGGATTATACGCCGTAAATTCTTTTCCGTCGCTGGCCGCTGTCCACGTGCCATTGATATACAACCCATACCGTTCCTGTCCATACTGTTTCATCGTATCACCTCGTATATTCTCTCCTGATATTCCATCTATTTCTTTCGATGTACCTACAGTATAGCATACTAAATCGATTTTATTAAATACATTATCTCTATCTACTTTTTTACATGCAGATAGAGAGTTTCGATTTACATAAATCGAATAGTATCGTTTCACTCGATGGCCGCAGATTCTTTTATTGCGCAGTTTGCAGCGCAGGCGGTCCCGCCGTGCTTCCGGCCAGTACCCTGCGATAATGTACAGACAGACTGCACGGCTCCGTCCCAGAAAGCAGCGGCAAAAAGAGTGCAAAAAAAGAGACCGCATGCGGTCTCTTTTTCAAATAGTTTATCTCTTATTTTTTATATCGTACCGTATATGAAATGGCTTTCGTCGGGCAAATTTCTGCGCAGCGCCCGCAGGCAATGCATTCCCGATCGCCGACTGCCCGGCACTGCATCGGACAGATTCGAATGCACGCATTACAATGGCAGCAGGCCGCTTCGTCTATCTTCATCGTCCCTATGCTGTGCCGGGAAAACAGGCTGTAGATCGCCCCCATCGGGCAAAGGAAACGGCAGAACGGGCGAAACGCTGCCAATGCCCACACGAGCATGCCTCCGGCCAGCCACGGCCAATACGGCATCAGCACTTCCAGCTGCGTCCAGCCCAGAACCAACGCCAATAAGACCAGATATTTTCCGTACGAAAGCATGCGCCATGGGCCGGAAAACGCCAGCTTCGGCACAGGAATGGCATGGAGCAGATCCTGAAACCAGCCAAACGGACATACCTTGCCGCAAATCAGCCGGCCGGACAGCAGACCGATCCCCAGCTGCGCCGCCCACACCCCGCCGCTAAAAGACGGAGGAAATCCCGTCAGCGTATGCGCGGCCGCACCCAAGGGACAGCCAATCTGCGCATACCGGCAGTACGTGCAGGTAACGCCCGGCACGCAGCGCCCCCGCCAGGACGGCCCCAGCTGCAGCAGCGCTGCGCCAATCCGGCCATTGTAGAGCAGAAATGCCATAAATGGAAGCCACCATTTCTTTATTCGTTTCAGCATCGGCGGCCCTCCTTTATTATGCGTGCGCAAACATATCTTTGGCTGTTTCCGTCGTTTCTTTTATAAACGCAGCGGTTGGTGCGGCTTCCTTATTTGCCGAGTCAAACGCATGATAAAGGCCGGGAATAACATGAACTTCCGTGGATACCCCCGCTTCAATCAGCCGGTTTGCATAGTCCAAATCTTCATTTACAAACAAATCCAGATCGCCGGTATATATCATGACCGGCGGCAGACCGCTCAGATCTTTTGCCATGGAAGGCGAAAAATACGGCATCCATTCCGGATCGATGGTCTGTCCGCCCCGCAGGCGTTCCCACGCATAGGCGTTGCTTTCCCTCGTCCAGCATACCACGCCGGTATACGGCGCATGATACACGCTGTCTTTCGTCCCGGTTCGGTAATCGAGCATCGGATATATCAGAATCTGCCCTTTAAGAGGAATGTTGTCATGATCCCGATTGTACAGCGCCAAGCTTGCCGATAACCCGCCGCCGGCGCTATCGCCCATCAGAATGATCCGGCTTGTATCCATTCCCAATTCCTGTCCATGGGCCGCAACATACTGCAGTCCGGCATATACATCCAGCAGCGCCGCAGGGAACGGCTCTTCTACAGACAGCCGGTATTTCGGCGTAATCACGATCGCGCCCATCCGATCTGCCATTGCCTGGAATCCGCTTCTGGCTCCTAATACCCGGCGAAGCAAATACCCGCCGCCATGCGAATAATATACGACTGGCAGCGGCCCCTGCTCGATCTTTTCCGGCCGGTATACGTAAAGCGGCACCGTAAGCCCCGGTTCCGCGCCCGGCGCCAAAACGGTTTCCGGTTCCGGCAGCTGCGGCGGCAGCGCATCAAACGCTTCCTGCGCAGCGCGCACCGCTTCGTCCGACGTATATTGATACATCATCGTCTGCGCCCCGTCCCGATAGGCAGGATCTATTTTTTCAATAAACGGTATTTCCGCCGCATAGGCAGCCGCCGTCATATGCAGCAGCACCAAGCCGGCTGCCATCATTCGTTTCCCTCTCATCCTTGAGTCCCCCTTATTTTATATTCCGGTACGATCTGACGCCGGAGCAGCAGCTGCGCTGCCATGCCGGTTATCAGTCCTGCGATGATCCCGGCGGCGCACAAAAGCGGAAAATATCCCCATACGGCAATACTTTCTATCCACCAGGAAGCGGCCGTAAGCTGCCCGATATTATGAAAAACAGCTCCTGCCGCGCTGCATAACCACAGCCGGTTTTCTGATAAAACCGATTTTACCATATTCATTCCGATGAGGCAAAACATACCTCCCATCAGACTGTAGGTCAGCGACAACACGCTGCCGCCAAAAAATACGGACAAAAGCACCCGCGCCATCAGCAGCACGCCTACGTCTTTCAGCGGATATCGATACAGGGCATAAACGATCACGATATTCGCCAGCCCCAGTTTTACGCCGGGAATCGGAACCGGCGGCGGCATTTGAAGTTCTGCGGCAAATAAAATAAGCGACAGCGCCAATAGCAGCGACAAGCGCGTCAGCCGTTTTACATCCCCTGTTTCCATTTCCCTTCCCCCTTATGATTCCGCAAAACGAACAATCAATTTATTCGGCAGGCAGACCAGCGGATACATGGGCGAGTGCAGATGCCCCATGCGCACGCAGATCTGATCCGGACAATCCGCCTCCGTAATCGAGATCCGGCCGTCTTCTATATGAATCGTATTCGACCGCCCTTCATAAGAAACCACGATATCCCGCGCCGGCTCCTTCGCCAGATCCAATCGGTACAATACCTTCCCGGCCTGCACGATTTCTATTTCCGCACCGCTGTTTCCCCGGCTCTGCCAAAACCAGCCTCCCATGGCCAGCAGCACCGCGGCCAGTCCGGCGCACACCGCTTTTTTCATCGTATCACCTCTGTTTTATACGCACCCCGCAATTGGAACCGCCCTTCCAGGCCTTCCGTCCAATACACGGTATGATCCGCTGTAAACAATACCATTTCAAAATCCCGGTGTTCCCGCCAAAAAGCAGCCGCCTTATCGGCGCCCATCACATATACGGCTGTTGACAAACTATCGCACCGGCCGCCGTCTTTTCCGATAATCGTTGCCGACAAGATTCCGTTTCGCGCCGGATAGCCGGTTTTAGGATCTAAAATGTGATGGTAGACCGTCCCGTCTTCTCCCAGAAAAAAGTTCTGATATCCGCCGGACGTAACCGCCGCTTCATCTTCTAATTCCAGCACGGCAAAATCCTCTTCCGCTTCCGGATGACGGATCCCTATCCGCCATGGATTCCCGTCCGGCCTCCGGCCGATGACCTGGATATTCCCGCCAAAATTCAGCAGCGCCGCCGTGATATGCCGCTTTTTCATGAGTTCTGCCGTTTTCTGCGACGCATAGCCTTTGCCGACGGCCCCCAGATCAATTTCCATTCCTTCCGGCAGCTGCACGGTATCCTTGTCCAGCACAACCTGTCTGTAATCGGCCTGTTTCAGCAGCCGCTGTATCTCCGCTTCGCCGGGCACCTGTTTAGAATCTGTCGTAAATCCCCAGGCTTTCAGCACCGGATACAGCGTGGGCTCCAGCGCGCCGTCCGTCTGTCCGGCTGCCGCCAGGGCCAGCCGCAGCACTTCGGCTGTATCGGCATGCACCTGCACGCGCTTCCCGCCGCTGTGATTGATCCGATATACATCGCTGTCTTTATTCGTTACCGATACATGTTCTTCCCATTCATGGATCTGCCGCTCCGCTTCGTCCAGCACCGCGCCGCCGTTCTGATCATATACGGCCAAAGAAATATAGGTATTCATAGCAAAAATATCCCGTTTCCACGTTACCGGCTCCGGCCGCATCGCCCATACGATACAGCATGCAAAAACGAGGCAAACGGCAGCAGCGATCATCGCTTTATATTTCTTCTCCATGCCGTTTCCCTCCTTTTTTCATGTACGCCGTTCTTTTTTTCTCTGCCAGAAAGGGAGCCAGCCGGTCTCTTTCCGACTGGCCTTTCCAGGCCGGCTGCAGCTGGCGGCTGCAAAACCAGCTGCGCTCTCTGCTTTTTATGTTATCACTGAATACCCAAACTCTGCACCCACTGCTGAACGTCCCGCTGCGAATTCGGAGCCTGCGAACCGGAAATATGATGTCCTTCCAGCACCGTAGCATTCGGTTCCGCTTTGCGGATCGCTTCTACCGTACTGGACAAAGCGCTGCCGCCGGATGTGCAGAACGGAATAATCGTTTTGCCGGACAAATCATATTCATCTAAGAAAGAATATACCGCCATCGGCATATCGGACCACCAATTCGGGTAACCCAAGAAGATAACGTCATAGTCCTGTATATTTTCTACATGCGATGCCAGCGCAGGACGGGCGCCGCGTCTAAGTTCCCGTTCGCCCTGATCTACCGTAGGCCGGTATTCACTAGGATATTTTTCCACCGTCTGAATGGAAAAGAGATCCCCGCCGATCGCCTGCTGGATATACTCTGCGACAAGTCCCGTGTTTCCGGTCATCCGATTGCCGGAAGGCTGAATGCTGGCAGACGTAGAGGCGTTGGTTCCTGCCGGAATATCCGCATTTTCTCCATAGGAAAAATAGGCGATCAAAATTTTACTCTTCACTGCCGGCGGCTGTGCCTGGGCAGCTTCTGTTTTCTGTGCCGGTGCAGGCGCGCTGGACGACGTGCTGCCCGTATTATCCGCGCAGGCTGTCAGCAATGCGCATACTGCCAGCACCGCTGCCATACTGCTCCATTTTTTCATTTTCATATCTTTTCCTCCCCTATATTTTTTTACGCTCTTTTCGTTCTCCCTTTCCGCGTCCTTCGCCCCCTCCGACAGGCCGTCATTGGAAATCCAGTATATTTATACAAATAAAGCATCCCGTTTCTTTTTTCCTTGCGCTGATTTCCTTATTGTACCCGTCTTTTTACAGTTTTATTATACAAATCACCTGTTTCTCCGTCTAATACTTATACCGTATTTTTTATCATACAGTCCAGGCATTGTTCCGCTTTGTTTCTTCTGAAAAGGCATTTATTCTAAACTGGTAAGCACCGGGTTCTCCAGATATTCGTACACCCGCCTGATTTCGCTCAGCTGCGTCGTATCCACCATGGACGGCCGTCCGGTGTCCAGCGCTGCAATGCGCTCCATATCTTCTTCGCTGACGGCAAAAT
>UREG01000044.1 GCA_900546795.1 uncultured Veillonellaceae bacterium | reverse complement strand
ACATGCAACGGGTTGTTCTTTTCTTTGAGGCAGAGCACATGTATGGTTCGCTCCAACTCCATCTCCCTGCCGATAAGCGGGTTGTGGCCTGCCAGATGGTCGTTGAGGCAGGTCACGTAGTTACGCCACGGTTCTGTTTTCTCTTGTTCATCGGGAGATGGCGTACCGCCTGCTTCTTCTGCCAGCTCCGCTTCTTCAAAAGCCTCCGCAAAATGTTCCTCTTTGCCTTGATAGAAAAATACAATGCCGCAGGCAAACCGGCGCTGGCTGTGCTCATAACTCCCATCTACATACGCAACCGCTCCCCGAGCCGTTTCTATCAGCCCTGTTGTGCAGGCAGCCTGCGAAACTGCACCGTCCATATATGCCTGCGCATCTGCTTTGGCTGTAAAACTTTTATATTCAGCACCGGAAAAACCCGCCACTTCTTTTTTGCATTCATCCCACGTTTCATAAATTCCCGGCCGATTGCCTCTGCGGACAGCATACCATTTTTTCTTTCCTGCCATATACATGCTCCTTCCGAATGAAAAAGCACCCTCGTTTGAAGGTGCTCACTGATCAGCTAAAAAAATACCACCACGACACTGCCGCCAACAGGAAACGGTAATACGCAAACGAAGCCAGCGTCGACTTATTAAGAAACTTCATGAACCATACGATCGAAATATAGGCCACAACAAACGCGGTAACAAATCCAATCGCAATCATCATAAAATCATCACCGGTCAAAAATTTAGCCGATTTCAATAAATCATAAGTACAAGCGATCAGCATGACCGGTACCGAAATGATAAAAGAAAATTCCGCCGCAGTTTTTCGGCTCAGTCCCAAAAACAATCCGCCGGCAATGGTGGAACCGCTCCGAGAAAATCCCGGCCACAGCGCCAGTATCTGAAACATTCCTACCCAAAATGCCTGCCGTACCGTCATCTTTTCTACATCATCACACCGTACCTTGCCTTCGCATAACTTTTCCGCAGCCAGCATAAACACGCCGCCGATAAGCAAGCCGATAATGACGGTAAACGTTGAAAACAAATATTCTTTAATCACACCATGCAAAATATACCCAATTCCCATAACCGGCACAATCCCTGCCGCTACATGAGTAAGCGACAGACCGCCGTCCCGCTTGAACCAATTCTCCCGTTTCAGCATACGCAGAAATTTTTCTTTGTACAAAATAAATACGGATAAAATAGCCCCCAGCTGAATAAATACCTCAAATACGCTGGCCCGGTCTCCAGTAAAACCTAAATAATGGCCGGCAATGATCATATGACCGGTCGATGATACGGGCAAAAATTCGGTCAGCCCTTCTATGATGCCCAATATCAGGGCAACAATTGAATCACTCATATGTATACGTTCTCCTTCTGTATCCAAAATTATCCTGCTCAAAAGAATACAAGTATTAACATATCATATAGCAAACATTGGCGCAATAATCTTTCCCTAAAAATTACCTATATTTTTCATAAGGATACCTATAGCAAAAACACCCTCCCCCTTTGTATTTCCCTTGTGGAAATTCTGCTATGCCTGCCGTATTCGGAAAAAAGATCAGAAATTTGGTTGACTAAGTTTTATAAACCATGATAAAATACATTGTATTGTGGAGACGTATCGAAGTGGTCATAACGAGGCTGACTCGAAATCAGTTGACGGGCAACCGTCCGTGGGTTCGAATCCCACCGTCTCCGCCAGCTAAAATCCGTCTAGTCTTTTGGTTTACACCACAGACCAGACGGATTTTTCTTTTGACATCAAAACTTCAATTACGAGTCCCTGTTATTCTGATGAAACATGAATAAAACCGGCTGCTGTCAAACTCTGCCAGCAGCCGGTTTTATTTATAGCATTCTTATTTTCGTACATACCGAAATCATTCCACCAATATCTCATTCGTGAAGAAGCTCTTAAGCCCCGTCTATCTGGAGCTCCGGTCTCTTTCAAAAAATCTTCTGATCTAATGCGCAGCACCTGTTTATTACCAGAAAAAACAAATGCGGCTGCCGATTGGCATATTAGGTATGATTGGTACGGAGATCTATCCCTTTACTTTTCTTACCACATCGATGATCGATCCATCGCGATATTCTACCAGCCCCACAATTTCCTCTTCTGTTTCTGCTGATTTGGCTTTTCCGCAGATTCGTTCTGCCAAATCAGCCATTTCATCAATCGACAATACTGGCAGCTTAGCTTTTTTAAATCGTTCTTCCAGTTCTGGCCGCCGTTTGTTAACAGCAATCCCATATTCTGTAACCAATACGTCTACCGTTTCTCCCGGTGTAGTAATTGTTTGTACCCGATCTTTCAGTACAGCCAGCCGGCTACGGGTAAGATTTGCCGTAATAATGGTCAGTGCCGCCCCAGCAGCCGCATCGCTGTGTCCGCCAGAACCGCCCATGATCATACCATCGGAACCGGTCAATACGTTTACATTAAAATCTTTATCAATTTCCGTCGCTCCCAATACCGCACAGTCAAGCTTATTTACAATACACCCACAATTATATGGACTTGCGTATACACCAGCGCTGACTTCCTGATGTGCTTCATTCTCTTTAATAGAACGAACCGCTTCCAAATCAAAACCCTGTACGTCCATAATATTGCGGAATAAACCTTCTTCATACATACTGACCAAATAGCCCGTAATACCGCCCATAACAAAACTGCCTTTTATTTCTTTCTTTTTCATGATCTTGCGCAGATAATAAGCAACTGCCAAAGACGCACCGCCAGCACCCGTTTGGAAGGAAAAACCGTCTTTAAGCAAGCCGGAAACTTCTATTGCTTTTGCCGCATAAGAAGCAATTTTTAATTGCACTGGATCTTTCGTTATCTTTGTCGTACCGGATACAATCCCTTTCGGATCTCCTATATAGTCTACTTTTACCACATAATCCACTCGTTCCTGAGAAATGGATATCGGAGTTAATGGATACGGCTCCAAATGATCGGTAACAGCTACCACCGTATCGGCATATTCTGCATCAGGAAACGCATATCCCAACGAACCGCAGGCCGTTTTTCCCTTTACACCGGTAAGATTACCATATTCATCCGCAGCCGGTGCCGCGATAAACGCTACGTCAATATGAAGCTGACCACATTCAATCGCTCTGGCTCTGCCGCCATGAGTTCTAAAGATAACAGGAGTTTTCAAAATTCCTTGTGAAATTGCTTTGGCCACCGGTCCAGCAACATAATTTGTTTCGATTCTGGTAACAACGCCATTTTCGATATGCCCAATTAAAGGTTCATGAACAGCAAATATCGAACTAGCTGCTAACGTAAGATTTTTTATTCCCATTCGAGCGGCTGTATCCAGTACCTGATTCAAAACACCGTCTCCATTGCGGAAATGATGGTGAAACCCTAACGTCATTCCATCTCGAATCGGAATTTTTTTGAATACACTCTCCAGGTCATTTTCCAGCTTTGTATCACCAGGTTTCATACACTTTACTTTTGGCGCTTGGCGGCACATGTCCGGCGGCGTTCCAAAAGCACCTTGAAAGATTTTTTTTATTTGTATGCCGTTTATTTCTTCTGGAATTTCTCGGCCTACTGCATTTTTCATACCAATTCCTCCTCTATTCTGCCAAATTCAATAACGCCGCTAAATCCATTGTCCGTTTAGCCCGAGCTACTACCGGCGCGTCAATCATTTTGCCATCTACAGCTATAACGCCAGTTCCTTTTTTCTTGCCTTCTTCTATTGCTAAAAGGACCCGATGTGCCCAATGTATTTCTTTTTCTGTAGGAGCATACGCCTCATGTATAGTATCAATCTGCCTTGGATTAATGGACAGCTTTCCTTTAAATCCCAACTGTTTTGCAAGAAGAGTGTCTTTTAGCAGCCCTTCCTCATCCTGTACATCGGTGAAAGGCGTATCGATACCATCAATCCCTGCAGCCGCTGCTGCATTCGCTAATATCGCTCTTGCCGTAAAAATTTCTGTTCCTTCTTTTGTTCTTGCTGTCCCCAGTGCTGCCGTATAATCTTCTGCCCCCAGACAAATAGCCACTACCCGTTCACTGGCTAATGCGATTTCCAAAGCGCGAGCTACGCCCATAGGTGTTTCCAGCAGCGGCATAACCATCACCGGTTTTTGGCCTTCCTGTTCAGCAGCCTTAATCAGTTCCACCTGCCGCTGTACTTCTTCCGCACTTTCTATTTTAGGCAGCATTAACGCATCTGGACCGCAAGGTACAATAGTTTTAATATCTTCTTCTCCGTTAGCTTCCATCGGATTAATACGCACAATTTTTTCACAAGTACCATACTCTACAGTTCGCAATGCCTTTGCAACTAGATACCGCGCTGCATCTTTTTCCAACGGCGATACTGCATCTTCTAAATCCAAGATAATTCCGTCAGCACCAAATACTCCTCCGGACTGTACGTTTCCAGGATTATTTCCTGGCAAAAATAACAATGACCGTCTCATGCTCTTTCCTCCTATATCAACTCTGCCCGTTTCAACGCTGTCAATACTCTGGCTTCTATCGTATATTCCAAAGCACCTTTATCCGAAGCGGTAACATATACATCATGTACACCCGATTGCCGACAAACTGCCGCAATCGTTTCTTTAATCATATCCCCAAACTGCGGGAGAACAATGCTGGACAGTGTAATGGCAATCCCCGTTCCCGCCGGCGCTTCTTCTACTGTAATAATAATGTCATTGGACTCTAATGTCCCAGCCTGACCTTTTTTCATTCTATTCACTCCTTATCCTAATACACGCATTAAAATCGTTGCTGCAATTACCGTACAAGCTCCGCCAAGACGAGTCGAGATCTGAGCAAACGGCATCAATTCCATTCGGTTGGCAGAAGAAAGGATCGCTACGTCTCCAGTGCCGCCCAATCCGCTGTGGCAAGCCGTTACTACTGCCGATTCGACTGGATACATGTTCATAAACCGCGCTGTAAAGAATCCAGAAGAAATCATGCCCGCTACTGTAGCCAAAATTGTAAAGACATAGGCAGGGGTAATAGAAGCGATCACATCCTGCCAAGGTGTATAAAGGACACCGACACCAACCAGCAGCGCCCAGGTCAAATTGCCAGAAATAAATTTATAGAGCTGATTGGCCCCCTGTTCCATTTGCGAAGGCATGATACCGATTGCCTTGATAACCGCAGCGCAAATAATCATCAGGATAGGAGCTGGAATTGGAATTACTAAACTTAGAACCCGAGCGCCTACATAGAAGCTGCATGCCAAAATCAGTCCAGCTCCCATCAATTTTATATCGATAGGCTGATCTGCGCTCTTTAATCCTGCTAATCCTAAATCGTCCCCTGATTTTACCAGTACACCATTACCGGAAAGCTCCGGCCGTTTATGTCCCAGTTTTTTCAAATAACCAGCCGTCATGATAGCAAATAAATTTCCCAACATTGCCGCCGGAACGAAATGTACAAGAAACTGATCAGGCGACTGATTCAAAATTTCGGAATACGCTACGGATAATGGAAGAATCCCCTCTCCTACACCACCAGACAAAATGGGAATAACGATAAAGAAAAACGCATGATAAGCATCCATGCCGCAAATTACTCCAGCAGCCGTCCCCGCAGCACAGGCCGTAACAGTACCGATGATAAGAGGAACAAACATGCGCACAAATCCTTGAATCAATACTTTTCGGATCATTCCAAGAATACTACCAACCACTAAACAGGAAATATAAAAATACAAGAAATTAGCACCTTTCGTAAATGCCGTAATCGCTTTTACCGCCGTCGGATTAATCAGTCCATAAAATACCATGCAGGATGGAACAAATATCGATAAGATAGCTGGCCCGCCAATATCTTTTAATATAGGAACTCGAAGACCGATATCCCCCAGCAGCATTCCCATAATCATCATGATTGCAATTCCGCCAATCATATCTGCCGGCAGCTGTCCATATACTGCGGCTGCTAATATAATAGCTGCCAATACTAGATACACAAGCAGGGGAAGCGGCCCAATCTTAAAGACCATCCACCAGCTTTCCGTTTTACTTTCTGTTGTCATACATAAAAACCCCTTTCAAATGATTTCTGTGCCTTCACTATACCATCATTCGAAAAGGGGTCATATAATCGGGAATATAAGTGAGATTTATGTAATTTACGAAATAACTTTAATGCCACTTGTTATACGTATACAGTTGTATTGGACGTCCTTTTGTACGATATGTCAATGTACCGTGAACAACTCCCATTTGCTCCAAATGATTCAAATACTTTCTCATAGAAATTCGGGATATTCCCACCACATCGGCAAGCTCCTGCGTACTAAAAGCCGCTTCCATTTTTTCTGCCGCACCCTGTACCCGCCGCAAAGTCTGCATTTCTATTCCTTTTGGAAGATCTCCCTGCCGTTCTGTCTTAGGCATAAACAAAGCAGTATCCAAAATAGACTGATCAATATCACTGTCATCTTCTAAAATTCGCCGCCGCTCTAAATAAGAAGTCAGTGCAATCTGAATCCGCTCAAAGGTAAATGGCTTAATAATATAATCAACTACCCCCAGACTCAATGCTTTGCGTACCTTCTCTTTCGACTGTGCTGCAGTAATCATCAATATGTCTATTTCAGGATATTTCTTTTTTACTTCCTGCAAAAAAGTTATCCCATCCATCTGCGGCATAAATACATCTAATAGAATTAATTCTACTTTCTGCCTTTCTAAAAAGGAAAATGCTTCCATCCCATTTTTTACTATTCCAACCAAACTCAGTCCAGCAACACGGCGCAAATATTCCCGATTAATTTCTGCTACCATGGGATCGTCCTCTACAATTAATACTTTTATCATTCCGTTTTCTCCTTTTCCAGACATAAGGTCACACAAAAAATGGTTCCGTTAGGCTCATTGGGCTGTATTCCCAATTTACCATTGAACCGTTTGACTGTTCTAGCTACTAAATACAATCCAAACCCACGGTTTTTTCCTTTAGTGGAAAAACCCTTTTTTAATACATCATGGATATCTCCCTGCAATCCGCATCCCATATCCGCTACCTCAATCTTCCAAGTTGCACTATCTCCCATCACATACAGCCGCACCTGTTTACATGCAGAGAACTGTACAGCTTCCATTGCATTATCCAGCAGATTTCCTAAAATCGTAACCATAGCATTTTGTAATCCTTCATCACTGATCTCTGGAATATACATATTTTTATCAAAAATTAATTCAACTCCCAGTTCTCTGCTTCGGCTTCGTTTGCTCTGCAAAAACGCAGATACTACCGGGTCTTTTACCTGCACATTGAGTTCTTTAAACTCCGACTCATTGGTCAGCGATAGATGCCGGATATACGCCGCTAATTTATCGTATTCTTCATTCAATGCTAATCCGCTGATAACATGGAGTGTATTCCGATATTCATGTGCTCTTGCCCGCAGTGCTTCTACATAATTTTTTACGCCAGTCAACTCTTCCGACAGCGCTTTTACATCGTTTAAATCTCGAAATGTAGCAATAGCCCCTACGATCTTTCCCTCGACGATCAATGGAACCCGATTCGTTAAAATTGTCTTGTTATTAACTTTTTGTTCTTGGTTCAGCTCTGATTTTCCAGTCAAGACAATATCCATCATCCGTGTATGCGGTATCACTTTATTAGCCTGCTTGCCAACCAGATTGTCCGTAATCCCAGCCTGTTCCAGTATGCGCTTGGCTTCGTCATTTACAATTTTTAAAAATCCATTCTGATCAATCACCAAAATACCTTCACATACAGATTGGATAATTGTATTTCGTTCTACAGTCATCTGGGCTAATGCCTGCGGCTCCATTCCGAGCAAAGATTTCTTGATTTTATTTGCAACAAGCAGCGTTACACTAAGTCCAATCGCAAATACAAACACCAAAGCGCCCAGCATCTGCATATTTCTCTTATGAATCGCTGCTTCCACTTCTTCCATTGATACCCCTGTTACTACTGCGCCTACTTGAACTCCCTCATGAAATATTGGACAAAACGCCCTAATTGATTTTCCCCGGCTGCCTTGCGCAACAGAAATATATTCTTCCCCTTCCAGGGCTCGGCGTTCATCATTTCCTTCAATATGTTGTCCTATTTTCTGTACATCTGGATGAGAGATCCGAATTCCATCATTTTTAAATACCACAACAAAATCGACTTCAGCCTCTATCCGAAGCTGTTCTGCCAATTCCTGTATGTTTTCATATTTCTCTGGATTTTCTATCCAGTTTGGAATCTTAGTTGACAATGCAATTACCCGGGATATAGACCGAGCCCGGTTCGCCACCTCTTCGCGCACATACATATCTTCATTTTCCTGCAAAACTGCATACATCACTGAAAGCAGCAGCATCAGCAGCGTCATCACTAACACCACTAATTTTGTTCGTAATTGCATACTACACCATCCATTATCTTTGTTTTCTCAATTAATTTTACCATATATAATAATTTTTGTTTGATTTACGTAACTTATGTAAATGACAAGAGTATCTATCAGCAGTGTATACTAAAATAAATCTTGATTAGAAGGAGAACATATCATGACAACACTCCGCTATATTTCTTTATCTAATCCTTATGAATATACACAACTGCTGAATTTTTTATCTGCTCATCACCTTACATACGATAAAGAAGCCATTGACTGTTGTTTAGGCATCTATGATGATACCGATGAACTGTTGGCAACCGCTTCGCTATCTGGCTATGTAATCCGTAATGTCGCCGTATCCCCGCACTGCCAAGGAGAGGGACTCGTGAACACATTGCTTTCTGAATTACTGGCTTTCGGCGCTTCCCGCGGTATTTTTTATTTCCAACTCTTTACTAAGCCGCAATATATCTATGCTTTTACTGATATTGGATTTCGCTTACTAGCTAAAACGGAGTATGCAGCACTATTAGAGTTTGGCAGCTTAACGCCGCAGCAGTGGGGCCAGCGCCAAATGCAAACCTATTCTATTGATCCAAATAGAGCACATGCTGCAGTCGTCATGAATGCAAATCCATTTACCTGCGGACACCAATATTTGCTGGAGGAAGTTTGTCAAAAAGAATCGTCTGTTCTGCTCTTTATCGTAGAAGAAAACCGTTCTGCGCTGCCTTTTTCCATTCGCTTAGATCTTGTTAAACGGGGAACAGCGCATCTATCGAATCTTACTATTTGTCCAAGCGGCCCCTATATAATCTCACAAGGAACTTTCCCTTCTTACTTTTTGAAAAAAGAAGAAGCTCTATTCGCCCAAACATCTCTGGATGCAGAAATTTTCGGTTCTCAAATCGCTCCCCTCTTTCATATTCAAAAGCGATATGTCGGAACAGAACCGACGGATAAAGTTACAGCCGTCTATAATCATTCACTGCGCTCTATCTTATCCTCTCACCAGATCTCTCTTTATGAGCTCAAACGAAAAGAGCTGAATGGAACAGCTATTTCAGCTTCTGTTGTACGCCAATTATGGCTAGAACAAAACTGGCAGGCAATCGTTCCGTTAGTTCCCGCTGCAACATTAGAATTCCTACAGTCTTCGCAAGGCGAAGCACTGCGGCAATACTTGATAAAGGACCGATAATACCATGATTCATACCGCTTCTATACTAGACTCCCGCGAGCGCCATGTAAAACGGCGTTTTTGCATGCATGATGCTTATCCTAATCACACCATCATTCAACTAACTCTATCTATTCCAGGGGCAATTAAAGATTCCTTTCTGCTAAGAGAGTTATTCAAAGAAGGAATTACGCAGCTTCATCAAGCCTTTCCTTCCATTGCTATGGAAGAACTTTATTTCGATCCCACAGGCCCGCAAGGGCTTCTGGCGCTCCATACCGATTCCGCTTACTCTATCAAAGAGCGAGCCTGCCAAATTGAAACTGCCTATCCATATGCCCGCCTTTTCGATATAGATATATATGACTCGAATCGCCAGACTATTTCCTCGCCTTATCGAAAACAAGGCCGCACCTGTCTATTATGTAATCATAACGCGGTCGTCTGCATGCGGCTGCGGAAACATTCTGCCGCCGAGCTGCAAAATAAAATCCAAGAACTTTTAACGGAGTTTAAAGTTGAAAAAACAAAAGCCTTATCTTCTCAAGCTATCGCCATAGGGGCTCTTGCAACTGAAGCCGCGTTATTCGAAGCAGCAGCTTTTCCTTCACCCGGTCTAGTAGACCCGATTCATTCCGGCTCTCATACCGATATGGATTTTTTCACCTTTTTATCCAGCAGCGCAGCGCTTTCTCACTATTTTTCCCGTTTTTTTCAAGCAGGAGCTCAACATGCTGAACCTCTGCCTACACTCTTTCCTACACTTCGAATCCTCGGGCAGCAAGCAGAAAATGCTATGTTCCAGTCTACTCAACAAATTAATACTCATAAAGGACTTATCTTTTCCATGGCTTTACTTTTAGGAACAGCTGGATATCTTTCCCGGCAGACAACACAGCTCTCCTCTTCCTTGATTTTAAAAGAGCTCCCTTTTCTTACCCAAAACCTCACGAAAGAGTTAGCTGTCCCTAACCAAAAGCCAACAGCCGGTCAACGCTTTTTTCAAATTTATGGCATTACCGGAATTCGAGGAGAAGCAGAAAATGGTTTTCCATCTATTCGGCTGAAGGGGCTCCCTACTTTATCAGCAGCACTGCATAGCGGCATACCGCTTCGCAAAGCTTTGCTTAAAACATTGTTTTCCCTGATGTCCGTCGTAGAGGATACAGCTATACTCAATCGTCAGCCCACACTCTCCACTCTGCGGGAAGTACAGTCGACCGCCGCCAAAGTAATCCAACAGGGGCTATTCGAATCTGACGACTGGGAAAAACAGCTATGGAACATTGACCGAGAGTTTACCGCTCAGCGACTTTCTCCTGGAGGTTCTGCGGACATGCTGAGCCTTACCTATTTTCTTTATAAATTGGATCATAGCACCACATTCTAAAACAATATATCCATAAACTCTCTTTTCCTTTATCTAGATACCTCCTCCATTTGAGTTTGATATGTTTTCTTCTCATGATATGATATAAAAAGAAAACTTTATCTACTGTGAAAGAGGTGTCCCATGAATCCTATTACGGAATGTTCCCCCACAAGAAATCCAAAAGAAAAAGGTTCCCGTTTTGAAGGCGGCGTTCTTATGTTTATTCTCTATGTTCTTCTTTATATGTTAGTTCTCGCCATTACCGTCGGGCTGGCTGTTCCCTGGGTTGAAACAGCCATGCAGCGTTGGATTTGCCGCAACACGATTATTGACGGACGCCGGCTGTATTTTGACGGAACCGGTCTGCAATTATTTGGCAGTTATATCAAATGGTGGTTTTTCACACTCATTACATTCGGCATCTATTCTTTATGGCTGTTCAATAAAATGCAGCAATGGAAAACTAAACACACTCATTTCGAATAAATAAAAAACCTGGCTAATTGCCAGGTTTTTTATTTATTCACCCTAATCCCTCTTCTTATTTATGCTTTATTTCCTTCTATATCATTTCCAGTCTTTCCTTCGCTGGCACTAACCGCGATCGTAACTGCCGCGTCTCCAGTAATATTGAGGCACGTCCGGATCATATCCAGTACACGGTCAATCCCTGCAACCAGAGCCAATCCTTCCATCGGCAGCCCTACAGTCTGCAATACGAGCGCCAGCATGATGACACCGGCACCCGGAACGCCTGCCGTTCCCACCGAGGCCAAAGTACCGGTCAGCACAATCATCAGCATTTGCCCTGCCGTCAAATCAATCCCATACACATTGGCAATAAAAATAGCACAAACACCTTGGTAAATTGCAGTCCCATCCATATTGATCGTTGCGCCCAACGGCAGCACAAAACTTGCGATAGACTTATCTGCTCCCAGTTTTTCTTCACAGTTCTTCATATTGATTGGCAAGGAAGCTGCAGAACTGCATGTAGTAAATCCCATCAGCATCGTTTCCGATATACCTTTGAAAAATTTTACAGGGCTCATTTTTCCTATAGCCGATACAATAGAAGAATATACCAGAACAGCATGCAGTATGCAGCCTAAATAGACCGTCCCTATAACCGATAACAGCGGCAGTAATACGCGCGGTCCATTTGCAGCTACTACCGGAACCAATAAAGCAAACACACCATATGGAGCTAATTCCATAATCATGGCAATCAACTTATAGCTGACTTCTGCAAGAGAGTCAAATACCTGCAGCAATGGCTCCCCTTTCTTTCCTACCGCGGTGATTCCAATTCCCAGGGCCAGCGCAAAAATAATCAGAGGAAGCATATCCGCTTTAGCCATAACCATTACTGGATTTGCAGGAATCATGCCAACCAATACTTCCATAAATCCCGGAGCCGCTTTCACTTCAGGCGCTTTCTCTGCTGCAAGATGCATTCCTATCCCCGGCTGCAGCACAGAAGCCAATGCAAGCGCAATTACTAACGCAACAGCAGTAGTACACATATAAAGCAGCACTACTTTTACGCCAATTCTTCCCAATTTTTTTGTATCCCCTAAACTAGCAACACCGCATACCAAGGACGCCAAGACTACCGGTACGATAATCATCTTAATTAAATTAATAAACATGGTTCCCAAGGGAGCCAAATACATCTTTAGCCACGGTAAATGCTCTTCCCCCAACAGCAGCCCAGCACATACAGATATCAACAACGAAATAAAAATTTTAATAGACAGATTCATTCATAATCTCCCCCTCGGTTAGTTTATAATTTCGAAATATTTTTTATCTAATTTTATTAAATAAAAATATATTGACAATGGCAATGAAAAGAATCTATAAGATATTCATCTTGGGATGTCTCGCTCTGATG
>UREG01000043.1 GCA_900546795.1 uncultured Veillonellaceae bacterium | reverse complement strand
CGTCCGGTGTCCAGCGCTGCAATGCGCTCCATATCTTCTTCGCTGACGGCAAAATCCCAGATCGCCAGATTCTCCTCCATTCGTTCCCGATGCACCGATTTTGGAATGACCGGCACGCCCTGCTGTACGTTCCACCGCAGCATGATCTGAGCGGTTGTCTTTTGGTATTTTTGTGCCAGCTCCAGCAGAAGCGGCTCGGTAAATGTCCCTTTCAATCCTTCGGCAAACGGCGCCCAGCCCTGAGGCTGCACACCCAGCTCTTTCATGAATGCCAATTCCTCCTGCCGCTGATAATGGACGTGCCGCTCGATCTGATTGACCATCGGCCGGATCTTGGCGTTATAGCAGAGATCCAACAGCCGGTCCGGCAAAAATTACACACACCAATCGCCCGCACCCGCCCCTCTTGGTACAGTTCCTCCATCGCCCGCCAGGCGCCGTAATAATCCCCAAACGGCATGTGGATTAAATACAGGTCAAGGTATTCCAGACCCAGCTTTTCCAATGATTCGGCAAAAGCGGCTTTTGTCCGTTCATATCCCATTTGATGAATAAACGCCTTCGTCGTAATAAACAGTTCGCTGCGATCCGCGCCGCAGCGGGAAATCGCCCGCCCTACGGCTTCCTCATTCTGATAGGAACTGGCCGTATCGATGAGCCGGTATCCCGCCTCTATCGCTTCTCGCACCGCTCTTTCACACTCCTGCGGCGCAATCTGAAACACGCCGTATCCTTCCATGGGCATGGCCACGCCGTTTGCTAATATCGTATCCTTCATGATAATTCCTCCTAACTTGCTGCGCTTGTCTTCACTATACTACTTAGACGCTGCTCCATGTCCAGAAAAATTTTTCCGCGCTTACCGCCCTTTCCTCGCTGCCGGTTCAGTTGTTTATGCCGCCCAGGCTCGCCGCTGTCCTTACCGCAATGCTGCAGGTTAACTCGATTTTGCCGGCAGATACGATATGCCCCCTGCTGCATTCCAATGGTTATTTTGCCAAATCCCGCTTGCAGCCCTCACTTCTTGTCCAAGTTCTTTTCTTTCATCCACCGTTCCAGCACCGCTGCGATTTCTTTATTATTCAAGTCGGCCATTAAAAAATGAGTGTTTCCCCCTCTTATCCATGGCTGTTCCCATATAAAAAACGCCTGCCAGCTTCTATGCCTGACAGGCGTTTCGATTATTCTTCTTCCATATTGCCTTCAATCGCGATCGTATCCAGGGAAGCTACTTTATCGTTTTCTTCCATCTTCTGGATCTTCACGCCGGAAGTATTCTTGCCTTTTTTAATGCCGATGCTGTCGATATCCGTCCGGATAATGATGCCGTTTGTCGTAATGACCATCAATTCCTGGCCTTCCCGCACCACTTCTACGCCGACGATGTACCCGGTTTTTTCCGTGATTTTAAAATTCTTCACGCCTTTGCCGCCGCGGTACTGGATATTGTACGCCTCTACATTATTTCGTTTGCCGAAGCCTTCTTCACTGATTGTCAGAACCTGACAGCCTTCTTTCAGCACGTCTGCTCCTACGACTTCGTCGTCCTCCGAGAGGCGGATGCCTCTTACGCCGCGGGTAGCCCGTCCCATCGGACGCACGTCTTCTTCGTTAAAGCAGATCGCCATGCCCATCTTGGTTCCGATAATGATGTTTTCTTTGCCGTTCGTCAGCCGTACTTCCGCCAGCTGATCCCCTTCGTCAAGAGAAATCGCAATCAGCCCGCTCTTGCGCACATTGCGGTATTCAGAAAGCGCCGTTTTCTTCACACGGCCGCCTTTTGTTACCATGAACAGGTTTGTCGTTTCGCTGACTTGATCCAGATCAATGATAGCCGTCACTTTTTCGCCCGGCACCAGAGACAGGACGTTGACCGCCGCGCTGCCCCGGGAGTTCCGGCTGCTCGCTTCCGGTATTTCGTAGGCTTTCAGACGATATACCCGGCCCAGATTCGTAAAGAACAATACCGTATTCAGCGACCGGCTGTAGATCAGGGAGCTCACAGCGTCTTCTTCTTTCGTACCCATGCCCCGTACGCCGCGGCCGCCTTTATTCTGCGTCCGGTACTGGTTGCCGTTCATCCGTTTGATATAGCCCTGCCGCGTCATGGTGATCACCATTTCTTCATCGGCAATCATATCTTCGATATCAAGCTCCGAGCTGTCGATCGTAATGCGGCTGCGCCGTTCGTCGGCAAACCGTTTTCTCACGTCCAGCAGTTCGTCTTTAATAATGTTCATGACCATTTTTTCATCTGCCAATACGCTTCTGAGGTAGGCGATCGTTTCCTGCACGTCTTTGTATTCTGCATCGATTTTGTCCCGTTCCAAACCGGTCAGACGGCGCAGGCGCATGTCCAGGATCGCCGCAGACTGTTTGTCGCTGAGCCCAAAGTTTGCCATCAGCGCCGCTTTGGCTTCTTCGTCCGTTTCAGAGGCCCGAATCGTTTTGATCACTTCGTCGATATGATCCAGCGCGATCAGCAGCCCTTCCAGAATATGCGCTCTTGCCAACGCTTTATCTAAATCAAACCGGGTCCGCCGGGTAACGACTTCTTTCTGATGGCCCAGGTAATATTCCAGCACTTGTTTCAGATTCAGCACTTGCGGATGTCCGTCTACCAGCGCCAGCATAATGACGCCGAACGTTTCCTGCAGCTGGGAATGCTTGTACAAGCGGTTTAATACGATGTCCGGACTTACATCTGCCCGCACATCGATTTTGATGCACATGCCGTTTCTGTCGGAATGGTCGTCCAAATCGACAATGCCGTCGATCACTTTATCCCGCACTAAGTCTGCAATGGATTTGATCAGTTTCGCTTTGTTGACCTGATACGGAAGTTCCGTAATGGTAATGCGGTGTTTGCCGCGGTTTATTTCTTCGATTTCCGCGCAGGCCCGCATTTTAATGGAACCGCGGCCCGTCATATACGCGTCGCGTATCCCTTCCCTGCCCATGATCAGCGCGCCTGTCGGGAAATCCGGCCCTTTGATCTTGGTCATCAGCTGTTCGATCGTCGCGTCCGGATCGTCGATCAGCATGACCAGTCCGTCCACAACCTCGCCGAGATTGTGCGGCGGGATATTCGTCGCCATACCGACGGCGATGCCGGAAGAACCGTTTACCAGCAGGTTGGGGATTTTAGCCGGCAGTACGGACGGTTCCTGCAAAGAGCCGTCATAGTTCGGGGTGAAATCTACCGTATCCTTATCAATATCTTCCAGCATTTCCCCAGTGATTTTGGCCATGCGCACTTCCGTGTACCGCATAGCCGCCGCCGAATCTCCGTCCACCGAACCAAAGTTTCCATGGCCGTCTACCAGCGGATAGCGGGTAGAAAAATCCTGCGCCAGCCGTACCGTAGCGTCATATACCGAGCTGTCTCCATGGGGATGATATTTACCCAAAACTTCCCCGACGATACGGGCTGATTTTTTATAGGGTTTATTCGATGTCATTCCCGCTTCATGCATCGCATACAGAATACGGCGGTGCACCGGCTTCAAGCCGTCGCGCACGTCCGGCAGCGCCCGCATGACGATAACGCTCATGGCGTAATCGATATATGCGCTTTTCATCTGCTCCTCGATCTGCACGGGAACTACTTTGCTTTCCAGCAATTCTTCCACAATCTCACCTCATGTTCTTTTCAATACCAGTTAACATATATCTAATATATTATATCAAAAATACATTGGTTTGGATAGTTTGGCTTCTCTTTCTGTTCGTTTATCTGTTTTATTATTTTTTAGACGTCCGTAAATTCTATCCTAAATGTCTTTTTATCTTCGTCACTTTTCCGCAAATACTCTCTTGTTTATTTTTATTGGCACGGCGCTTGCCTGTTGTTTTATTTTTCTATATGATAAGTAAAATACCCATTGTAACGGAGGCGCATCATGGTTTTTCTGCAAGGATTTCTTTTAGGGCTGGCATACGCAGCGCCGATCGGCATGCAAAATATTTTTGTCATCAACAACGCCCTGTCCCGGCCTCTTTTGCAGGCAGCGGTCATCACTGCCGCCGTAATCTTTTTTGATATCACCCTCGCTATGGCCTGCTTTTTCAGCGCCGGCTTCGTCATGGAATATATCCCGCTGCTGCAAACAGGCCTGTCTTTATTCGGCGCGTTCATCGTCTTGTATTTTGCCTGGAATCTATTCCGCAGCGCTGCCGCGTCCTTAACGCAGCCGGCAGAAAACCGCTCTGTTTTTCGTGCTGTTGCAGCCGCCTGTGCCGTAACCTGGTTCAATCCGCAGGCGCTCATCGACGGCGCCCTCTTCCTCGGTTCGTTCCGCGCGTCCCTGGCTCCGGAGGATACGCTGCTGTTTATCTTTGGCGCTGCCGCCGCTTCTTTTTCCTGGTTCACCAGCATCACGCTGGGCCTTCATTTTTTCCGCGCCCGCATCCAGCCGGCCTGGCTGACCGCGGTAAATCGGATCTGCGGCGCGGTGATGGCGCTGTATGCCGTTCAGCTTCTCTATCGGGCAGGACAGTTCTTTTAACTTCAAAATGAAAAAGCATCTCTGTGTACAGAGATGCTTTTTTCGTTAGAATCGATAGGCGGCCTGCATACTGCCGGATATGCCGCGCCGTTCCCCGCCGTAGCCGCGTACATGCAGGGACAACCTCCAAGGTGAGTTTTCTGCCGGCTGAAATACCGCACCGGCTTCTCCTAAATAGGTACTTCCTTTCGCGCCGTCTTCTTCGCCGTCCATACCGGCGACATGCATGCGGCTTTCGCCGCTGAATTCATATTCATAAGCAAGACCCGCATAGATCTTCCACAATGGATTGGTTTCCTGTTCCCAGCGCGCGCCGATCCGCAGCCGCCTGCTGTCCAGGCTGTCCAGCAGGAAGGTATCTCCGTCTATGGAAATACGGTCGCTGTCTTCATGGGCATACAAATATTTCGCATAAATATCTACGCGTTTTTCCTCATCGATCTGAAGCTGTTTTCCTATACCGAAATGCGCTCCCCAATACTTCGACTCCGATTCATAGCCGTAAACGGCATCGCCGTGCCGCAGGGAATTTGTCATATCTTGTTTCACTGTCCCTGCTCGAAGCGACGCTTCCGTATACCAGCCGTCCTGATCGTCGTACCGCGCCAGAACGCCGCCTCCATTGTAGAGCAGACTGCCGTCACCGCGGTATGCACTGCCGTCTCGATCGATAAAGGCACGATAGTTCCCGCTTCCGTTTTCAAAGAACACGCCCCAGTTCAGCATGCCGCCGGAAAGGGCATGGCCCGTACCGATCCCCGCCAGTATATTCCAGCCATTGACCACTGCATCGCTGCCAATGCCATATGTATTTTTGCCACCCCAAACAGATGCAAAGGTCCGGCTTCCCGCTTCTTTTTCCACACTGGTTTGCCGCAGCGATTCCAGCACCGCTTCATTGCCCTGCTGAAGAAAGGCTGCCGAAACTGCGCGGCCTGAGGTAAGCAGCGCCGTCTGCGGGTGAAGTTCTGCGCCGGTTATCGTCGCCGTAAGCCCATTCTGATCATGCGTATAGGAACCGCTGATGAGCTGCGCTATTCCGGCCTGCGCAGTAAATGCGGTTTCTCCATGTCCCGCTTCTGTACCGCCAGTTACCGAAACCAGCTGTATCTTTTCATCAGCAGCAAAGGTTTGCCCGCCGGCAAAATCCAAAGTCACGTCTGCTTCATTGATGCCCTTCGCGCTGCTGGCCGTCAACAGCGGACCGTCGGTCTTCACTACGTTTTTAAAGACAAACGAATCTATATTATTTACCGAAGCCGCTTCGCCGCTCCAATTATCCAGAATAAGGGTATTGGCAAACAACATGCCGTCGCCATAGAGATATCCCCCATAGATATTGGCGCTCGATACATCAGCAGTCCCGGTCAAGGTGATCATATTTCCTCCAACCTTTCCGGAATCACTCCGGCCGCCGTATATGCTTCCCGTTACCGTGCCGCCTTTTACAATGACCTCATTGGCATACGCGTCTCCGCTTGAACTTTCACCGCCGACAAGGCTGCGGACTGTACCGCCGCTCATCGTCACGGTATTCTTCACTGCATCGCCGGATACGCTCCAACCGCCGTACACCCGCCGTATTTCTCCGCCGCTGATCGTTACCGTATTTCCGTACAGGGAACCGGACTCATTGCTGCCGCCCCATACTCCCGTTATACGGCTGCTTCCCGATATGTCAACCGCATTGTAAGCGATCGTACCGCTGCCCTGGGTCCGACCTCCATAAACCAAATCCGCCTGGCTGTCTTTTATAATGATGATATTTTCTTCTGCCGCTGCTCCGCTGATCCTCCCTTCTATAAGCGCACCGGCAACAGTGGTGTTTATGATACTGTTTTCAATAATAACGATATTGCTCTTTGCTTCTTCTTTTTCCCCATTTTCATAAACCAGTGAATTCGCGCCGTAAACCCCATACACTTCGCTGTCTGCAATATGGACAACATTATGATGGACCGCTCCGTCTCCGGTACGGCCGCCGACCACAAAT
The DNA here is from genome assembly GCA_900546795.1 of uncultured Veillonellaceae bacterium. GTDB lineage: Bacteria > Bacillota > Negativicutes > Veillonellales > Megasphaeraceae > UMGS915. The sequence continues at coordinate 6,619 of UREG01000043.1, read as the reverse complement.
CCCAAGGTCTGCGTATCGTTGACTCTGGGTATCGTACTTCTTTGGATATCTACAGTATTGCCGCTGGCGTCTCCTTTTACAGCAAAACCGCCTATGACATTTCCCCTGATTTCTGCGTCTGCAATATCCGCCCGGTTGTTATTCGCATCGCCCTGCTGCTCTGAATAGCCGCCATATACACTCTTTTCCACCGTACTGTTATCGGTAATATTTACTTGATTGCCGCTGGCGGTTCCTTCGATACTGTACCCGCCGTAAATCGTGCCGGTATAGTTATCATCATTTAATTGCTCGAAGGCAATCTGACTATTTTTGATCGTTACCGTATTTTGCAAAGCGTCGCCGCTCTCACTCCTGCCGCCGTATATCTCACCGTTAACAGACGAGCCTTCTATTTCCACCGTATTGGCAAAGACATTTCCGCTTTCGCTGCTGCCGCCGTATACATACCCAACGAACTCGCTGTCTTCTATTGATACGAAATTCATATCAGCGTTCTGTTCCTTACTGTATCCGCCCCAAGCTTCGGCGTACGAATCGGCATCGACACCCACTTTTCGTTTCGTGATTCCTATATAATTAGAAAGTGCCTGTCCTGTTTCCGACCACCCGCCGAACAAGGTGTACTCCCCGGCCTCTCCCAGCTCATCGCCATATAAGAAAACCTGGTTCGATACGGCATTTCCGCTCTCGGTCCGCCCGCCGCCGATCTCGCCTTTCAGCAGGCTGTTGTATATGCGCACTTCATTTTTCTGTACATTTCCGCTTACAGAGATGGCTCCCAGATACGATCCGTCCAGCAGCTCTCCTGTCTCTTCACTGGAATAGCCGCGGCTGTTTTCAATATATACAGTATTTTCCGCCGCTTCGCCATCTTCAGTACTGGCAGCGCACACGCTAGAAACACCGTCCCTATCTCTTATATCTACCCGGTATCCCCGTTTATCGCCGGAAGTGATATCTATGCCCAGGTTCCTTGACGCTTCATCCGGTGCTGCGTTCGCCATGGATATGGCATCATTGCCGGAATCTCCGCCGCTCCCCAAGACGGTTGTATTTTCTGCATATCCATAACTGCCTTGCACAAACAACGCCGCTATAGCCAAAGCGGCTCTTTTTTTCCACTTCCCCTTCATGATAATCCCTGCCTTTGCTCTATACTGGTTCTTCTACATTTGATAATAGCATATTTTTCCCCAACCTTACAAATAATGACTTGTATAATCCTGTATAATTTTTTCTTTTTCATAAAAATAAGGGAAACGAAAATTTCTTCGTTTCCCTTATTATATACCTTATTATAATTTTCAGCCTTACGCTTTCAGCGCTTCCATATCCGACCCGGTAAAGTGGAATACAATACCGCAGAACGTAACCGCTCCGGCAGCAATTGCTTTTTCACTGAACAGCAGCCGGTTATTGTGAAGCGGCAGATGCGTTTCCGCCCGTTCATCGCCAGTACCTAAGCGGAAAAACGCGCCCGGTTTTTTCTCTAAATACAGCGCAAAGTCCTCTGATCCCATCGATGCCGAAGGCAGTACGCTTACTTTGTCCGCACCCAGCAGTCCGGAAGCCGACCGCTCTACGATGTCGACCAGTTCATCTTCGCCGATAACCGGGCCGCCGCCGGCAATAAATTCCGCTTCCGCTTCCACCCGCATGGAAAGTGCGGTGCCGTTAACGATCCGCGCAATGCTTTCCTGTACCTGACGCCGGGTTTCCGGCAATAAATACCGCATGGTTCCTTCCAGCACTACTTCAGACGGAATGATATTGCCTGCTGTGCCGGCAGTCATTTTGCCAATAGTAATTACCGCCGAATCCAGCGGATTTAATTCCCGGGATACGATGGTCTGGATCTGCGTGATCATATATGCCGCCGCTGCGATCGGGTCCGGCGTTTTGTGCGGATGCGCCGCGTGGCCGCCTTTTGCCCGGATCGTGATCTTGATGCCGTCGGAACCCGCCATCATCGCACCTTTTTTAATTCCAATCGAGCCGCCCGGCACGTCCGGCCAGGTATGCGCGCCAAAGATAGCGTCCACATCGTCTAAAAATCCATTGTCTATAATGCTCTTGGAGCCATTGAGCTTTTCTTCCGCCGGCTGGAAAATGAATTTAACCGTTCCGCACAGCGCGTCTTTCCGCTCGCTCAGCAGTCGGGCAGCCGCCAGCAGCGTCGTCGTATGGATATCATGACCGCAGGCATGGCACCGGCCGGCGATTTCCGAAGCAAAGTCAAGGCCCGTATCTTCCTGAATCGGAAGTGCGTCAATATCCGCGCGAAGAGCGATTGTCCTGCCGGGTTTCGCGCCTTTGAGCACCCCTACCAGACCAGTATATTCCCCGTTTGCAGCCGTTTCAATTCCATAGGATTCCAATTCTTTTTTAATGAGCGCCGTCGTTTCATATTCTTCAAATCCCGTTTCCGGATGCCGGTGGATCTGCCGCCGCAGTTCTAAATACTGCGGTTCCAATTCTTTCATTCGCTCCTGTATGCCTGCCATAATGACAACCTCCTGTACTGCTTATTTCTCAAAGTATTTTGCGTTTCCATTAATCTGCGGAAGACTCATGCCCTGATCGATCTTTGCTTTCAGCGCCGGCTCCCCATTTTGTTTTGCTACAGCTCGTTCGCCGTATTCTTTGGCCAGTTCCGGCGCAATGACAAACACGCCGTCGTCGTCGCCTACGACCAGATCGCCCGGGTGAACGGTCACGCCGCAGACGGAAATCGGCACATTGATGCCGCCTTCAATGCCCAGGCTGCGCGTTGTCAGCGGGCTGACGCCGCGGGAAAATACGGGAAGCCCCATTTTGCGAATTGCCCGCACGTCGGTAATACAGCCGTCAACAATGATTGCCGCAACTTTTTTATGTTTATACGCATAAGCGACGATCTCTCCTACCGGCGCCCGATCCTGATCTCCGGAAGTATCGATAAGGATAACATCGCCTTCCTGCGCGATATCCACCGCTTTATGCACCGCTACCGAATCCATATGAGGGATCTGCACCGTAACAGCATTGCCCACAAAATGGAAATCCTGCAGCAAAGGCTTCAGTCCTTTTAAAAAGCCAAAGTCCGTCATATGCCCGATCGTAGATGGGCAAACGTCCTTATATAATTCCAGCAGTTCTTCTGATACTCCCTGTACCCGTTCTTTGCAAATAAACATACTTCTCACTCCTTATTTTAATACTTCATACGTGTACCATACAATCGTTCCGGTCATCAGCCAGCTCATTAAAACAACCGGCAGACCGATGCGGAAATAGTCGGATATGCTGTATCCGGCCGGTTTCCAAATCAGCAGGTTCGGCCCCGTGCCAAAAGGCGTGCAGAACGCCAGCGAAGACGCGACGGCAATCGCCATGACAACGCCCCGCGGGTCCAGGCCCAGCGAATTGGCATACAAAATGCCCAGCGGCAGCATGATCGCCGACAGCGACGTTCCCATCATGAACTGCGTCATCAGCGTCGTAATGCCGGAGATGATCAGAATCGCTGCGAGCGGATGCACCCCAGCGGCAAAAGAAGACGTAAAATCAACGAACAATTTTGCTACGCCCGTAGAGGCCATCGCGCTGCTCAGCGGGAAAATCCCGGCTACCAAAAACAGCGTCGGCATGCTGAAGGAAGAAATCGCTTCATCCACGGTAATGCATTTCGTTACGACTACGATGATGCTTCCCAAAATAGCTGCCAAATGGAAGGGCATCAGCTTCGTTGCCAAAGAAATTACCAGCAGGCAAAATACGACAAAGGTAATGATCATGCCCCGCACATCTCTGTTGGCCAGCTGCGGCGCATTGCTGAAATCCGACGGAATATCCGGCAGTCTGCGGCTTCCCCAGAAATACATGTATATGCCGCCTACCAAGGTAATCGGCAGCCCTACTTTCGTAAATTCAAAGAATCCGTATCCTGCATATCCGGCAGATTCCAAAAGACCGCTGGCCACGATATGCGGCGTCGTCCCTACCAGGGTGATCGTGCCGCCCATCGACGCAAAGAACGCCAAGGTCATATACACTTTCGACAAATTCATATTGGCTTTCTGCGCCATCGCACCGATGATCGGCATCAGGCAGCCCGTCGTCCCCGTATCATTTAAAAACGCGGACATGCCGGCCGCAACCGCTGCTGTACTGATTGTCAGCCGCCGTTCCGTCTTGCCGATCAGATTGATGATCGTGCTTCCGATATAATCCGCCAGCCCCGTTTTCATAATAGCTTTACCCAAAACAAAGATACTCATAAAAAACATAACGGTTGTGTTGGAAAAATCAGAAAATGCCTTTCCTGCATTGACGATGCCGGTAAGCGCCAGCACCGTAGGAATCGATATCCCCACGATGATCGGATCGGCGATCTTCCATATCAGCGCAACAAATACCCAAACAAAAAGACCAATTGTCACCCACATTTGCCAAGTCATAACCCCATCTCCTTTCGACTCAACATCGTAATGTAATAACATTATGATATATTCTTTTTTCTCTTTTATCAATACAAAAAAGCATGACAACGATACAAATTTGTCATGCTATCGCTTTTCTATATTTGATTTTCATAAGTGACCCGATATTTCCAGTCGTTTGTCTTAATATAAAAATGCACCATTTCCAGCAGCGTGCCCGGCCGTTTATACGTGTACCGCTTAATCAGCAGCACCGGATATCCTACGGGGATATGCAGATTGGCGGCGATTTCCGAGTCGGCGCCTACCGCTTCGATCACGTCTTCTGTCCTGGCAAGAGGAATGCCCAGCGCATCATAGATGGCCAGCAGGGAAGAAAAGTTTTTCTCCTTTTTGATCGCTTCTTCCGGCACGCCGATGACGTAATGGCGCAGAAAATGAATCGGTTCTTCGTCATAATACCGAATACGATCCACCTGCACATATGCGGTGCCGGCGGCTATGCCGCATTCCTGCTCCGTCTTTTCATCGGCAAGGCAGGAGGCGACCACTTTCGTTTCGCAGTGCAGAAAAGGGCCTTTTTTCGCCAATTCTTCTTTCATGCCGCCCATCTGCGCATGGGGCCAGATTTTTCTTCCGGCAACAAACGTCCCTTTGCCCGCTTTGCGGACGATCAGCCCTTCATTGTCGAGCCGGGCCATCGCCTGCCGGACAGGAGAGCGGCTGGCCTGGTACATCGCGCACAGCTCACCTTCCGACGGAAGCAGCGCCCCTTCTTCATACTGATGTGAATTGATCTTATTTAAAATATCCTGATATATCTTTTCATGCAGCAACATGTCATTTCCCTATCTCTTTTTATTTTTTATCCGCCTCTTTAAACGCAGCAATGTGGTCATCCGGCTTAAAATTCTTTTGCGTTATACTGCACCCGGTAATCCCATACGTCGGAGTTCACATAATATTCTCCATACACGATCGGTTCATACGCCTCATTAAATTCCCGGCGAATGATCTTCAGCAGCGGAAAGCCTGCCGGCACGGAAAACAGTTTTCCCAGCGCCTCGTCGGCGGCTACCGCTTTGACCCGTTCCTGCACATATGCCGAATGCATTCCATGTTTAGCCAAAAACGCCCGCAGCGATTTGATTTCCCCTTCTGCCTGCACCGTTTCCGGATCGATCTTTTCCACATAATGATTGAGGAAAAAGAGCGGCTTTCCATCTACATACCGTACGCGGGACAAAAAGGTGAATTCCCGCTTTGTATCCGTCTTAAATACGGCCGCCTGTTCAGGCGTCATTTTTTTCCTGCCGCTGTCGATCATCATGCACTGCACACTCTCGTCGTCCACTTTTTTATTGATAAAGTACGCGCTGAACCCGCTCATATTTACCATGCTCTCCGGCGGAAGCACCGGCGCGACAAAGGTTCCTTTCCCGGGCATGCGCAAAATCAGATGCTCCGATTCCAGTTTTCCCAGCGCCTGCCGTACCGGAGCCAGGCTCACACCGTACTTTTCCGCCAATTCACTCTCGGTCGGCAGCTGATCGCCGGGCCGGTAAAAATGGCTGCGTATCTTATCATATATATCCTGATATACTTTCAGACTCAGCGTCTGTCTCATAGTCTTCCTCCTAAAATGCCGTGCTTCCGGCATATTGCCTTTCTTATCATATCATATTTTGTCATAATACACCTGTTTTTTTCTTTTCTCATTTCAATTCAGCATATCGAGATTTCTTTTCTTGCGTCTGCTATTCGTTTACTATATTATAATATTTGACTCAGGTGCAAAGGAGAGATTTATTATGAGTAAACATGCATTATATCACATGACATGGAAAGAAATCGAAGAAGTATTTGCCAGCGATCCGGTCGTTTTAATCCCTATGGGCTCTACGGAACAGCAGGGTATCCAGTCGCTGACCGGCGACTATCTGGCAGCGGAAGCGATCGCCAAACGGGTAGCGGAAAAGTCCGGCGCGTACTATATTCCGGTAATTCCCTTTGGCTGCAGCGAATATTTCCGGTGTTTCCCCGGTACGATCTCCCTTCGTCCGTCTACGGTAGAAGCGGTCATTACCGACGTAGTAGAAAGCCTGACGGAGCACGGCGTTACCAAAATCTTCTTTATCAACGGCCATGCCGGCAATACGCCGACCATTGAAGATGTGGCCAGAAAACTTCGCCGC
>UREG01000042.1 GCA_900546795.1 uncultured Veillonellaceae bacterium | reverse complement strand
CTCGTGGGTGCGTGGATTGAAAGCTATATATATATAAATGTGTGCCATGAGAAATATGTCGCACCCCTCGCGGGTGCGTGGATTGAAAGTTTTGAGCCAGAAGTACCTACGAAAAAAGCGAATGGTCGCACCCCTCGCGGGTGCGTGGATTGAAAGAACGGTATCCCAATTCTTAACTAGCAATACAATGGTCGCACCCCTCGCGGGCGCGTGGATTGAAAGCATGGCAAGAATGATATAATGAATTTGATAGATGGAGGACTTGCGTCCTCCGCTCTATCTACCCGCGCTATCGTTTCCGCTGGGAACGTTGGCGATAGCGTGGGCGGTTAATTCTATCCCTAACCGCATAAGCAATTAGTATAGTAACTAATGCCTCGCGGATGAGGGATAGAATTCCCCTCAAGTCGCACCCTTCGCGGGTGCGTGGATTGAAAGTTCAATAAAAATATCGTTTGCAATCTCGTTTGTTGTCGCCCCCTTCGCGGGTGCGTGGATTGAAAGATGGTTGTATGATATAATGAGCTTAGATAGCCGGGGGATTTTACCCCCCAGACTATCCCTCTTAATTACCGACGTTTCCGGCGAGGGTTGCGGCGGTAATTAAGAGCCGGAAACTTGTCCCTTGCTGCAGAGACAAGTAGGATTAATTCCACGATGCGTAGAATTAACTCTACAGTCTCTTTCACAAGGGATAATGTCGCACCCTTCGCGGGTGCGTGGATTGAAAGTCATATCTCAAAAACGGTTCGAATACCGTACCTTGTCGCACCCTTCGCGGGTGCGTGGATTGACACTACGAAAAAGCATCTGATATCAGGTGCTTTTTTTATTGCATTTTTGCACGATGCGTGGATTGAAAGTAATATTGCAGACTATGAATCAGAAAAAGTAGATCATACCCTCGCGGGTGCGTGGATTGAAAGGTGTTAGATATATGACGAATAAAGAATATTGGCGGTATCGATTCGAATGGCTGAAACAGTGGGAGTTGGATAACACTGCTAAGGTGATAACTGGTTTAAAAGGAATAGATACGTGTACTCGGCTCCAGATACATGACAGTATTTTCGCCAGGTATAACTGATATACTGATGAAAACGGACCAATTCTTGCCGATGCACGTAAATAACTAGAAGCAAATACGGCTGCTGTATGACGACAGCACCGCACATCGAAGGCCTTACGGATGCTGAGAAGTCCGCACGCGCCGCTCGCGATCTAGATACAGGTAGAGTGTCAGGTGCTCGAAAAGATGAAATAGATAGACTGGAAAACTGTATTCGCGGATAAATCGAAAGCGTTGGAAGAAAGCGTTGGCAATAACTGTAAAAAAGTTTGATAACATACAGTCAGACAATGAGAAAGAGGTTAGTCAGTTGGAATATATTGGGACAATAGATAGGGGTCTTTATAAAGTAGTCACTAAAAATATACGGTCTGATAAAGTGATTTTATTAGAAACTCAGAAAGCGCATATTCAAGCTCAGCATCCAGAAGCATATGAAGCATACAAGCAGCATATTGCGGAAGTAGTAGAGATACCTGATTATATTATTAAAACGAATCGGCCGAATAGTGCTTTAGTTTTAAAAAGCTTTACGATGGATGAGCTTGTGTTTAAGTTGGTTCTAAGATTGCAAACGCCCAGTGATCCGGCAGGTTTTGAAAACTCTATTATTACTTTTATGAAAATCGATAATAAGGAATGGACCCGGCTATTACGTAATAAGAAAGTAGTTTATAAACGAGATAATCATCATTAAAATATAAGTAATAAGAAATGAGTATTTGAGGTGGAAAATTTCGTACGATCCACATGCCGATGGTAGTACCGGGAAACCCCGAGAGATGCAGGCGGCACGTACGCCTGCCAAATAATCAGACTCTCGTGAAAAAGCGCTCGCGTTTTAGTGGGTGCTTTTTTTCGCAGTTCATACAGGGGATAAGATCATGGTTAAAGATGAGTGCCGTTGTATTACACAAGAATTCTTTTTATGTATATTACGGTTGCCCTGCATGTGGGTTGGGAGTTGTTTGATTGGATATTGCCGATAAGATTGCATACCTTGTCCATAAAAAGCAGTGAATCTGATGATGAATCGGTAATTGGAGTGGGGACGGAGAAAGTACTCCTTGGCTAACAGATTAGTTGACGATGGATTTTGTTTTGATTCGTCGGAGGAAACGGAAGGGGATTTGCCTAAATATTTTCTGACTAGTGAATTATAAATGGAGTGAAAAATTCGCAAAAAGTTTAAAATGGCCGAATCCTCAGGACTAGAGTGGAATGAACACATGTAGTGACGAAGCAAAAGCCTGATTGAATAGTTTGCCAGAGTATTCCTCATGAACGAATTAAGAAAGCGTATTGTTCGGTCGGCGGATGGGTGTTTTAGGGTTTGTATGGCTTGGTGAAGGTTACCGCGGATACGATTTCCCCGATGCAAAGATAGGGGGCGCTGAAATCTAACCGGCTCCCTCATGTGGGGCTGCATTTGGCGTGTGTGATGGATAAATAAAAAAACTTCCGAGTGGCTGCGTTCATGGCGGTATTGCCCATAACGTAAACCCACGGAAGTTTTTTAGATTTTATAAAAAGAATGTAGGAAACGGACAGAAGTACGAGACCTCGAGATTGTGGTGAATGAACAGATGCAGGCGGCACTTGTATGAAGGGGCGCGGATAAGTGGCAAAAGGCTGCCTGCTGGTTGAGGGCGCCGTGTGATTTGTTTTCTCGGCAGTCTTTTTATCGAAGAATGAAGTGTTATTTAGGTTGCGATCCGCTTTTTCGGGATTCAAAATCTTCATCAATAGAGGCAAAGCAGTCGTCTTGTATTTCGCCGCTTTTGCGGAAATGATGAATGATTTTATCTAAGACGTGAAAGTTCAGCCGGGTGCCGATGGAGTCGGCATGGTAGGTGCTGGCATGGCCATGGTCAATGCCCAGGTTTTCCGCTGTTTCTGCGGCGTCGATATTTGCACCCAGAAAGAGGAATTCCCAGCCGTGTTCTTGCTGCTGCTTCATGGCACGTTTGACATCGGCATAGGTGTAGCGGCAGCTGGCGTTTTCTTCTCCGTCGGTGATGATGACAAAAAGCGTGTGTGCCGGTACATCTTCCGGCCGGGCGTAGGCATGAATGATAGCGAGCCTGTCGATGGCCGCACCTACAGCATCCAGCAGCGCGGTGCAGCCGCCGGGGACATAATCTTTTTTAGTTAATGGACGGATGTGAGACAGCGAAAGCCGATCGTGCAGCATCACTGCTGTATCGTCAAAGAGAATGGTAGTAACAAGAACGGTGCCTTTGGTCTCTTTTTGTTTATTGATCATGGCGTTGAATCCGCCGATGGTATCGGCTTCTAATCCGGACATGGAGCCGCTGCGGTCGAGAATGCATACAAGTTCTGTAATGGGTTGAGCCATAGTAAAACCTCCTTGGAAAATAAAAATGACTGCGCCAAAGGGCTGCAGTCATAGTATAGACGGTTTGGAGGCAGATTTGGTCGCTTAGAAAGCGACATTTTTTATGCGCCGAGCTGAGGCTGCCCAAAGGCAAAGAGGGCTTCGTTGATGGTGAAGATATCGTATATGCCTTGGGAGAGAAAGTAGGTGATGATGAGATCAGCTTTGTTAGAACCGGAAAGGGTAAAGCCAGCTGTTCGGAGCAGACGCTGCGTTTCTTCCAGCGGCAGGCATAATGCAATGGCAAAGGCGAGAATCGTTGGCTTGCTCGGGGTATAATCAGTTCGGCTGCGGATTTTGGAAAAGAGTTTGCGGTCAATATTAGCCCGTTTGTAGCATTCGGTATCGGTCATGCCGGATTCATCGATTTTTCGCAGCAGCATTTCGGAAAAGGTTTCTTCCCGGTTCGCCAAAACGGCACGGAGAGTTTCTTCGGTGCAAGTGGGGGAAGCGCAGTATTCTTCGCAATACCCTTCGTCCTTATCGTAATATTCTGCCTCGTCATAATCCGTATCCGCATCGGCTTCTTCATCATAGAAATCAAAGTCATCTTTATCCGGAACGGTTTGCTCCGGCAATGAATTTTCGGCGCGTTCTGTGGTGCGCTGGGAAAATGAAAAGGCGGCTGCGCTGTCTTTAGGCGTGCAGCTGTCACCATGGCGGTATTTTTGGTTAGCAGGAAGCGGCGGCAGGTTTTTTCCGCTTTCGTTTCCTTCCTGATCGGCAGACAGGGCGTCGGCTGTGCGCAGATAAACGGCAAGTTCAGAAAGATTTTCATGGCTGGCCTGGAGAGAGTCTTGGTCAAAGAGGACGAGGTACACGGTCAGATCGTCGTGGCTGGCCAGGAGAAAATTGCGAATAGCCGCAACGGCAATGGCGAGGGCTTCGGCTTTCGGATAGCCGTAAGCGCCGGACGAGAGAAGCGGAAAGGCCACCGTGCGGCAGCCGTGTTTATGGGCGAGCGTTAATGAAGATTCGTAAGCGCGGCGCAGCAGAAGGGCTTCGCCGTTTTTCCCGCCAGTCCAGATTGGGCCGACGGTATGAATGACGTAACGGCAAGGAAGGTTTCCGGCGCCTGTAATGCGGGCTTCTCCCGTAGGACAAGGGCTAAGCGGGCGGCATTCGGCAAGAAGCGATGGGCCTGCGGCGCGATGGATGGCGCCGTCAACGCCTCCGCCGCCCAGCAAGGTTGGGTTGGCGGCATTGACAATGGCGTCGGCAGGGATCGTGGTGATATCGCGGTGCATGAAATATAAGGGCATAGAGATCATCCTTTCTTTGGGGCATCAGCGGTCTGTTAGGTTTATTTCACTATGGAAGTCGGTATTTGTCAAGGGCAGCGGGAAAAACGAAAAAAAGAGGGAACGGGCCGGCATAGCTCTCTGTATAGCCATTTACAAATGAAAATGATAAAATATATGATGAATACGTGTGTATTGTTATGAAAAGGAGAGGAAGAAATATGCTTACCTACACCAACTTGGTACGGCCGTCTACGCTGGAAGAAGCGAATGCGGAGTACCAAAAAGTAAAGACGGCGGCACTATTAGGCGGCTGCTGCTGGCTGCGGCTGGGCCGGGCTTCCATCGTCAAAGCCGTCGATTTATCAGGCTTGGGGCTTCGGTATATCCGGGAAACGGAAACGGAAATACAGCTTGGCGCCATGGCAACGCTCCGGGATATGGAAACGTCGCCAGTCCTGCAAGCGTATGCCGGCGGCGCGGCTGCTTCGTGCGTACATTCGATTTTGGGCGTGCAGTTTCGGGAATGTGCGACGATTGGCGGCTCAGTTGCGTCTAAATTTGGTTTTTCCGATATTTTGCCGACCTTTTTGGCGTTAGGCGCAGAAGTGGAGTTGTTTGGCAAAGGCCGTATGGCGATGAAGGAGTATTTAGCCTGTCCTAGAATGCATGAACTGCTGGTACAGGTTATTTTGCCGAAAAAGAATATTCGGGCGGCGCATGAAGCCCTGCGGAAATCGCAGAGCGATTTTCCCTATTTAACTGGAGCCGTTGCAGAGGAAAACGGCTGCTGGACCGTTGTAATCGGCTGCCGGCCGGGCGCAGCGGTGATTGCGGAAAAAGCTTCGGCTCTGCTTACCGAACAAGGCGCGTCTGCGGCAGAAGAAGCGGCGCAGCTGGCTGCGGAAGAAGTAACGTTCCAGACAAACAGCCATGCAAGCGCAGCGTATCGGAAAGAAATGGCGGCTGTAGTGGTTCGCCGGTTGGTCAAGGAGGTAGAAACATGGAAATAACAGCGGTGATCAACGGAAAGAAAATGAATTTATCCGTACTGCCTGACGAAATGCTGATCGAGACACTGCGCGGGCTGGGGCTGTACAGTGTGCGGTGCGGCTGCGATACGACCAACTGCGGGCTATGCACGGTATGGATGGATGGCAAACCGGTGTTATCCTGCGCGGTACCGTCGTTTCGGATTGAAGGGCATGAAATCACGACGCTGGAAGGCGTGAAAGAAGAAGCGGAAGCGTTTGCAGCCTGCATGGCGGCGGAAGGAGCTGACCAGTGCGGGTATTGCAGCACCGGATTTATCATGGGCGTATTGGCATTGAAACGGCTGCAAACGAACGTAACGAAAGAAGAGATCGATCATGTGCTGGCCGGCAATCTGTGCCGCTGCACAGGATATATGAGCCAGCTTCGGGCGATTGAACGGTATTTGGGGGTGAAGGTATGCGACATGTAGGCAAAGGATATGAAAAAGTAGATGCCATGCCGATATTGACCGGCGAGCCGGTATATACGGAAGATCTGATACCGCCGCACGCGCTGTGCATCAAGGTGCTGCGCAGTCCGCATGCATTTGCCCGCATTCGCAGCATCAAAACGGACGCTGCCAAAAAAGTGCCGGGTGTAGAAGCGATATTTACGTATGAAGATACGCCGCAGATCCGGTTTACGCTGGCAGGGCAGACCTATCCGGAACCGTCGGCGTACGACAAAATGCTGCTGGATCCCGTTGTGCGGTATGTAGGAGACGAAGTGGCGTTTGTCGTTGCTAAAGATGAACGGACGGCCAATAAAGCGCTGCGCCTGATACGGGTGGACTATGAAGTGATGGAACCGGTGCTGGATTATGAAACGGCGAAAGATCATCCCAGCATTGTCCATGACGAAGACAATATCCATTTTAACTTCCCTGTGGGACAGGACGTTAAACGTAATGTGGCATGTTCATATCATGTGGAAAAAGGGGATTTGGAAGGAACTCTGGCCAACTGCGCGTATGTGGCGGAAGGAACGTACCGCTGCCAGGCAACGCAGCAGAGCATGATGGAACCGTTTAAAACGTTTTGTCATCTCGATTATATGGGGCGGCTGGTTTGCGTAAGTTCTACGCAGATTCCTTTCCATGTGCGCCGGCATATTTCCAAGCTGCTGCAGATCCCCTCGAATAAAGTGCGGGTAATCAAGCCGCGTATCGGCGGCGGTTTTGGGGCGAAACAGACGGCTTGCACTGAACTGATCTGCGCCTTTGTTACTTGGACGCTGAAAAAGCCGGCTTATCTGATCTATGAACGGCATGAAGCGGCGAACTGTTCGACCAGCCGTCATGCCAGAACCTGGAAGGTGCGCGTTGGAGCGGATAAAGACGGCATGATCCGGGCGATCGACATGCTGTGCGTGTCGGATGCTGGCGCGTACGGAAGCCATGCGTGGACCACATTTACGGCAGCGGAACATAAATCGATTCCCATGTACAACAAAACCTATGCAATCCGGTACAGCGGCGAAATGATGTATACCAATCATATGCCCGGCGGCGCGTTCCGCGGCTACGGCGCGACGGAAGCGGATTATGCCCTGGAATCGGCAGTCAATAAATTGGCGGCCATGATGGGCATGGACGAAACGGAGATCCGTCTCAAAAACATTATTAAAGCCGGGGAAACGAGCCTGGTATATCCGGAAGGAGAAGTGCTGGGCAGCTCGTCGCTGGACGAATGTATCCGGAAAGGGATGGAAATGATCGGCTGGAATGAGCGTCCTCACAGCTGGCAGGTAGATGAACACACCCGCGGCGGGCTGGGCATCGGCATGGGCATGCAGGGTTCCGGCATCGCGGGCATCGATACGGCATCGGTAGAGATCCGGCTGGGAGACGATGGCTTGTATACCTTGTATACGGGCGCGACCGATATGGGCACCGGCAGCAATACCATACTCAAACAGATGGCAGCGGAAGTGCTCGGCTGTTCGATGGAGCAGATGACGGTATATGAAGCCGATACGGACGTCGTGCCGTTTGATCCCGGTTCGTATGCGTCCAGCACGACCTATGTAACGGGGATGGCTGCGAAAAAAGCGGCGGAAAGCCTGCTGGAAATCATATTGGCGCATATGGCGGCAGAATTGCAGTGTACGGCAGAAGAGCTGGATTTTGACGGCTGGACGGCCGTATCCCGTGTGTCGGGAGAATCTCTCGATTTAAAAGAACTGCAAGTGCGGCTGACGAGCCGGCCGGACTGCATGCAGCTGAGCGCTGCTGCCTCGCACGGCAGCCCCGTGTCTCCGCCGCCGTTTATCGTAGGATTTGCTGAAGTCCATGTAGATACGGAAACCGGCCGGGTAACGCCGGTGGATTTTGTCGGCGTGGTAGACTGCGGTACGGTAGTCAACCCGCATCTGGTCCGTGTCCAGACAGAAGGGGGCATTGCCCAGGGCATCGGCATGGCGCTGTATGAAGAAATCCGGTACAATGCGCACGGAGCGCTGGAAACGAATAATTTTATGCTGTATAAAGTACCGACCCGAAAAGACGTCGGCGTGATTCGGACTTCTTATGTAGAAAGCTATGAACCAACGGGACCGTACGGCGTTAAATCCATTGGGGAAGTGGTTATCAATTCCTCGTGTCCGGCGATTCAAAACGCAATCGACCATGCCGTCGGCGTGCATCTGGACGTGCTGCCGTTTATTCCGGAACGGGTATATATGGCTATGAAGAAAAAGGACAGCGAAAAATAAGATAAAAGAAGGGATACCATGAGACAGGACATTCGGTGGAAGCAGATGCTGCAGCCGGGAATTACAGCGATTGTCGGCGCGGGCGGAAAATCCACAGTATTGAAAAAACTGGAAGAATACGGCCGGGGGCTTCCTCTGCTGGTAACGAGTACGACAAAGATGTATGAAGAACAGGGCGCTTGCTATGAACCGATATGCACGCTCGATGAAGAAGAAGGGCTGGCATACTGTGAAAAACAGATACAGGCCGGCAAAACGGCAGCCTGGTTTTCAGGAAAAGACGGCAAAGGGAAATTGATCGGCCTGCCGGCAGAGATGGTGTCCCGTATTGCAGAACGCCATCCGGAATGGTACATACTGGCGGAAGCGGACGGCTCGCGGAAAAAATGGCTGAAAGCGCCGGGCGTGCATGAGCCGGTTATCCCGCCGCATACTGCAGCGACGGTCGGCGTGCTGAATCTGCAGGCGCTTGGTCTGCCGCTTACAGAAGACAAGGTATATCAGATCGAGCAGGTTGCCGCGATCATGAAGCGAAAACCCGGCATTGTGGTGACGCCGTTTCTGCTGACCCGCCTCATCGGGCATCCGCACGGCTTGTTTAAAAACAGCCAGGGGAAAAAGATTCTGTTCTGCACGGGCTATGATTATGTCCAGCGCCGAATGGTAGAAGCGCTGCTGGAAGATCTGGAAACGGTGGAACTCGATGAGATCGTCCTGGCAGACGGGTATCGGGAAACCTGTGAAATCCGGGAGGTTATCGAACGGGTATGACCGCGCATCGGATCGGGATCATCGTATTGGGTGCGGGGCTTTCCCGGCGCATGGGCCAGCCGAAACAGCTGCTGCCGCTGGGCGGGCAAACCGTATTGGGCAGTACGCTTTTGGCTGCCGCTGCGTCGGGCCTTTCCGTTCGAGCCGTCATTGGCGAGCCGCGGCAGGAACTAGCGGCGCTTTGCGATGCGGCTGCTGTTCCCTGGATTTATAACGAAATGGCGGCCTTGGGGCAGGCGGAATCTGTTCGGCTGGCTGTCCGCACTTGGCGGAAGGAGTTTGACGGGCTGTTGTTTCTGGCGGGAGATATGCCGTTTATCGAATCGGCGCTGCTGGTGCGGCTGGCGAAACTTCTGGATTTTTCGCAGACGATCGCCCGGCCGTTTTATCAGGGAATCCCGCAGAACCCGGTGCTGTTTGGTTCTTATTGGTATGATGCGCTCGAAGCGCTTACAGGAGATACCGGCGGGCGGAGCCTGCTGAAAGAAAAAGAAGTGCGGCGGCTGGACTGGCCGCGCTTCTGTTTTATGGATATCGATACGCCGCAAGCCTATGAACAGGCAAAGGAGGTATATCATGCGGGTACTGTTGATCCGCGGGGCCGGTGATCTGGCCAGCGGTATTGCACACCGGCTTCGGTCGGCGGGACTGCCGGTTGTGATGAATGATCTGCCAAAACCGACGATGATACGGCGTACCGTGTCGTTTGGTGCGGCGATATATGAAGGGCAGATAGAAATAGAAGGAATAAAAGCCGTGCATACTGCGGCAAAAGAAGCGCAGTCCGTATGGGAAAAAGGGGATATCCCCGTACTTACGGAATCCTATGAAGAGCTTTTGCAGTATTTTCAGCCGGAAGTCGTGATAGATGCGATTCTGGCTAAACGGAATTTAGGAACGTCAAAAGATGACGCACCGATCGTGATCGGCGTAGGGCCGGGATTTTCTGCGCCCGAAGACGTCCATATGGCCGTAGAAACCAAACGGGGACATTATTTGGGCAAAGTCTATACACAAGGCTCGCCCATTCCCAATACGGGCATACCGGGAAACATCGGCGGCTATACGGTGGAACGAGTGCTGCACGCGCCGGCGGCCGGGATATTTCGGGCGGTACGCCGGATCGGCGATACCGTAGCCGCCGGGGACATCCTAGCCTATATCGGCGATGTGCCGGTACCGGCGACGATCAGCGGCGTACTGCGGGGACTGCTGCAAGATGGGCTGACCGTGCCGCAGGGCATGAAGATCGGCGATATTGACAGCCGCTGTGAAATCGATCATTGCTGGACCATATCGGATAAAGCGCGGGCCGTCGGAGGCGGCGTGCTCGAAGCGGTGCTGAAAGGAGGCTGGCTGCATGCGTGACATGTGGAAAACCTTGCGGGAAGCGGGCATACAGGGCGAAGAACGGTATGTACTGACCTGCATGGCGGAAGAACATCTCGGCGATTCGCTGATATTTTTATTGGACGGAACACTGGTCTGCGGCACGCCCAATGCGGGCGCGGCAGAATATATCCGCAGCCATGAATACCAGGGGCCGGAGATCATAGAAGGAACCGATGGGATACGGTGGTTCTGGCAGAAACTGGAACGGGAAAAAGAGATCTTGATTTTGGGCGCCGGACATATCAGCCGGTGTTTGGAACAGCAATATCGGTATATCGGATATCACTGCACGATTCTGGACGACCGGGCGGAATTTGCCGACCCGAACTTGTTCCCATCTGCCGCAGAAGTGATCTGCGGAGACTATGACGCCGTACTAAGTCAGCTGCCTCTCTCTCGGTTTAGCGGCGCGGTTGTCGTAACGAGAGGGCATACGTGGGATCGGCTCTGCCTGCATCATTTGCTGCCGGCCAAGATTCCGTATATCGGTATGCTGGGCAGCCGCCGCCGGGTAGAAGTCGTAAAAAAACTGCTCCGGGAAGAAGGCGTTGACCCGGCATGGATGGAACAGCTGTATGCTCCGGTAGGATTAGATATCGGCAGTGAAACGCCGGAAGAGATCGCGCTGGCGATCGCAGCGGAAACGCTGGCTGTTTTGCGCAGACGGCGCGGCGGCCATTTATGTAAGAAAGGATGAAACCATGGATCGGGAGATTATCGAAGAACTGAGCGCAGGAAACACGGCGGCGGTACTGACGACAATACTGGAAACCCGCGGCTCTACGCCGAGAAAAGCGGGAACGCAGATGCTCGTGCGGCCGGACGGCACCTGCCGGGGAACGATCGGCGGCGGCCGGGCGGAATACGATATCCGTCAGCAGGCGCTGGAAGTGATGAAAACGAAAAAAAATACCGTTGGCACCGTAACGCTTTGCGACCATGAGGCAATGGCCGAAGGCATGGTTTGCGGCGGAACGATGCAGGTACTGTTTCAGTATATACAGGCATAAAAAAATACCGCTCTTGCACAAAAGCAAGAGCGGTATTTTTATGCGGTTTTGATCGTACCGTCCAAGGCGATGACCGTGACGATAAGAGTGATTTCTTTGCCCGACTGCTCAATCGCCTGGCGGACGGCGTATTCCATGCCGCCGCAGCAGGGCACTTCCATGCGGACGATTTCTACGCTGCGGATATTGTTATGATGGAAAATTTCCGTGAGCTTGTCGCTGTAATCGACGGCGTCAAGCTTAGGACAGCCGATCAGCGTTACATGGCGGCGCATAAAATCTTCGTGGAAGTTGCGGTACGCATATGCGGTGCAGTCTGCGGCAATTAAGATATCCGCTTTGTCGTACACCGGAGACTGAACGGGGGCAAGCTTGATCTGAACCGGCCAGCTGGTCAGCTCGCTGGCCACATGATGCGTTTCCAGGCCCCGGGCTTTTCGGCTGGCTTCGATGACCGCGCCGTGGCTGTAGGGTACGGTTTCCCGTACTTCAAACGTGATGGCGTTGGTCGGACAGGCGGGGAGACAGTCGCCAAGTCCGTCGCAGTAATCGTCCCGGAGAAGAACGGCTTTGCCGTCTTGCAGTCCGATCGCGCCTTCATGGCAGGCGGATACGCAGAGACCGCATCCATTGCATTTTTCTTTGTCTATCTGAATAATTCTTCGTTTCATACTTAATCCTCCTAATGCTGTCGAGAGTGTTCCTATTTCCTTATCTATGATACTATAAAAGGAAAGAAAAAACAGTTGGAAAAACAACGAGCGGAGGAAATAATGGATATAAATCTGATAAAAAGCCCGCTGTTTCGCGGACTGACGGAAGCGGAAGGGGAAGAAGTGCTGCAAACGGTAAAAGCCAGCCCGACGGAAGCGCCGAAAGGGCAGTTCGTTATCCGGCGCGGTCAGCCGCAGCCCTGGATGGGAATCGTGCTGTCCGGCGCCATGCATATCATACAGGAAGATATCTGGGGCAACCGCCATATCCTGACGGACATACGGCCCGGCGATCTTTTCGGTGAAACCTTTGCCGCCATGGAAGCGAGCCGGGCGACGGTAGACGCTGTAGCTGCCCAGCCTACGACCTACCTGAAAATTTATATGGAAGCGCTGGTAACCGGCACAAAGACGAGCGAAGCCTGCCGCCACATGCTGCGGAACCTCTTTCATATCCTGGCGACAAAAAATTGCCTGTTGACAGAAAAACTGCAGTATTTATCCCAGCGGTCAATCCGGCATAAACTGATCGCCTACTTAGCCCAGGAAAGCCGGCGGCAGCAAAGTGCGGTGATTACCCTGCCGTATAACCGGCAGCAATTGGCCGACTACCTTTCCGTAGACCGCAGCGCGCTTTCTTCAACCCTGAGCGCCCTGCAAAAAGAAGGGGTGCTGGATTTTTATAAAAATGAATTCAAACTAAAAAATATCGAGTCCGTATAACGGCAAGAAGATGCGGGCAGTCAAAGGGCATGGATATTGCCGGCTGCAACGAAGGAAAAGAAACGAATAAAACCCTGCGGTGCAGCCGATGAAACCGCTATAGCGGCAGTTTTATCTTGGTATCGATTCGGTCGGCATAGGGGGCTGCAGTGAT